>SBAX01000189.1 GCA_005240095.1 Phycisphaera mikurensis
CGCGGATGGCGTGGGGGACCTGTGCGACAACTGCCGGACGCGGCGGAGTCGCGCTGCTCCGCATTCGCCACGGCCGGGCAGTTGTCACACACGTCGCCGTGAGTATCCCCATCCCCGTCGGCCTGATCGGCATTGGCGTCGTCCGGACAGTTGTCATCCGCGTCCGCGATGCCGTCTCCGTCACGGTCCGGCGTCCCGCCGCCGGGCGGAGTTTCGCCGCCGCCCCCGCCCGCGGGCGGACTGGGAGGATTCACGCATTGGTCGGCGTTCTCGTCGCACGTCTGGGTTCCCGAGCACGGCGACGTGCCCGCCTGACAGCGCCCGTCCACGCACGTCTCCACGCCACTGCAGAACAGCCCATCGGAGCATTCCCCATCATTCTCGCACGGTCGGCACTCGTCGGCCTCATCGTCGCAAACCAGCCCGGCCTCGCACGGTGTGGAACCGGGTACACATGCTCCGGCTTCACACGTTTCCGCTCCCGTGCAGAAGAGCGTGTCGTCGCACTGTGCATTAGATGTGCAATTGACGCATTGGTCGCCCGCCTCGTCGCAGAGCTGCGGCGGCACGCAGGGGTTCGTTCCGGCCACGCACGCCCCGTTCACGCAGGTTTCCGCCCCGTTGCAGAACGCTCCATCATCGCAGTCCGCCGCCGACAGACACTGCGGGCACGTGCCCGTGGACTCGTCGCACACCGTCCCCGCGGAACATGGGGTCGTCCCCGTGACGCATCGGCCGTTCACGCAGTCCTCGGCCCCATCGCAGAACAACCCGTTGTCGCATTCGATGGCCGCATCGCACTCCCGGCACACGTCATTGCCCTCGTCGCACACTTCATCCCCGGTACAGGGGTTGGTGCCCATCGCGCACGCGTTGTGCAGGCACATTTCTACGCCGTTGCAGAAGGCTCCATCGTCGCAGTCCTCATGACGATCGCACTCGATGCACGTGTCCGTATCCTCGTCGCACACCGCACCCTCATCGCAGGGAAGCACCCCCGCCCGGCAGTGCCCGTCGAGGCATCGCTCGGCGCCGTTGCAGAACAAGCTGTCGTCGCACTCGCTATCTACCGTGCAGTCATCGCCGATGACCGGGCGGCACTCGCCCAGGTAGTCGCCGGCGTGGTGCGCCAGGTGGGCTTCGATCGCTGTACGCGGCAGCGTCATCGTCCGCGGGTTCTCGGCGTTCCCACGCGGAACATGGCAGATCGTGGCCATCTCCGGACGGTTGCTCGCCGTGGTAAGTGCCAGCGCCGTGACAGCACCGGCCAGCGCGAACCAGTAGGAAATCCTGCTCTTTTGCGGCCTGGGGGGGCGCGCAGAATGCAAGGTGTGATCGTTCGACATTTTCTTTCCCCCCAAAACGTACGTGTACGCGAAAAGTCCAGGAAATTCGCGTTTTCCTCATCGTAGACAGGCTCGCAGCACCAAGTCAATGAGTTATCTTCGATCGCGTGCCATCGCATGGCGTCCGAGAAATACGACGACTCGCAGCATCTCCCGAAACCGAGTACAATGGCCCAAGTATCGGACGTATGCGTGCGTGGCGCTGTGAGCAGGAATGAAAGTCGCCCTCGCCCAGATCAATCCCACCGTTGGTGACATCGACCGTAACGCCGCGCGGATCATCGAATGCATTGGGCACGCCGCCGCGGCCGGCGCCGATCTCGTCGTCACCGCCGAATTGGCCGTCTTCGGCTATCCCCCCAAGGACCTGATCTCCCGCCGCAATCTGATCGAGAAGAACGTCGCCGCCGCCCACCGCATCGCCGCCGCCTGCCGCAACATCACCGCCATCGTCGGCTACCTCCAGCCCGACCCGGCCGGTGCCGGCAAAGGCCTCTTCAACGTGGCCGGGGTCTGCCGCGACGGCGCCCTCTCGACGTGGTACGCCAAGATGCTCCTGCCTACCTACGACGTGTTCGACGAGTCCCGGTACTTCAGCCCCGGCGGCGACGTCAAAACCCTCACCCTGAGAACCCGCGGCGCGAGCTGCTGCCTGGGCCTGACCATCTGCGAAGATTTGTGGAACAATCGACAATTCGAGGGTCGCAAGGTGTACGGACTCGACCCCATCGCCCGCACCGTCGCCGCCGGTGCCGACATCCTCATCAACCTCTCCGCCTCGCCGTACCGCGTCGGCGTCCGCAACACCCGTGAGGAACTCTTCGCCGAGCAGCTCCGCGAGCAGGGCGTGCCCCTTGTCTACGTCAATCAGGTCGGCGGCAACGACGATCTCATCTTCGATGGGGCCAGCATCATCCTCGATTCCTCCGGCCAGACCCTTGCCCGGGCCAAAGCCTTCGACGAGGATCTGCTCATCGTCGATCTCGACGCACCGGCGTCCGCCCGCATTGAGCCTTATCCCGACCGTATCAACGAGATCCGATCGGCCCTCGTCCTGGGCATTCGCGACTACCTGCACAAATGCGGCTTTACCGACGCCGTCATCGGCCTCTCCGGCGGCATCGACTCTGCCCTGACCGCCGTGCTCGCCGTCGAGGCCCTGGGGCCTGACCACGTGCACGCCGTGGCCATGCCTTCCCGCTACAGCAGCACCCACAGCCTCGAGGATGCCCAGCAGCTCGCCCGCAATCTGAAGATTCCCCTCCTGCACATCCCCATCGAGGACGTCCACCGCGCCTATGAGGAGACCTTGAAGGAGTCCTTCGCCGGCCGTCCGCCGGATGTCACCGAGGAGAACATCCAGGCCCGTGTCCGAGGCACCCTGCTTATGGCCCTTTCCAATAAGTTCGGCTGGCTCCTGCTGAGCACCGGCAACAAGAGCGAATGGGCCGTGGGCTACTGCACGCTCTACGGGGACATGTGCGGCGGGCTGGCCGTGCTTAGCGACGTGCCTAAGACCGTGGTTTTCCAGCTCGCCCGCGAGATCAACCGCCAGGCCGGACGTGACCTCATTCCGGTCCGCACCCTGACCAAGCCCCCCTCCGCCGAGCTTCGCGAGAACCAGACCGACCAGGACACCATCCCGCCCTACGAAGTGCTCGACCCCATCCTCGAGCACTACGTGGAGCGCGAGCGCTGCATCGACGAGATTGTGGCCCTGGGCTTCGACCGTCCTACGGTGGAGCGGATCGCCCGCATGGTGGACGGCGCCGAATACAAGCGCAAGCAGGCCCCGGTAGGATTGAAAGTCACCAGCCGCGCCTTCGGCTCCGGCCGCCGCATGCCCATCGCCGCCAGATTCCGCTGAGCGGCGCTTTACCCTTCACAAGGAAGGATTCAGAAGGTCGTCACTCAAGCCTCGATCCACAAACCGGGCAGACCATGCCCTCGGCAGTAGACTGGGGCGCTACCCAACGACCGGCGCAGGTTGCAGAGTTGCACCGCCGCGCCGCAACGCCGGACTCGCGCTTGCACTCCGGACAGAGAACTGGGAAGTCGTCGAAGCCGAACTCGCGGTGAATGACGAAGTGGTGGCTGCAATCGGGGTTTGCGCACACCACGTGAAAGTCAGCCGTCGTGGCTTGCGGCTTCGCAGAAGCCGGCAGCGGAGGCACGGCGAGCCGGACCACGCCGGCCGCAACCCATAGCAAAATGATCCCCGAAAGGCCGTAGACCCCGTAGCGGAGCGCGGGCGTCTCCCAAGCCAGGCGGGGCTCCTCGCGAACCGCCTCCACCCAGTCGAGGAAGTGCTCGCGGACGACAGGAATGTTCTTGCGCAGTAGGGTAAGCCACTCGGCCAGACGATTAGGGTGTTCCTGAGCCACGGCTAGAAACTAGAAACTAGCACTACAGCGCTAGTTCTGCTCAAGCGAAATGGTTGAGCAGGCCGATGCCATCCTCCAACCGAAAGGAGGTGTGGCATGAC
>SBAX01000168.1 GCA_005240095.1 Phycisphaera mikurensis
GCTGGTCGTCCACCCATTCGCGGCCCAGCAGATCAAAGAGACTCTGGTGGAGGTCGCGATTGGCCAGGGAGTACAGCTCTTTGGGCAGGTCGATGAATTCGACGATGGGATCGGGACGCTGCCGGACGAGCATGCGATCCACATGGGCGTCCAGCTCTCGCAGGCCGAACCAGCCGCCGGCGACAACCGTAGTGCAACCGACAAGGATCATCACGTTGATCACGGTGCGGCGCGTGAGGCGCGTGCCGCGGGCGGGCTTGTCTTTTGGCTTTCGCTTTCGCCTCATGTTGCGCGATCAGCATCCTGGAAAGACAGCTCGATAATCCGCTGGCAGAGCTGATCGAAGGTGATGCCGCGCTGGGCAGCGGCCTTGGGAACCAGCGAATGGCTGGTGAATCCGGGGATGGTGTTGACCTCGAGGAAGCTGGGCTCCATCGAGTCTTTGTCCAGAATGCAATCCACGCGGGAGAACACCCGGCACCCCAAGGCACGATGGGCGGTCAGGCTGAGCTGCTGGACTCGGTCCAAAACATCGCGGGGAAGGTCGAGGTCGAACAGGTACTGGGTGTTGTCGTCGATGTACTTGGCCTGGTAGTCGTAGAACTCCCGCTGAGTGCGGATCTCGCAGACCGGGAGGGCTTCATCGCCGAGGATGGCGACGGTCAGCTCGCGTCCGGAGATGTATTGCTCAATCAGGGCCCGGCCGTAGCGCTCTACGACCGTAGTTGCGGATTGAGCGAGGGTGTCGGGCGTCCGAGCGATGTAGGTGTCCACGCTGCTGCCGGAGGCCACCGGCTTGACCACGGCCGGGAGGGGAAATCGCTCCGCCGGTAGAGACCACCCCCTACCCCCTCCTTGGCAAGGAGGGGAGAGCGACTGCGCTTCGATGACTTCATATCGGGGCGTCGGTACGCCGGCGCGCTCGAAGCAGCGTTTGGCCAGCACCTTGTCCATGGCCTGCTTCGATGCCGTGGCGCCCGAGCCGCTGTAGGGAATCCCGCGGCGATCGAGCTCGGTCTGGAGCGTACCGTCTTCTCCGAATTCCCCGTGCAGGGCGATGAAGACGAAATCCGTCGGGCGCTCTAGGGCGCACATATCGGCGGGGTTAATATCCAACATCTCGACGCGGTGACCGAGGCGATCGAGGGCATCGCGAACGGCCTGCCCACTGTTGAGACTCACCTCGCGCTCTGCGCCGGGGCCGCCCGCCAGGACGGTGATATCCAGGGATTGAATTCTCTTTCGCCGGCGGATCGACTGCCGGGTGCTCGCCTGAGCGATGGTCATGCTCCCCTCCATTGGAGACCGCAGGGCCTCCAGATGTCGATTTCGGTTTCGAGCTGCGTCGAAAACAAAGCCAGGACCCGCTCGCGGATCAGGTCGATGAGCCGCAGCACATCGGAGGCTTTTGCCCCGCGGCGGGCGACGATGAAGTTGGCATGTCGCTCGGAAACGCGGGCTTCGCCGCAGCCCATGCCCTTGAGCCCCGCCTGGTCGATGAGGGCGCCGGCGGAGTGTCCGTTGGGGTTCTTGAAGATGCAACCGGCGCTCTGTTCCGAAAGCGGCTGCGAAGCCCGCTTCATCTCGAAGTATTCATCAAACTTGCGGCGGACCTTCACGGGGTCGTCCTCGTGGAGCTCGATCTCCGCGGAGAGCACGAGGTTGTCCCCAAAGTTGGAGTGTCGATAGCCGAAGCCGCAGCGATCGGGAGTCCAGAACTCGCACTGCCCGTCGGGACGCATGACATCCACGCGGCGGACGACATCGCTGAATTCGCCGAATCGCCCGCCGGCGTTCATGCGGACCGACCCGCCCACGGTGGCGGGGATGCCGGCCATGCACTCCAGTCCCGAGAGTCCGCGGGCGCTGCAACGCCTTGCCAGGGGAATGAGGTCTACGCCGGCGCCGGCTTGCAGTCGCGTTCCGCGGCGGGTGGTTTTTCGAAAGGTCGGGTGATCCAGGCGGACGACGACGCCGTCGAAGCCGTCGTCGCTGACCAGGACGTTGGCCCCGCGCCCCAGGACCTTGAGAGGGACACCTTCTTCCCTCGCCCGGACCACGAGCCTGGACAACTGTTCCGCGTTATGCGGCCGGAACAGATACCGAGCACGTCCCCCCAGGCGAAACCACGTCCGCCGGCCGAGGGGAACATCGCGCTCGATCTGATCTGCAAAGTCGTTCCACCAGTTCATCCGCCACTTTCCACACGTCCCCGGCGCCCATGGTGAGCACCAAGTCCCCATCGGCGACTTCTCCGACGAGGAGCTCGGCAACGGCGCTGAGCTTGGGGACGTAGCGCGCCTTGCCGCCGCAGTTACAGATTCGCGAAGCCAGCTCCATGGAGCCTGGCCGCGCGGTTCGTTCCGTCTTGTCCCGTGCGAGGTAGACGTCGGGCATGACCACTTCGTCCGCCTCGCCGAAGGAGGCGGCGAACTGATCCATGAAATGCTGGGTCCGCGAGGCCTGGTGGGGCTGAAAGACGACCCACGTTCGCCGCGGGGCGTAGCGCTGCCGGGCCGCCGCGATGGTCACGCGGATTTCGGTCGGATGGTGGGCGTAGTCGTCAACGATGGTCACGCCGTGCCCATGGCCTCGCCAGGTCAGCCGGCGATCGACGCCGCGAAAGGTCGCCAGAGCCGCGGCGATGCGATCGGGATCCGCGCCGGCGTGGCAGGCCAAAGCCAGTGCCGCCAGGGCGTTGCTCACGTTATGCCGACCGGCGATGGCCAACTGGGCGGACAGAACCTGCCGGCCGCGAAGCTCGACCTCGAAGGCGAACCGGCCGCTGTCGCTGCGCAGGTTAATGGCCCGCCAATCGGCAGCCTCCCCGAAGCCGAAGGTCTCCACGCGACAGCGCGCGTCCAGGGCTGCTCGGATGGCGTGCTCATCATCGGCGCTGCACAGCAGGACCCCGGAGGGATCGACTTTGGCGGCGAATTCCGAGAACGCGCGGACGATGTCGTCAAGATCGAGGTAGCAATCCAAGTGGTCCGACTCGACGTTCAGGATGGCGGCCGAATGCGGTGTCAGATGGAGAAACGAGCGATCGAACTCGCAGGACTCGACGATGAAGTGCTCGCCCTTGCCCACGCCGCTGCTGCCGCCCAACTGTGCGGAGCGGGCCCCGATGATGAAAGACGGCGACAAGCCGGCCTGCTGGAAGAGGTGCACGCACATGCCCGTGGTGGTGCTCTTGCCATGGGTGCCGGCGATGGCCACGCCCTTGCGCACGGAGGTGAGGAAGCCGAGAAGCTGGGCATACTTCATCACCGGGATGCTAAGCCGCCGGGCGGCGAGCAATTCGAGGTTCGACTCCGGAACGGCAGCGCTGACTACCACCAGATCCGCGTTCGCCGCCACATGGTCATCCGCGTGGCCGATCCACACGCGCACGCCGCGCTCCACGAGGGCGCCCAATCCGTCGAAGGTAGCCAAATCGGAGCCGGAAACGCGGGCGCCCAGATCGCTGAGCAGGGCAGCCGCGCCGCTCATCCCGCTGCCCCCGATGCCGATGAGATGAATGCGAAGACCGCTGATACTTGCGATTCGAAAGGTCGATGAAGTCGGACGATCGATAACGGCTCCGTCCATCTGCGCGTGCATGGCGATCCCTCGGGCGGCTTGCTCGAAACACGGCCTCGGCTGCTCAACGGAAAGTTGGAAGCGTTGTACCGTTTTCGTTTTTATCGGGTACGCGTTCAAATCGTCTCCACCGATTCGCGCAGGGGTTTCATCGAGTCCAGACCGGCGAGTTGCAGCAGCTTTTCCGCGATGCGCCGGGCGCTATCCAGCCGTCCCAGGCGGCGCGCCGCGGCGGCCATGGCGGCGCGGCGGTCATCATCATCCATGAGCGCAACGAGGGCGCTGCGAAGCGCAGGCGCATTGACCGAGGGATCGACCGCGTCGCGCACAATTCGCGCCGCCCCCACGCGTTCCAGGCATTCGGCGTTGTGTCGCTGGTGCTCGTCGCGATGGAAGGGATAGGGCATCAGTATTGCGGCGCGTCCGACGGCGGTCAGTTCCGCCAGCGTTGAGGCACCCGCCCGGGAGATGACCAAGTCGGCCAGGGCAAGGGCATCGGGCATGTGCTCGGTGTAGGACACAACGCTGGCAGGCACGCTGCGCGAGGCGTAGGCCGCTTCGACCAACGTCAGGTCTTTTTCGCCGGTTAAGTGCAGAACTTGCCAGTTGGACTTCGTTTCGAGGAACGGGAGGCTGGCGACGACCGTCTCATTGATGCTGCGTGCACCCTGGGAGGCGCCGGTTACCAGCAGCGTGCGTCGGGCGGGGTCAAGGCCAAACCTGGCGATACCGTGCGCGCGCGTGGCAGCCGCGAATGCAGGGCGTACCGGGCAGCCGACCACGGACACCGCAAGCCCTTGTGGGTAGTAGGCAGCGGTGTCATTCCATTGTGCGAAGACGACCTCGGCATGCCGTGCGAGACGTCGATTGGCCCGGCCGGGGGCGGCATCGGGGTTGAGGATCGCAATGGGGATGCCGGCTTTTCGTGCCTCGATGACAGCGGCGACGGAGGCCATGCCGCCTGTGCCCAGTACGACGGCCGGCGGGTCCACGCGGAATCGGGAGCGGCAATCAGCGCGAGCAGCGCGCAGGTCCAGAAGAATTCCCGGCCAGCGCCAGGGTCGCGGCGACAGGGCGTGAAGGTCCTGCCGCACAAACTCACAGTCGATGCTTCCAAGGATCTGCCCGTCGATGGGTCGCCGAGTGCCAAAGAACACGAAACGGGCATTGGGAAAAAATTCACGAACGGCCCTGGCCACGGCGATGGCGGGGTAAAGGTGCCCGCCGGTTCCGCCACCGGCGAAGGCGAAGAGCGGTGGGCCAAGGGGTCGGGGTCCGGCGGCGATCATGTAGCCGACACTCCTTTCCCCTCCTCGACGATCGTATTACTTCCACTCCACGCTGGGACCGTCCGCTGGCCTCCCCGGGCGGCGACGGCGGCGAGCACGCCGACCATCGCGCAGGTCATGAACATGCCGCTGCCGCCGGCCGAAAGCATGGGCAGCGGCACGCCGGTGGTGGGCGTCATGACCGTGACGACGGCGATGTTCATGGCCGCCTGCGTGGCGATCAGGAAGGTCAACCCGAAGGCGAGCAGGCGTTCGAAGCGGCTGGCGGCGGCGAGCATGGTGCGCATACCGACCCACACGAACACGCAGAACAAAGCAATGACCAGTCCGCCGCCGAAGATGCCGAGTTCCTCGCAGATTACCGCGAAGACAAAGTCGGTATGACTCTCGGGCAGGTAGCCGTACTTCTGGATTCCTGATCCCAGCCCCACGCCGAACCATCCGCCGGAAGCGATGGTGACCAGCGACTGCAGAGGTTGATAGCCGGCGCCTTGAGGATCGGCCCAGAAGTTGCGGAAGGACTCGATGCGATCGAGGCGGTACTGAGCGCCAAACAGCAGGACGGTCATACCGAAAGCGCCGAGCCCGGCAATCAGCAGGAGGTGGTGCAGCCGACAACCGGCGACGAACAACAGGGAACCGGCGACGAGCCCGAGCAGGGCGGCCGTGCCGAAATTCTCCTTTCCCACCAGTGCCACACAGACGGCGACGGCGAGAGTTGCGGGAAGGAATGCGCGGAAGAAGAGGCGGGGGTTGGCGTTGGCGTCACCGAGAATCGAGGCCAACAGGGCGATGAGAGCGAGCTTGGCGAACTCCGACGGCTGGAAGCCGATGTCGATCCCCAACGGCGCCAGACCGAGCCAGCGGCTCGATCCGCGATGGGGATCGGCGAGGCCGGGAATCAAGGCGGCCGCGAGAAGGAGCACCGCCAAAGCAAAGAGCAGGCGAGGCACGCGTCGGCGAAGCGTGGGCGATGACAGGATACCGATGCTGATGCGTGCGGTGGCCAGCATGATGGCTAAGCCGGCGAGAATGAAGATCGCCTGGCGACCGAGCGGAGTGGTCCAAATACGCGAAGCGAACAAGGGCCGGTCGAGTGAGGCGGTCGCCGAGGCGACCATCACCAGACCGATCGACATGAGCATGGCAGCGATGAGAATCACCGCCGCCGGTCGGACCGTCCTGTGGGCTGCGCCCGCATCCATGCTACGTCATCCGTGACAAGCGGGCACCAACGATCGAGTGCGGTAACGCCGAAACGGCGACCATGCGCTCGGCTTCGTCGGTTATGCCCGCTTGGGCTTCCGTTGGAGTATTATCGTAACTTAATCGACGCCAGCGCCAAGCCTGCAAACATGGCCGCCACCAGCCAGAAGCGGACGACGGTCTGGGACTCACTCCAGCCGCCAAGATGGAAATGGTGGTGGAGGGGAGCACATCGAAAAAGGCGTTGGCCGGAGGTCCACTTGAAGTAGCCGATCTGGCTCAAGACTGAGATGGCCTCGAGGACGAACACTCCCCCGGCAAGGATGAGCATCAGCTCCTGGCGGGTGACCACGGCGACGTAGCCGATGAGTCCGCCCAGGGGAAGCGACCCCGTATCCCCCATGAACACCCGCGCGGGGTGGCAGTTGTACCAGAGGAACCCCAGGCACGATCCCAGGATCGCCCCGCAGAGCACAACCAGCTCGCCCGTTTTCGGGACATGGGGCATGAGCAGCTTGGCGGCGGTCTCGTCCGTTCCCACGATGTGGGTCAGGATCAGGAAAACGAGGGCACACAGAGCCACGCATCCGGCGGCCAGCCCGTCCATGCCGTCGGTCAGGTTGACCGCGTTGGAGGTCCCGGTCATCACCAGGACCGTCAAAGCCATGAAGGTCAGGGCGCCGAGCTGCAGGCCTGGTTTGTAGAAGGGCACCACGAGGACCTTGTAGGCGGGCACGGCGGCGCCATCGAGCGGCGGACTGAGGATCGCAAAGTTGTTGCGCCCGTGGTTGTAGATGTAGAACCCCAGGACCACCCCCAAGCCGACCTGGAAGAGCAGTTTTTCGTACATCTTCAGGCCGTCGCGGGAGGTCGCTCGCCGCTTGGAGGTCAGCTTGAGCCAGTCATCCACCGCCCCCAGGGCCCCCAGCCAGACCAGGCAGACCAGGCTCATCTTGACGTAGAAGTTGGTCAGGTCGGAGAGGAGAAGGACGGACAGGGTAATGGTCCCCAGGATCATGACCCCCCCCATGGTGGGAACGTTGCTCTTGTCCCTCATGAGTTCGTTGAGCGAGGCGTGGTCGAACTCGGGGCGGTCCCCAACCTTCCAATGGACGAGCTGCCGGATGACTCTAGGCAGCAGCAGCAGGCTCAGCAGGAAGCACAAGAGGGCCGCGCAGGTGCCTCGGAAGAGCGGATTCTCATATCCGTAGTGCTTACCCTCAAGAAGACGCTGGAGGAGATGATAGAGCACGCCGGGTGTCGCTGACCTTCCTGGGCGTAGCCCTAGCCAACTGCCGCAGCGGAGGGCTCCGCCGCGGTCAGGTTCCGCCCCCTTGCCCTTTGCTCGTTCGCGGCCGCCAGCCGATCGCGCAGGTGTCGCACAAGGCGGTCCAATTGCATGCCACGCGAGGCTTTGATCCATACCGTATCGCCGGGCTGGATCAGTTCCTCCAGTGCCGTCGATGCGGCGTCGGCATCAGGGAATGCACAGACCGCGCCCGGATCGCATTCGCCATTCAATTCACCGACGGCGCGGGAGGTCATGGGCCCTACGGCCACGATTTTCTCGATACCCGCCCGCAGGGCCTCGCGTAACACCCGGCGATGGGCCCCACTACTATCTGTGCCGAGCTCCAACATATCACCCAGCACGAAAACGCGGCGGTCGCAGCCGGCTGTGCGAAGTGTCTCGATGGCCGCGGCGACGCTCGAAGGATTGGCGTTGTAGGCATCGTCCACGATGGTGACGCCCCCGCTTTCGAAGCGCCTGGTTCGACCCTCGGGAGGGGTGAACGAGCGGAGTCGGTCGATGATGGTCTCGGGGGGAACGCCGAACCAGCGGGCAACGGCGAAGGTCGCGGCGGCGTTGGTCGCATGGTGAGGCCCGGGCATGGGCAACTCGACGCGGTAGCGACCCTCTAGCTCGAAAGTGGTGCCGGATAGGTCGGCCCGGCGTCGAGTGACCCGCAGCCTCGCGGTTGGGTCGAGTCCGAAAGTCACAATGCGGGTCCGCCCGGCGGCCGCGATGTGCGGAAGGATCTCGGGCCGGTCCACATTCACCATGGCAAAGCCGGAGAAGCGGATGAACTTGAGCAAGGAGGCCTTCTCGGCGGCTACGGCGTGAATATCGCCTAACCCTTCGAGATGCGCCTCCCCGATCGAGGTAATCACGCCCACGTTGGGCGACGCCATCGCTGCCAGGGTGGCGATCTCGCCCGGAGCGTTGGTCCCTATTTCCGCCACGACGTAGCGATCGGCGGCGTCTACGGCCAGCAAAGTCAGCGGCACGCCGATGGCGTTGTTGAAACTCTTCGGCGAGGCACGACCGGGGAAGGAAGCGCCCAGCACGTGATCGATCATGCACTTGGTCGTGGTTTTCCCGTTGCTGCCGGTTACGGCGATGACCACGGTGCCAATGGGCAGGATTTCGCTGCGATAGTAGAAGGCAAGGCGACCGAGCGCCGCCAGCGTATCCTCGACGCGAAGGACGGGGCCCGCAGGGGGCTCGCCCATCGATCGCTGGTCCGCGACGCAGGCGACGGCGCCTTTGGCGAAGGCCTCATCAATGAAAGCATGCCCGTCAAAGCGCGGGCCCCGAAGAGCTACGAAGAGATCGCCGACGGTTACCTCGCGCGAGTCCGTGCAGACGCGGCGGACGGTCACGCTGGACCATGAAGGGTCGGTAGCAAGGCCAACTGCCTGGGCCACAGCTTTGAGATTCAATGGAATCATGCCACCTCGCGTTTCCGACCCGAGGCCGCAAACCAATCTCGAGCCACTTGAACGTCATCGAAATGCAGGGTTCGGTCGCCGACGATCTGATGGTTCTCGTGCCCCTTGCCGGCGATGAGGACCGTGTCACCCTCCGCCGCCTCGGAGAGGGCCTGCTCGATCGCGCGGCGACGGTCCAACTCCACAACCACCGTGCACCTGGCCGGTCGGCTGAAACCGCCGAGGATCTCCTCCACGATGGCACGGGGTTCCTCGGAGCGCGGATTGTCGCTGGTGACATAAGCAACGTCGGCGCACTGCTCGACGGCGGCGGCCATGCGGGGACGCTTGGTGCGGTCCCGGTCACCGCCGCAACCGAACACGCAAACCAATCGGCCGGCGGTCAGCGGCCTTAAGGCACCAAGCACGTTGCGCAGGGCATCGTCGGTGTGGGCATAGTCCACAAACACGGAAAAAGGCCAGCCGCGAGGCTCGGCTCGTTGCAGCCTCCCCGGCACCCCATCGAGGCTGGCAAGACCTTCCTGAATCGCATCGTCGCCGATGCCCAGCGAGTGGGCGGTAGCGGCTGCGGCGAGGCAGTTGAGCACGTTGTGGCGCCCAATCAGCGATGTCTTCAGGCGAAGCTGGTGATCGTCAAAGTGAATCGTGAAGTCGGCGCCGCAGCGGGTAAGGTCGTGAACGGTGGCCCGCACGTGCGCGTGGGGCGAATCCAGCCCGTAGAGCACAACGCGGGCGCGAGTTGCCGCGGCAAGCGCCGATGCCCTGGGGTCATCCGCATTGATGATCGCCGACGACGAGGAGGCCAGCATTTCAAACAACCGCCGCTTGGCGGCAAAGTAGGCGTCCATCGTCTTGTGGTAGTCCAGGTGATCGCCGGTCAGATTGGTGAAGATCCCGGCGGCGAAGTCCAGACCGTCGCAGCGGCGCTGATCGAGGGCGTGGGAGGAGGCCTCCAGCGCCGCATAGGTTGCCCCGGCGTCGCGAGCGATGGCCAGGGATCGACACAGGTCGATCGCCCCGGGGGTGGTCAGGGGGGCGGCCTTTCGCTCGCTAAGAAGGTCGTATTCGACCGTGCCGAGCAGAGCCGTCGGCTGCCGGGCGGCGCGCAGGATTGATCGGACCATCCATGCAACGGTGGTTTTCCCATTTGTCCCCGTGACACCAATGAGACGGGGCACGCCGCCGGCCACTCCTTGAAAGGCAGCAGCCAGTCGGGCCAGTGCCACGCGCGTGTCAGCCACACGAACGACGGCAACGTGGGATGGAACACTTACCTCGCGCTCGACGATCGCGCTGGCCGCCCCGCGCTGAACGGCAGCGTTGACGAAGTCGTGGCCGTCGCGCCCGGTCCCGCGAACGGCCACGAAGCATGCATCGCTGGTGGCCGCGCGGGAGTCATCGATCAAGCTGTGTACGGGCGTGGCGGGGATGTCAGCGCCATCGACGGCGACAAGGCCCCCGGCTGCGAACAACTGTCGAAGCGTCCATGCTTTCGCGGAGGTGGAATCAGGCTCGCTCATCCGTGCGGGAGCATTCTAACATGATCTGGCGCTTTGCAACGGGTTCTCGGTCTTCCTATTCGCTATCGGTCATCACGGCAACTTCCATGCCGTCCTCTCGGTTCGGCGGCACGCCCAGGTACGGGAGAGCCTGACCGAGTATTTCTCCGACGACCGGCGCGGCGACCGCGCTGCCGTAATACGCAATCTTGGGATTAGGCCGCCGGAGCATGACCAAGGCCACCAGCTCCGGGCGTCCCAAGGGCGCAGCGCCTACGAACGCCCCCTGGTAGGCGCCCGGCTCGTACAGGGGCTTGTCGCGATAGCGGAGCTTGGCCGTGCCTGTCTTGCCCATGACCCGGTAGTGATCGAGTTTGGCTCCCCGGCCGCTGCCGTTTTCCACGACAGAAACGAGGAGTTCGTTGGCCACGTAACGGGCGACATCGGGGGCGACGACCGGTCCGACGATCTGGGCCGAGTCGAGGTCCCGGACGACGTCCCCGCGGCTGTTCAGCAGCTTGCCCACCACCCGGGGTTTCACCATGACCCCATCGTTCATGATGGCGGCGAAGGCGGTGATGAGCTGCAGGGGGGTCACAAGGATCTCGTAGCCCATGGCCACCGAGGCCGTGGACATCTTATTCCATTTGCGCAGCGGATAGAGCAGGCCGGGGGCTTCGCCGGGAGCTTCGATGCCTGTCTTTTGCCCGAAATAGAAACGCTTGATGGTCGCGTGCAGAGCCGGATTGCCCATGCGTTCGGCGACCATGCTCATCCCGATGTTGCTGCTGTGGGTGACGATGCCCTTGATGTCCAACATCCCGCGCGGACTGACGTCGGTGATGATGCGGCTGCCGATGGCCCGCGTGCCCATGTGACAATCGATGAGCTGGGTGGTGTTGATGTAGCCCCCTTCCAGGGCCCCGCAGACGATGACGGGCTTGAAGGTGCTGCCGGGCTCGACGGGATCGGTGATGGTTCGATTGCGGCGGCGATCGGGAGGGGAGGCGTTCACGTCGTTGGGATCGAAGCCGGGGTAGCAGGCCATGGCCAGGATCGCGCCCGTCCTGGGCGACATGACGATGGCCAGGCCGTTCTCGGCCTCGACGCGCTCCACGGACTGGGCGAGGGCGGTTTCGGTAATCCGCTGAATCTCGGCGTCGAGGGTGAGAACCACGTGGCCGCCGTCGAGCGGCGGGACAAGGCTTTCCTCGTCGCGGCGCATCGCCCGGCGGCGGGCATCGCGGATCGTCCCGCGTTTGCCGTCCTTTCCCCGCAAATGTGAGTCGAAGCCCAGCTCGATGCCTTCTAACCCGCCTCCATCACGGCCCACCCAGCCTAGGACATGGGCCATGGACTCTCCGAGGGGGTAGTTCCGGACGGGGCCCTCGGAGAGGCCCACGGCCGGGTGTTTCATCTCGCGGACCGCCCCCGCGGTGATGGCGTCCACGCGGGACTCGATGACCGCGTACCGCGAACCAGGGCGGCGGCGGATCTTCTCCGCGATCTTCGCCGCGGGAAGGTTGACTCGTGGACTTAGCTCCCGGGCGAGGGCGTCCACGTCCGCGACTCGGCCGGGATCGACGAAGACATCGGGCATGTGCTCGGTGGCGGCGATGACGCGCCCGCGGGCGTCGAGGATCAGCCCTCGACGGGCGGCGATGACCGATTCGCTCTGCTGCTGGGTTTCCGCGATATCGAGGAGACGGTCGCTGAGCTCGGCGTGGATGTGGACGAGGCGCCCTCCCAGTCCGAGCAGGAGGAGCATCGCGCCGCTCAGCAGCACGACGCCGCATCGACGCTGGTATCGATCGCTCATTTCCCCGCAGGCTCAGCGAGTGTTGGACGCCAGATGTTCGCGCGACCGGTCGACGCCGTCGAAACCGGGCGGTACGAGCCCCGTCTGGAACGAGGCCACGCGATCATGAATTCGTTGCGGAGCACGCAGCCGGGCAATCCGGGTCTGCAGGCCCCATAGTTCGCTGCGAAGCTCCAGCCACTTTCCGTCCATCGCCGCGATTCGCGCCGCACACCGGGTCTGCTCACAGCGGAGGTGCACGATCGCCAGGGCGACGCAGGCAAAGCACGCCAGGAGTATGCAGCCCCGTGCGACGGTCAACGCTGTACCTCCACCAACGCAACCGGGCGGCCGCCCTTTTCGCTGCGGGCTTTGGTGGCGGGGACCTTGATCCGCACGCCCTCACGGATCATCTGCGGATCGGGAAACTTGTCCTTGTTGATTTCGTGCAACTCCCGCCATCGACCGCCGTCGCCAAGTTGGTCGCGAGCGATGCTCACATAGCGGTCATTCTTCTTCACTTGATACCATCGAAACGCCGCCTCCGGCTTCTCAGGTTTCTTCGAAGAGGCGGGTTTGGCCGTGTCATGACGGGCCTTCAGGGAACCGGCTGGCGCGGGCGCCGAGGCGAGGATCGTGGGCGGGGGTGTGGCGCTTGCCGCTGCTGACGCGTGCTCGATGACGGGCAGCGTAAGCACCATGCCCGCCTTGACCGCGTCCGGACTGGAGAGGACAGCCTTGTTGGCTTCAAAGATTGCATTGACCGAAGAGCGCGACTTGTTGCCGAAGTGGGCCAGGGCAATCTTCGATAGCGTGTCCCCGGGCGCCACCGTGTACGCCGTCCCGCGTGCCGCGGCTTTCGCGCCGGCCACCGTGTCCGGCGGGGGCGCACCCACGCCGCTCGCGATGGGATCAGGTTGGGCGTGCGACGTCAGGCTGCGCGGCGGGATTTCCGCGAGATCTGGGGCCTGGGCAGGCGACGGATGGGAACCCGGCGCGGAGGACGCATCGGTGAAAACAACGCCCGGCGCTGTGGGTTGCGGCAGGTCGGCACCGGTCGCGGGCGCCGGTTCGCGCGTCGCGCTCGCCGGTCGATCCGGGACAACCGCCGGTGCCGGCGGCCGACTGGCCATCTGTTGCTGAATCGTCGAGGGTAACGGCCCCGTGCTCTCCGGAATCCCCGATTTCGTCGCGGATACGGAATCGTCTCGCCCGCGGTTCGCAAGAATCACGGCGAAGCAGATGATGAACGCCAAACCGGCGAGCAATCCGACCTTGGTCTCCCTCGCCATCTGTGGTAATCCTCCCTGATCTTCGCCCGCGTGATCCGTCATCACGGTCTCGATGTTTGCCGGTTCGAAGGAATCTCGACTTACGTCTTCATCGCTACCCGCAGCTTCGCGCTTCGCGAGCGGGGGTTGGCCTCCCGTTCCTCCTCCCCGGCGACGACCGGCTTTTTGGTGAGGATACGGTAGACGCCCGCGTTGTGTCGATCGCGAAAATCCGTCTTGACGATTTTGTCCTCGACGCTGTGGAACGCAATGACGCCGATCCGTCCGCCGGGTTTGAGCATTTCCGGCGCGGCATTCAGCAGCGCTTCGAGGTTGGCTATCTCCTGGTTCACGGCCATGCGCAGGGCCAGGAAAGTGCGCGTGGCGGGGTGAGTCTTGCTCGCCCGCGACTCGGGGTCCGCGCCCAAAGCGTCGGCAACAATCGACGCCAACCGGCCGGTGGTCGTGATCCGACTGCCGCGCCGCGCCTCGCAGATTCGCCGGGCGATCCGTCGCCCGCCGAACTCCTGCGCGTTGTTGTACAGAATGTCGCCGATCTCCTTCTCGCTCAATCGGTTAACCAGGTCGGAAGCCTTCAGCTTAAGGCGCGGGTCCATGCGCATGTCCAGCGGCCCTTCCGCCTGAAAGGAAAAGCCCCGCTCCGGCTCGTCCAACTGCGTCGAGCTGACGCCCAGATCGGCGAGGATCACGTCTACGCGCTCCACCGATAGCTGCTGCAGAACTTCCGGCACTTCGGCAAAATTGGCGTGGGACAGTTCCACGCGACAGGGCAGGCCGGTAAGCACCTCCCGGGCGCGTGCAAGATTGGCCGGATCGACGTCCAACCCGATGAGCAGCCCCTCCGCCCCGATTGATTCGCCGAGCAACCGCGCATGTCCGCCCAGGCCGACAGTCGCATCGACCACCGTCTCGCCGGGGCGTACGGACAGAAGCTCACACACCTCGCGCGGCAGAACCGGCGTGTGGCCAAGTGAATCGCTGGACAAAAACCCTCTTCTCGACGACCGACAAGTCAGGGGGAGGTCACACCTCCGTGGCGACCTCTATGCCCCCAACGCGGACCAAGCTACCACTTCCGTCGCCCTCGGCGACGTACTCGGACAGTGTAGCATGGCGGAACCGACCGCCCATGGCCTGCAGCCGTCGAACCCGACCCTCCAACTCCGCAACCTCGTGCGGACGAGAACGAACCGCCGGGAGGATTGGATCAACTTCCTGCTGTCGCCGCTGGATCTGCTGGACCACGCGGCCCTGGCTGCGTCCCATGCCGTCACACTCCCCGTTGGTGCCCAGCCCTCGCCACGAAGGCGGCGAATCCTTTCGCTTCAGCCGTCGCGGCGACGCCGGTTCGTGAGTTACCGCCCTCCCCTTCCAGGGAGAGGGCGCTCGCGGGACATAACCGCTCCTTCATGCCCCGCTGCTTCTCAGTGTTCCTAAGGCCGACCAGATGTCTCCGCCTCGTCCACTCGCTGCGGCACGCGGCTCCGTCCCCGTGCCGCCGTCTACCCCCCGCTACAAGGAAGAGGGGCGGGGGGAGGGCGGACATAAAGTCCCACCCTTATCGCCCGGCCAAGTCGGTCGAAGGTCCTCCTTGACCCCGTCCGTTCGGCCTCATCCGCAGAAAACCTTGCCAGTTCGGCCACTCGTCCCCCTCCCAGTCGATCCCGATCGCCCGATCCAGATCCTCACGGCTCCAAACGTCGATCCGGTTCTTGCGCCCCATGAGGAACACTTCCTTCCCCAAACGGGCCTTCTTCACCAGACGATCGGGCAGCACGAACCGCCCCTGCGGATCGACCTCCACGAACGAGGTCAGACCGAAGAACTGCAACTCGAACCTTGCCGAGTCTGGGCCGGGCATGAACTCCGTTTCAATCCGGCTGGCCAGCTCTTCGAAACCCCGCTCTGTGAAAATCGATAAGGTCCCGCGTTCTTCACCGAGGGTGACGTACAAACCGCGCCCGTCCCGCTCGGAATCAATGGCATTGCGAAGCTGCGACGGTAGTTGAATGCGGTTCTTTTCGTCGATACTTCTCTCATATTGGCCTGTGAAAAACCGCATGGGCCTCCGAAAACTGAACTCTTCCACACCGTGCCGCTTTGTGGGAAAATTACACCACCGTTAGCCGCTTTGCAACAAAAAAATCCGAAAATTTCGGAAAATCCCCACCGGGGTTCCACCGACATCCACCGCCTGCCGAGATGTGGTGCCCACGCCCGCACGACCCACAAGTTGCTGGGAAGACTGGAGGACTGCAGGAACTGCGCGAATCTCACAGGCGGGGTGCGACGTCCCCGGCGGCCTCGGCGTAGAGCTGCTGGTAGGCATCGTGCGTTTGACGGATGTCCCAGTGGGTCTCAGCGGCCAGGCAGGCCTGGGCACCGAGGCGCATCGCACGATCACGATCGCTCAGCAAAGACAGCACGGCCGTGGCGAGCGCCGCGGTGTCACCGTATGGCACCAGAAGACCGGTCCGCTCATGCTCGATCAGGTCGCGACAGCCGGGAACGTCGGTGGTCACGATCGGGCGGCCCGCGGCCATGGCCTCGAGCAGGGCGTTGGGCAAGCCTTCGGTGCGCGAAGGAAACACGAACATGTCCGCGGCCTTGAGCAACGACGGCACGTCGCCGCGCGGTCCAAGAAAGTGAACGCGCTCGGCTAAGCCGAGCCGTCGCGCAGTTTGGCGCAAGTCGTCCAGCAGGGCCCCCCCGCCTGCGAGGCAAAGATGCGCGTCGGTCTTCGCAGAGATGATCCCAAAGGCGTCGAGGAGAAACGACAAGCCTTTGACCGGATCGAGACGTCCCGCCCAAAGCAGCAGGGCGCTGCGCGGTGGCACGCCGAGGGCCGAACGATCGGCGGGGGACGCGCTACGGATCGGCGCGGGGTCGATACCGCCGCGAATGAGCCGCAGTCGCTCTCGGGGAATCCGCGCCCGCGAGGCGAGATGTTCGATGACCGAAGGCGAGTTCCCGATGGTCAGCGCGCACAGATCGTAGGTCAGACGATCCACCCAAAGGTGCCAGCGCCGCTCGACCTCCACGGTCTGAATCTCGCACAGCACGCGCCGGCATGGGAAACCGGCGGACTGGGCTGCCCAGCGCGCGGCCAGGTTGGCGTGGAAGAGCAGCGAATGAACGACCTGCGGTCGTGTCTCGCGAAGGATGCGCGTGAGCCGCGGAAGGACCCGGATGTCCCACC
>SBAX01000394.1 GCA_005240095.1 Phycisphaera mikurensis
CCACGCCGGGGCCACGGGACTCGTTTGGTCCCAAACCGAAGACCTATGGCCCGGTGATCCAGAAGCCATCGACGGGCACGACGTCCGTGCCGGTCTACGGCCCCAAGGTGGCACGAAGCCAGGAGGGTCAGGAAGGATGAGGTTTCCTTCCGTCCCGTTGCCACGCGATGGTCTGGCCGGGCGGCTGTTGTTGGCGGCTTTTCTGCTCATTGGCGCCGGTTGCCAGAGTGCCGGACCCACAGGCAGTCCGGGGGGGCGCAAGTCCATGTTCAGCGCGAAGCAGCCTCCTATTCGCCGGGTGGTTTGCCTGTTCGATCAGCGTCCGTGGCTCAATGCTGATGCCGCGGGGGATAGGGACCCGGAGGGGATCCGCTATCGTGTGTTCCTGGATACCGGAGACAGCAAGGGCGTGCTGCGCGAGGGCACGTTTCATGTGCAGATGTATCGCATCAAGCGCGAGGGCGGCAAGGAGGTCGGGCGGGACCTGGAATGCGACTGGCACTACCCGACCGGCCAGTTCGACACAGTATCCGCCAAGATCCTCGGCGAAGGGTACATGCTTCAGTTGCGCTGGCCGAAAAAGGATACCGCCGGGAATGAGATCGAGCTGGTTACGACCTATGAGGCTCCCGATGGGCGGACGGTGCGTTCGGCTACGACTCGAAAGCGCGTGCCGAAGTATGTGTCGTAGCTAGAAACTGGAAACTAGAGACTAGAAGGCAGCGCCTGAGGCGGCTCGGCAGGAGCCTCGCCCTCCCACTGCCAACGGGCTAAGGGACGCACGTGGGCTGCATTCGCTGGTCCGCGCGGGCTAAAAGCTCGCGGCTGGCACATCTAGTCCTGGTCATCCTTCCATTCTTCGAGCCAGGCCATCTGGATGGCCTCGAGCTTCCCTTCGGTGGACTTTTCGGGATCGTCTGAAAACCCGGGCATTTCGCACACCCATTGGTGCAGATCGGTGAAGCGCACGGTGAGGGGATCGAGCGTGGGGAAGCGCTCGTAAAGGGCGATGCCGATGTCCTCGGCGTCATTCCAGGTCAGCTGGTCGGTCATTCGACTACTTGCCTTCCTGCACGAGGTTGCGATTCCACTGGGGGATTTCGACGATGAGATCCACGGTGCCGTCGGGGACGCTCTGGCAGGAGAGGCGGCTGAAGGGCTTTAGACCCGGAGCTTCCTCGAGCTGGTCCTCTTCTTCCTCGGTGGCTTCGTTGATGGTGTCCAGCCCCTGCTTCACATACACGTGGCAAGTCGAG
Source organism: Phycisphaera mikurensis (assembly GCA_005240095.1). GTDB lineage: Bacteria > Planctomycetota > Phycisphaerae > UBA1845 > UBA1845 > SBAX01. Next base: position 1,257 of record SBAX01000394.1, read on the forward strand.
CAGGCACAGACGCCGCCGCAGGCGTGATCGATCTCGATGCCGTGGCCGAGGGCGATGTCGAGGATGCTGCCGGGCAGGCCGTTGTGCTCGTAAGGGAACTTGGCCGGATCGACCTCCACGGTCTTGTTCATAGGCAGGAAGGTGATCTTGTACGGTTTGGTGGGTGCCTTGACCTTGGGCTGTGTGATGTAAGGGTTTACTCCACCCATTGTGGTCTCCTGTCTGTGCCGGGGGCATTAGACGCGCCCTGGGCATCTAAGACCGGCTGAGAAAACGACGCCCTTGAGGTCGTCGCATTCGAGCGTCCGCGCGGGCTGAAGCCCGCGGCTCGCTTCTTATCAAACTCGTAGTGTGTCATCCCGTTGTTCCTGTGTCTCCCTACGCCTTCGACTTCGATCCGGCCTCCTGCAACACCGCGGTCATCGCTCGTTCGGCCAGCGGGATGGTGGCGCGATTAAAGGCCTCTCGACGCTCGTTGAGCAGCTTGGGATCAGTGCACTGCTTTGCGAAGGGGCGAAGATCGGCGATCTCGCGGAGCATCGCGTCGCGGTCGTCGGAGTCGAGCAAGTGACCGTGGCGGCGGATCAACTGCTCGGCCTTGTTGAGGTCGAACTCCAGCGTGGTGCGAACGTCGATGAGATGATGGGCGGTCATGTCTTCGCGGGCAAACTGAATGGCTTCCTTCTGCATGCGGTGGACTTCGTCGCGGGTGAGGCCGTGCGAGGGGATGATCTGCACACTGGCGGTCTGCCCGCTGCGAAGCTCCGTGGCGGAGACGTTGAGGATGCCGTTCTGGTCGATGAGGAAGGTCACCTCGATCTTGGGGAGCCCCGCGGGCATTGGGGGAATGTCGGTGAGTTCGAAGACGCCCAGTGAGCGGCAGTCCTTGGCGAGCTCGCGCTCACCCTGGAGGACGTCGATTTTGACCTTGGTCTGGCCGTCCTGGAAGGTGGTGAAGGTCTCGCTGGCGCGGCAGGGGATCTTGGTGTTGGCGGGGATGAGCTTGCCCATCGCCCCGCCGAGGGTTTCGATGCCAAGCGACAGGGGTGTCACGTCAAGGAGCAGCAGATCGCGGCGGGCCCCGCCGAGGATGGATGCCTGTACGGCGGCGCCGAGGGCGACGACCTGCTCGGGATTGAGGGCGGTGTAGGGCTGGCGCTGGAAGACTTCGCCGACGCGGCGGCGGACGTAGGGCACGCGGGTCGATCCGCCGACGAGCACGACCTGCCCGATGTCTGCGGGGGTCAGGCGGGCGGTTTTCATGGCCCGTGAGCAGGCTTCGATGGTGCGGTCCACGAGCGGGGCGATCAGGCTCTCGAATTCGGTCCGGGTGACGGTGCGGCGATAGGTCTTGTCGGCGCCGATGGTGATTTCGATCTCGGCGTGATCGCGGTCGCTTAAGCGCTTCTTGATGTTCTCGGAGAGGGTGCGCAACTGCTGTTTGATCGCAGGGCTCTGGATGTCAAGGCCGAACTGCTCGCGGATTTCGCGGCGAAAGAGCTCGATGAGGAGCTGGTCGAAGTCGTCACCGCCCAGATGCGTGTCACCGTTGGTGGCGACGACCTCGAAGAGACCGTGTTCCAACTGGAGGATGGAGATATCGAACGTGCCACCGCCGAGGTCGTAGACGGCGATGGTGGCGGATTCGTGGCGGTCCAGGCCGTAGGCTAAGGCGGCGGCGGTGGGTTCGTTGATGATGCGCAGGACGTTGAGGCCGGCGATCTGGCCGGCGTCGCGGGTGGCCTGGCGCTGGGCGTCGTCGAACTGGGCGGGGACGGTGATGACGGCCTTCGTGATAGGGTGCCCGAAGAATCGTTCGGCGCGGCGCTTGAGCTCGCCGAGGATGACGGCGCTGAGCTGGGGCGGGGTAAAGGCGCGCTCGCCGATGAAGACGGCGGCGACGTCGCGATCGGACTGGGATTCCTGACGTCCGATGCGGTAGGGCAGGCGCACGGCGTCTTCGCCCAGATCGAGAAGGCCCTTGCCCATCAGGCGTTTGATGGAATGGACGGTGGTGGCGGGGCGCTCGACGGCGTGGGCACGGGCCTCGTGGCCGACGTCCACGACCTGGCCGTTCTCGTCGAAAGCGATGACGGAAGGGAGCAGGACGTCATCTTCTCCCGCGGGGCCGGGGATGAGACGGGGACCGGCTTCGTCGGAGAAGCCGACGAGGGAGTTCGTCGTCCCCAGGTCAATCCCCACAATGATGTCGGCGTCGTCGGTCATAGCGATGGGTCGGGAAATCAATCCTGCTCCAACGGATCGCCGGCCAGCTCAGTTGCCAGGTTGTCAAAATACTTCATGGAGTTCAGGCGGCGGCGAAGCTCGCGTTTTTCCTCGTCACTGCTTACGGTGATGCGCTCGGCGCGGCCGGCGATGTCCTGCAGGGCGAGGCTCCTGCGTGCCAAGATGGTCTGGCGATGTCGCTGAAGCGCCGCCGCGTCGGAACTGCTTCGAGCCAACTCGACTTCTTCGCGGATCATCATCACCTCGGCGAGCAGGTCGGGCGGGACGTCGCGCATGTCCGCCGCGGACGGTCCTCCGGACATTTCCAGCAAGTACGAGGCGCGGCGCACCGGATCGCTCAGGACGGCGAAGGCCTGGTTGACGTCGGCGCTGAGGCGGGTCGCCAGGGCCCGGACTTCGGCAGGCTGTTCGGCGAAGCGGTCGGGATGGACACTGCGGGCGGTGGATCGGAAGGCATCGCGCAGGCGCCGCTCGTCGATGGCGTATTGCCGCGGCAGGCCGAGGAGCTCGAAGTAATTTGCGTGCGGGGCCGGGAAAAGGGCACAGCAGCTCTCACACACCGCCGGGCTTCGCAGAGGTGCGTCGCACCGCCGGCACTTTGCGGGCAGCGTGGGATGCCCGCGAGCGGGCGCTGTGGCGGTTTGTGCGGCCATGCAGAAGGTCCATCCCGTGCAGCACTTCCGAGGGTGGGGGGATGCTAGCGCCCGGCGGTCATGCCGAGAAGCTCGATCCGCACCCGCACGAGCTGGTCGCGTTGGGGTTGCTGAACACGAACCCGCGGCCCATCAGCTCATCCTTGAAGTCCACGGTGGTGCCGTCGAGGTACAGCATGCTCTTGGGGTCGCAGACGACGTCGATGCCATGCTGCGGCCAGGATTCGTCCTGCTCGCCGAGCGTCTCGGTGAGGTCGAGGGTGTAGCTGAACCCGCTGCAGCCGCCGCCCTTGACTCCGACCCGCAGATACAGCTTGGCAGGCTCCTGGCCGTTCTTGCGGGCCAGTTCACTTTGCTGGGCGATGATCTGGTTGACCTCGCGAGCCGCGACTTCCGTTAACGTTACCATCTAGCCAAATCTCCGTTTCGTAGGGGAAACATGTTGTCGCCTGCGGCCGGACCCGACCTTATTTACGCGGGGCTCAGCTCGCAACGGCCGGGGCCGCCTGTTCCTTCTTCTTCTTTACGTCGGCGATGGCGGCGCGGACGGCGTCTTCCGCCAGCACGCTGCAATGGATCTTCACCGGCGGCAAGGCCAGTTCCGTCACGATGTCCGTGTTCTTAAGCTCCAAGGCTTCGTCCAGCGTGCGGCCCTTGACCCATTCGGTGGCCAGGGAGCTGCTGGCGATGGCACTGCCGCAGCCGAAGGTCTTGAACTTCGCATCCACGATGCGGTCCTCGTCATCGACCTTGATCTGCAGTTTCATGACGTCCCCGCATTCCGGTGCTCCGACGATGCCCGTGCCCACATTGTTGAGGTTGGCGTCCATCGAGCCCACGTTTCGCGGGTGCTGAAAATGATCCACAATCTTGTCGCTATATGCCATTTTCGACTCCTCCGGCGGTGTCGCCGGTCAGTTCTTTCAATGTCGTTGCCATTCCACCTTGGATAGATCGATGCCCTGCTGGGCCATTTCGTAGAGCGGGCTCATCTCCCGCAGATGATTTACGGTCTTTACCGCCTGCTCGATGGTGTAGTCGATGTCTTCCTTGGTCGTGAAGCGTCCCAGGGAGAAGCGGATCGAGCTGTGGGCGATGTCGTCGCCCATTCCCAGGCCTTTCAATACGTAGCTGGGTTCGAGGGAAGCGCTGGTGCAAGCGCTGCCGCTGCTCACGGCGATGTCCCCGAATCCCATCATCAGGCTCTCGCCTTCCACGTACAGGAAACTCACGTTGAGCGTGTTGGGCAGGCAGTGCTGCGGGTCGCCATTGCGATGGATGTCGGTGAGGTGCTCGCTGAGGCCGGCCCAGAGGCGGTCGCGCAGGCCGCCGATCCGGACGTTCTCGGTGGGCATCTCCTTCATGGCGGTCTCAGCCGCTGCGCCACAGCCGACGATTCCGGGCACGTTGAGCGTGCCGCTGCGCATGCCACGCTCGTGCCCGCCGCCGTGAATGATAGGCTGCAGGCGAACGCGAGGCTTCTTGCGGCGGACGTATAAGGCCCCTACACCCTTGGGGCCGTAGATCTTGTGGGCCGACATGCTCAGCAGGTCGATGCCCATGGCTTCCACATCGATGGGGACCTTGCCGAAAGCCTGGGTGGCGTCGGTATGGAAGATGACATCTCTTTCCTTGCAGAGGGCACCGATTTCGGCGATGGGATGGATGGTCCCGATCTCGTTGTTGGCGAACATGAGGGAGACGAGGATGGTGTCGTCGCGCATGGCTTCGCGCACCTGATCTACCGTCACGCGTCCCTTGTCGTCGGGGTCCAGCCAGGTGACTTCGTATCCTTCGGACTCCAGGAACTTGCAGGGATCGATCACCGCCTTGTGTTCGATCTTGCAGGTGATGATGTGCTTGCCCTTGTCGGCGTACATTCGGGCGACGCCGAGGATGGCGGTGTTGTTGCCTTCGGTCGAGCCGCTGGTCCAGATGATTTCCTTGCTGTTGGCGTTGATCACCCTGGCGACCTGCTCGCGGGCCTTGTCCACGGCTTCCTCGGCGATCCAGCCGAAACGGTGGTTGCGGCTGGCGGCGTTGCCGAAGTTCTCGCGGAAGTACGGCAGCATCGCCTCCAGGACGCGGGGATCAACCGGCGTGGTTGCGTTGTTGTCCAGATAGACGGATCGCATGTTCAATTACTCCCTCACGGCGCTTGCACTGTTCTTGGCACCGAACCTTATCTTGTTGCTACAGCCGGCACACCGACGGTGACCGTCGGGTCGCCGACCAGCTCTGCCAGAGTCACGCTCTCCAAAAACTCCTTCAACCTCCCGTGGACACGATGAGCGGGGTGTCGAATCGCACAGCACGGCTCCAGGTCGCAATTCCCGCGGTTCGTCCCGTTCTCGTCGGGAGCGCACTGCACGAAGTGGACGGGCCCCTCGATCACGGCGATCAGCTCGTGCAGGCTGATCGAGCTTGCCGAACGGGCCAACGAGTATCCACCGCTGGCACCACGCTCGCTGCTCACGAGCCCCGCGTGGGCGAGGGTCTTGAGCACGTTGGTCAGGATCGGCAGTGGCACATGCGACAGCCTGGCGAGTTCCCGGGCACTGACTCGCGTGCCAGCGTGGCGGGTCAGGTGCGACAGGGCGATCAACGCGTAATCTGTCTTCTTCGTCAGGGCCAACATCGTGCGTCTGGTTCCGTCGGGTGGCCACCGAGGCCGTCCGATACCATATATAGTACTAAATCGGTACTATATCAACCGGGCTGAAACGGCACAAGGGCGTCACTTGCCAACCCGCCCACCGGAATGGCCGTGGTGGGCGGTCGGGCCTATCTTTCTGGGCGGAGGAGGGCTACTACGATGGCTGATTGGCGCGAATTTATAGCCAGCCAGGTTGGAGGAGCTGGCCGGTCGCTCGCGGATTCGGGCGGTACAGCCCCTGCTGGGCAATACGAAGCTTTGGCCACCGGACCGGCGCTGGTTGCTCGTCACGAGCGGGCGTTGCTGGAGATCTCCGGCAGGGACCGGACGGCGTGGCTGCACAACCTGACTACGAACCAGGTAAAAACCCTGAATGTCGGGGAGGGTAACTATGCCTTCGTCCTGAACGTGCAGGGGCGCATCCTCTTTGACGTGAACGTCCTGGTCCGAGGGGACTCGATCTGGGTTGACTTGGACCGCCAGTTTCTGGAGGCTGCCAAGAAACATTTCGCCAAGTACACGATCACCGAGGAGGTGGTCATCCGTGACCGCACTACCGATTTCGCGCGCCTGGCGCTGGCCGGCAAGGCGGCGGGCGAGGTGGCCACCGCGCTGGGGGCGGCTCATGCGCCTGCCATGGCCCAGTTGAGCGTCGGGCAGCTGAGGGAACCGACGCTCGGTCTTGAGATTCCATTTGTTCGCCACGATTTCTGCGGTCCATTCGGCATCGAGGTGTTCGTCCCACAGGAGCGGGCGGTTGAACTGTGGACGGTCCTCTGCGAGCGATGGCATGCGATTCCCGTCGGCGACGCGGCGGTGCAGGTGCGGAGAATCGAGGCGGGGATACCGTGGCCCGGTCGTGAGATCACCATCGAGTATCTGCCTGCGGAGACCCGCCAGCACGACCGTGCGGTCAGCTTCCAGAAGGGCTGCTACCTGGGGCAGGAGGTTGTGGAGCGAATGCGCTCCCGGCATGTGGTGGCGCGGCAACTCGTGGGGCTGCGGATCGAGGGCTCGGCGATTCCCGATCTCAAATCTCAGATTTCAGATCAGGACGGAAAGCCGGTCGGGGAAGTGACCAGCACGTGCCACTCGCCGCTGCTCAATGCCCCGGTTGCCCTCGGGTACATTAAGACGGCGCTCAGCAACCCAGGGAGTCGATTGACGGTGATGGCGGGGGGCGCGGCGCTGCCCGCCGTTGTGACAGGCCTTCCGTTCGCACCCTGAGGGGCCCGACGGAGCGAAATCGCCACTCTATGCTTCAGTAGGCAGGGCGTGTCCGTTGATCGGTTCGATGCGTACTACGTGAATCGGGTCAATGGAAGCAAGCCTTTCGGGAAGGTCATCGTTGAGATGCCCATTTGTGCGGGGTAAGCCCAGGACGATTTCGGTCCGCAAGACCACCATCACGTCAGGATGCCAAACGTCGTAGTGAGCTCCATCGGAGAGGTACATGCGAATGGGCTGGAATGGCCGTTTGCGAAGTCGCTCACGAATGTCTTCGGGCCGCATAGCTGCATCCTAAGGACTTGCCGGGGCGGTGGTCAACCCGCGACCCCTATCCCCCCTATCCCGGCAAAGGCAGGGGGCCGGAGCCGTGCTCGGGGCGCGCGGTGGGGTTCACGCGCACAGGGCGGGCCACGCCGACGGCGGGCTCGGTGATGCCGTCGAGCAGGTCGGCAACGCCGGCGCGCTCCAGCGACTCGCCGCGGAGGATGGCGTTGACCTCCTCGCCGGAAAGCGTCTCGAACTTGAGCAGCGCCTTGGCGAGGGTTTCGAGCTTGTCGCGGTTCTCGGCGATGATGCGATTCGCGGCATTGTGTGCCTCGTCGAGGATTTTCTTGGTTTCTATGTCGATGCTTTCGGCCGTCTTCTCGGAATACTCGCGCACCCCCAGATCGAACATTCCGGCGCGCATGGGATCCTCCCCGTAGAACACGAGCCCCACGTTTTCGCCCATGCCCCACTCGCGGACCATGTTGCGGGCGATGTCGGTGGCCTGCTTAATATCCATGGCGGCACCGCTGCTGATCTCGTTGAAGAACACCTGCTCGGCGATGCGTCCTCCGAAGAGAACGCGCAGGGTGGCCATCAAATAGCCTTTGGTATAGACCATGCGGTCGCGCTCCGGGAGTGAGAACGTCGCTCCACCGGCCGGCCCGCGTGGGATGATGCTGACCTTGTGCAGCGGATCGGCCTCGCGCTCCAGCGCCTGAATGAGGGCGTGGCCGGCCTCGTGGTAGGCGGTAATCTTGCGATCCCGCTCATCCACCACGGCGCTCTTCTTCGCCCGGCCCCAGCGGACTTTGTCGCGGGCTTCCTCGAGGTCGTCCTGGTCGACGTACTCCTTGTTGTGCATGGTGGCGATGAGGGCGGCCTCGTTGACCATGGCGGCCAGCTCCGCGCCGGAGAACATGGGCGTGCCGCGGGCGCAGCGCTTGATGTCCACGGTGGGCCCGAGCTTGACCTTGCGCATGTGGACCTTGAGGATCTCGTAGCGGCCCTGCAGATCGGGAAGGGGTACGAAGACCTGGCGGTCGAAGCGACCCGGGCGAATGAGGGCCGGATCGAGCACGTCGGCGCGGTTCGTGGCGGCAATCACGATGACCTGCGAGTTCGTGTCGAAGCCGTCCATCTCCACGAGGATGGCATTGAGGGTCTGCTCACGCTCGTCGTGTCCGCCGCCGCCGAAGCTGGCCCCGCGGCGCCGGCCCACGGCGTCGATTTCATCGAGAAAGATGATGCAGGGGGAGTTTTCCTTGGCCTGCTTGAAGAGGTCACGGACGCGGGAGGCGCCCACGCCGACGAACATCTCCACGAAGTCCGAGCCGCTGATGGAGAAGAAGGGCACGTCGGCTTCACCGGCAATGGCCTTGGCGAGCAGGGTCTTTCCGCAGCCAGGCGGGCCGACGAGGAGAATGCCTCGCGGAATGCGGGCCCCCAGGCGCTGGAACTTCTTGGGGGCCTTGAGGAACTCGATGATCTCCTGAACTTCTTCCTTGGCTTCCTGGATGCCGACCACATCCGCGAAGGTCACGCCGGTGTGTTCCTTGTGGGTCACGCGATGCCGGGAGCGCCCGAAGCTGCCGAGCATTCCTCCTGGGCCGCTGGCGTTGCGAAGCTGGCGGAAGATGAAAAACCAGATGAAGCCGAAGATCAGGATCCAGGGGAGCATGCTGACCAGCAGCAGGACGAACTGGTTCTGCTTCTCGTACTTGACGTCGCCGCCGCCCTTGCGGACGGCCTCGACGGTCTGATTGATGAAGTCGTTATCGATGGCCTCGCGGGGGTAGGAAACCTTGAACTGCAGTGGTGCGGTCGCCGGCTGATTCTCCGCGGGGTGCTTCATCAGCCCCTCGATGACTCCGTCCTCTTTGATTATGAGGGTCTTGACGTTCTCATCGTGGATCAAGGCCTTGAATTCACTAATCGTGATCTCTTGCGCCGGCAGGAGGGTATTGTTGAGAAGGGCAACGAGCACCATGGCCAGTCCCAGGAGGACAAGCCAACTGATGAGGTTGCGCGACATCTTGACATTCGGCCCGCCGGGTCGCTTGGGCCCGGAAGCAGGTGGTTGAGGCGACGAGCCGTTTCCGTCTGACATTAGGCGACTCCACAAAACCTAAAACGGGGTCTTACTTTTGGCAGCCCCTGGATGATAGGACCGTTACCAGGATGATTCCATCGTTTCAACGATCTGTTCGGCCAGCCCGTCCATGGCTCGGGTCATCCCCTGCGTAAAGGTCTCGCCCACGGGGGGAATGTAACTGGTCTGGTACACGAACCTGGGTCGTTCCACGAGGATCTCCCCGGAGCGCAAGTCCTGCAGCCGGTATCGCACCACGACGGTGGAGCCGATCTCGCGGGGCAAATCGGTGTTGAAGTCGTCCCCGAACGTACGGTTGTCCACGCGCACGATTTCCCCGGTCAGGAGAGCGTCGGCGCGATTTCGCGGCGCAATCTTGTACGGCGAATCCATCTCGATCCGCTTGACGATGGATTCGGTCAGGCGGAACTCCAACTCGCGTCGGAATTCCTTGGACTGAAACATCTCCACGTGAACGGTCTGAATATCGGTCCGAAACGGGCGCTTCGCGGAATAGCCGCACCCACCGCTCAGAAGCAGTACGATAAAAACGGGGCTGAGGATTCGCATGTTCATGTCGGGCGTATTGGGGCGCACTCCTTTTCTTATGGCCCTGCGGCGGCGACCGGTTCGGCGGCTCCGAGGAGCTCCAGGCGCGCCGCCGCTTTCCCGGCGGCGACCGTGTCCGGGAACGCTTTCCGCAGCTCTTTGTAGTAGAACACGGCCGACCCCACGTGGTCGGTTTTCTCGTAGTACTGTCCGATGACGAACTCTTTTTCCGCCCGGCTTTCGCGGATGCTGTCGAGAATCAGGCCCACGCCTTCGCGATCGGCGGAGGCGGGATACCGCGTGCGATAGTCCACGTAGCGCTCCTGGGCTTCGACGAGGGCGGCCTCGTCATAGTCCACACCGCCGAAACTGGCCAGGGCGGATTCAGCGGCCCGTCCCAGGGAATACTGGTCGTAGCGGCTGCGGGGGTATTCGCGCATCATGCGAGAGTATTCGAGCTCAGCCAAGGCGTGCTCCCCGGTGCGAAAGAGGTGATCGGCCTTGGTCTTGACGGCCAGCTCGGCGAGGCGACTGTCCGGATGATCGGCGGAGATTTCGTCGAGAATCTGCAGTGCCAAGTCCTCGCCGGATATTCGGAAGATGCGCCAGACTTTGCGCTTCACACCGGTGAGGAACACTTCGGCGATTTCGAACTCCAGGCGAAGGGCCTCGGTGGTGATGGCCATGCCGGAGAACTCGCCGAGAAACTCCTGCAGGACCTGATGGGCCTGGTCGTATTCCTTCTGCCCGATGAGTGCTTCGGCCTTGGCGATGAGGATTTCGGGGTAAAGGGGGCCGTCCTCGCCGTACTTCTTGATGAAAGTTTTGATATCGGTGAGGGCTTTGCGGTAACGCTGCTCCTGAATGTGCGTGCGAATGACGTACAAGTCGCCTTCGGGGGTTCCAGCGGGCGGAGGGGCCTGCTCTGCCCATTCCTTCTTCTGCGCGTCGTAGGTGAAGGTGCGCAGGCGAGGCTGCTGGGCAAAGGCCGGCAGCGCGCCGACGATGGCAAGCGTGGCCAGGACGAATCCCGATCGTGAGTTCATGACTTCCGCACCGAGGGCAATTGTAGCGGGGAAGCCCGAGGCCGCAACTCCGACGGGCCTACGGCTGCTGGACGGCAGCGAGCTTTCGCGCCTCCTCCTCGGCCGCGAGGAAGCGGTCGGTGTAGCGGGCATCGACTTGCCGGCAGGCGCGTGTGGCGAGCGCGCCGATACGCTCGTAGTCAGGGTCCCCGCCGGAGCGCTGCAGGAACTCACCGGCGAGAATGGTGAGGCGAAGCAGGTGCCGCAGGACGAGCCCCTCGTTCTTGGCGAGGTCGCGGGCGCGGATGAACTTGTAGAAGTCGCAATCGGCCTCGAAGACCCCGCCGGCGAGCCACTTGGGCTGCATCCAGACGTCCTCTGGGCTGACCAGCTTAGCGTCGAAAAGAGCCTTGAGCATCTCCGGAAGGGTCATGGCTCTCGGGGGGCGATCGTCGGCCATGTAGTCGGCTCCCTCGTCTTCGTCCGGGGCGGCCATGACGCCGCCTTCCGGGTGAGTGAGGGCGATGCCCATCTGCACGAGCCTTGGCACGAGCACGTGGGTTTGCAGCGGTCCAGGCGGCTGATCCTGCAGGCGAACCTGCCGCTCCATTCCCGGCGGAACCGGCAGGACGGATTCGAGGGCCTGAACCTTCTCCTCGAAGGAGGCGGGCACGAGCTGCCCGCGCAGAAACTCGCCGTAGAGGGGATCGACGCTGCGATACGCCAGCAGGTCGCGGATGGGCGGGTGGACGGTGACGTGCTCGCCGTCTGCGGCGCGAGTGAGGTAGCCGAACTTCTCGAGGTTGCCGATCATGGCGTCGAGCTGCTTCTGGAACTTTTCGATGTGCTCGTGGGTGGTGAAGCGCTTGGAGAGAAAGACGCGTACGTCGTGCAGCGTGCCGGTTTTGTCGAGCAGGTAGATGAGGATGGAGTAGGGGATCATGGAGCGGCTGGCGAGCTTGCCCGGTCCGGCCTTGATAAGCCCGCGGAACTGGCCCTCGGTCCAGTACTGCTCGGTCGAGCGGCGGGTGGGTTTCTTGCGCTCCAGCTCCTTGCGGACGCGCATGATGCCGGGGTCCTTGCTATTGGGATCGATCTGGTCGTAGCGCTTGCGCCACTTGGCGATCTTGGCGTCGTCTTCGTGGGCGAGGGCGTAGACGAAGCCGAAGGCATCGAACTGCGGGCGCCCCGCTCGCCCGAACATCTGATGGGCGGAGGCGGAGCTGACCAGCTTCTTTTCCTTCGGCTTGCCGTGCAGCAGGGTGCTGAGGACCACGCTGCGGGCCGGCAGGTTGATGCCGGCGGCCAGGGTCTCCGTGCAGATCACAAAGGGGACGAGCTTGGCGTTAAACAGCGATTCGACGAGTTCCTTGTACTTGGGCAGGATGCCTGCGTGGTGTACGCCCACGCCGCGGATGAGCATCTGCCGGAGCTTGGGGCCGGCTCCCTGCGAAAGGTCGTAGTCGACGAAGCGCTCCTCGATCTTTGTCCGCGTGGCCGGGTCGATGAGGCTGACGCCCTTGAGGCGCTCGGCTACCTCCCAGCATTCATCGCGATTGAAACAGAAAACCAGGGCGGGGGTGCGGTTGGCGTCGTCGTCCTTGGAGATCATCTCCGGCAGATGCTCGGTGAGCAGCTTGTCGCCGACCCAGATGAACTCCAGAGGCACGCGGCGCTGATCGCTCTGCACCAGGGATAGCCGCCGGGTGTGTTGTTCTTTGGCCCAGCGGAGGAAATCGACGGTGTTGCCGACGGTTGCGGAAAGGAGCATCAGTCGTACGTGCGCCGGCAGCAGGACCAGGGACAGCTCCCAGACGATTCCCCGCTCCGGGTCATTGAAAAAATGGAATTCATCCATGACCACGGAGGCCACGTCGTGGAAGGAGTCCGTGCCGGCAAGAAGGTGATTGAGCAGAATCTCGGCCACGACCACGCGAACCACGGCGTCGGGATTCTCGCGGCGATTGCCGGTGACCAATCCGACATGCTCGCGGGGGAAGCCCCAGCTTTCGGCCTTGTCCTGGAACTCGCGGAACTTCTGGTCGGTGAGGGCAATCAGCGGCGTGGTGTAGTACATCCGCTTGCCGGTGAGGAGGGCTTCGTAGATGGCGGCCTCGGCGATGAGCGTTTTGCCCATGCCGGTGGGCGCGGTCACCAGCAGCCCGCCTTCGGCCTCGAACCAGGCGAGCAGGGCCTCCTCCTGAAAGGGATACAGATCGTAGGGGACGGTCTCCAGAAAGCGTGAGCAGACTTCACCGCGGTCCATGCGGCGCGATGGAAACGTCAAAACGTCAAAAAGTCAAAAAGTCAAAAAGTCAAAAAGTCAAAAAACGTCGAAATCTGGCGCACTGCAGGCTCATGACTCCACGCGGGACGCATTCTTTGCCGTGTTTGGCGCCGTGCCGTATAATCGACAACAGGCCATGATTCGCAAGCTTGACGATCTCTCCATTCTCCTGCCGGTCGACGCCATCGCCGAGCTGTGCCGCAAGCACGACGTAGCCGAGCTATCCGTTTTCGGATCGGTGCTGCGGGACGACTTCGCCCCCCGAAAGTGACGTTGATTTCCTGGTCGTGTTCCGTAACGACGATTACGGCCCCTGGATGGGCAAACTGACTCACCTGGAGGATGACCTCTCTCGACTGCTGGGCCGCAAGGTCGAGGTAATCCCCAAGAAAGATCTCAAGTGGGTCATCCGTGACCGCGTGCTCGCTTCCTCTCGTGTGCTCTATGTCGATGCGCAGCGATGACCTGTATCTCGTTGATCTGATCGAGGCGGCCGACGATATCGAGCGCCTCCTCCGGGGGCGCGATTTCTCGCGATTTGCGCAGGATGAGCGGCGCTCTCGCTGTGCAGGCCCGATAGACGATTAGAGGCTTCTCTGTCGCCATCGAGGGATCCACCAGCGACTGCGGTGACTCGTTCGGGGCGAGATTGGTAACCTCTGTTCCGGCCGTCTATCCTGTGCGCATGAAGCGCAAGCGTTCCGTACCCGCGGTGTTGCACGCCGACGAGTGGATTCTGGTGGTGAACAAGCCCGCCGGCGTGCTGGCTGTTCCGGGGCGCGGCGAGGCCCCCACGCTGGCCGAGCTGCTGCCTGCATATGAGCCGCTGCGCATCGTGCATCGACTGGATCGGGGGGCGAGCGGGGTGGTGGTGCTGGCGCGGACGCTGGAGGCCCAGCGGCGGCTCTCGCAGCTTTGGGCGAATCGGCAGGTAGAGAAGGTATATCTGGCGTTGGTGCAAGGCTACGTGGCGGCCGATGGGACGGTCGACCTGGCTCTGTCGGTGGACCGCGACAAGCGGCGGGTGAAGCCGGATCGCAAGGGACAGGAAGCCATTACTCAGTACCGTATTCTTGAACGGCTGCCCGGCCACACGCTGCTGGAGTGCCGGCCGCTCACCGGGCGACTGCATCAGATTCGCGTGCACCTCGCCGCCATCGGGCATCCTCTGGCCGTCGACTCCCGCTACGGCGGCGGCAAGGCGTTTCTGCTTTCTCAATACAAGGCCGGATACAGAGCCAACCGCCGCGGCGAGGAGCGGCCCCTCATCGGGCGTCTCACTCTGCACGCCTTGCGACTCTCCTTCGAGCATCCGGCCGGCACAGGACCGGTGTCGTTCGAGGCACCCTTGCCGAAGGATTTTCGCGCTACGCTTGAGCAGCTTCGCAAGATTTCGCCCAAGAGCGCGACGTGATGAGTCATGCTTGGGCGCTCAAGGTTGAAGAGAGCGCTTGCAGAGCGGGGGCCTGGCGGTTGTCGCATTCGAGCGTCCGCGCGGGCTTAAAGCCCGCGGCTCGCTTAACGATATGCGAATGGCTTGGTCTCAGATCTGAATCTCAAATCCAAAATCTGAAATCTCAGATTTCAAATCTCAGGCCTACGAGGTCGCTTGGCGGACTGTTGGTGCGGTTTATACTTGTCGCGTAAACGGCTGGGCGGGAGCCTCGCCCTCCCCGTCGTTGGATAGGTGCCGAGCGAGTTAGCACTACGGAGTAGAGATCGTGAAAAAGCGTACGAGCGGACTTTGTGCGATTGTTCTGTTTTCGGGCGCGGCGGCGCTCATAGCCGGTTGCGGGGTGGTGGGTACGGAGTGCAGCGGGCTGGCGGCGCTGCTGTGCGGGCCGGGGCTGTACTGTCAGTTCGAGGAGGGCTCGTGCGGGGAGGATGATGCCAGTGGCGTGTGCGCCGAGCGGCCCGAAGTTTGCGCGGAGGTTTTTGCGCCGGTGTGTGGTTGCGATGGAGAGACCCATGGCAATGAGTGCGAGGCTGCGGCCGCGGGCGTGAACGTCCGCAGCGACGGTCCGTGCCCGGCCGACGATGACGAGCAAATCTGCGGAGGGCTGGCGGGGTTCGCCTGCGATGACGGGGAGTTTTGTCAGTTTCCTGAAGGCACCTGCGGGGCGGCCGACGAGACCGGCGTCTGCAAAGACATTCCCGACGTGTGCACGGAAGAGTTCGCCCCGGTATGCGGATGCGATGATCAGACCTATGGCAACCAGTGCGAGGCCGATCGCGCGGGGGTGAGCATCCTTCATGACGGGGCTTGTGAGGATGACATTGAGGTTCGCATCTGCGGCGGCATTACCGGCGAGCCGTGCCTGGAAGGGGAGTTCTGCCGCCTTCCTGAAGGGCAGTGCTGCTGCGACATCCAGGGCATCTGCGAGGTCATTCCCGAGGCGTGCACCCTGGAGTTTGATCCGGTGTGCGGCTGCGACAACGTCACCTATGGCAACGAGTGTGAGGCGGCCATGGCGGGGGTGAGCATCGAGCACCGCGGCGAGTGCGAATAGTTAGTCATTGCGATCGTCGCCGTCTAGTGCGCCCCTTCTATGAAGCCGGGTCTGTCAAGCGCCAAGGGTTCGATCGGCCTAACCTTCTATCCGAGCTTTCGTGAGGGGCTCCGCCGACGGCGGCGCC
>SBAX01000194.1 GCA_005240095.1 Phycisphaera mikurensis
GCCGTCGGCTGCGGCGCCGCCGTCGCCGCCCGCCGCGGCGCACGGCAGACAGGGCTGCCAGGGCGCCGCCACTGTCGGGGGAGGGGCGCTTTCGTATTCGCCGGGCTGCCAAAGGCCCACGAGGATCATCACCCGTTCTCGTGTGGCGACCATCCAGTGGGCGAGGGGAGCGCCACCTTCCGCCTGGGCCGCGGCAACGAATTCAGCCAGGCGCGAATTGGCTTGGATCATCGCATCGACATCTACGCCCAGATCGGCCTGCAAGGCCAGGATCGCCCGGCCCGCCTGGGCCGCCGAATCGATCACCTCACCATATACATATACGCCGATGTCGCCCGGAAAATGCCAGTAGGCCAGGAAAAGCTCCTCCGCGCCCGAGCCGTCCTCATCGGCGGGGGCTTCGAAGTAGACGAAGGTTGCGGTGCCTTGGGGCTCATCCGCCGCCGGGTCGGCTTCGCCGCCGGGCACGGCAAAGCGCATGCGTGCCAGGGGCAATGGGTCTTTTATTGGGCTGCGTACCCCGCGCACCGCGCCCCGCTCAGTTCCGCGAGCGGCGGGGGGCACGGCTTTCGATGTGCGCGGCTCTTCGGCGCTCACGGGAGCGAGCGTAAAGGTAAGAACTGCTCCAACAAGAATCGAGTTTGAGGAGAACTGCCGAAAGGAACGCCTGACCGCCCAAATAGCCATCGACCATCCCTTCCATCAGAATCTGAGGTGCTTTAGCGCCGAGGAATGCAGCAGTTGCCCGAGTGACCGTCAAGCCAAAAACTATTTTTCGCACGTAGTGAGGAGTCTCACCGTCCTTGTTTGGAAACTGGAAGGCCTCACCCTGGCCCCTCTCCGAGCGGCGAGGGGGAACGGCGCTGCTAGCCGAGAGGCGAGCCCCCCTTCTGATGCCCGACTCATCCGCGGCGGAGACGTTTGTACTTTTCCTCAAGCTGCTTGAGGAAGCGGCGGTTGGCGATCTCCTCGGTCTGCGACATGGCGTCGATGATCAGGCGCCCGTCGAGGTGATCCGCTTCGTGTTGCCAGATGCGGGCCCGCAGGTCCGTGCCGCTGATGGAGAAGGGCTTGCCGCTGGCATCGAAGGCTTCCATCACGGCGTGGGTGGCGCGGCGCATGGTCACGCTGACTTCGGGAATCGACAGGCAGCCTTCGGGCTTTTCTTCGGCGCCGGTGAGTTCCACGAAACGCGGATTGACGCACACCAGGTCGTCGGCGGGCTCGCCGGTGTCGTTGCAGACGAAGAGGCGAATGGAGGCGCTGACCTGCGGAGCGGCCAATCCCACGCCCTTGGCCTCGCGCATCAGCTCAAGCATGCGCTGAGCAAAGGCCTCCAGCTCCGGGCCAAACTGCGTGACCGGCGCGGCCTTCTTCTTCAGGATGGGGTCCGGGTAGATTGCGATTCTTAGAGAAGATGGGGCGGGAAGTTTCATCACGCAGTCTTGGTGGCGACCCTTCTCCAATGCCTCGAAGCTCGGGCGCGCTTGACACCTCGTACCCCAGTGATATTATGATTTATCTGTCGATTGTAAAGGGTGCCTGTCGCCCCCACGACTTGAATCTCGGGAAGCTGCTCTTATTCGATGGCCAAGAAGACCAACGGCGAGAACGAAACCCCCGCCGATCCCAACGCACGTCTGTCTACCAGCGCCGATGACAAGGCCAAAGCTGCAAAGTGGTTCGCCCGCGCTCGCGAGCTGGGCGAGAAGCGGCAGTTCGATACCGCGATTGAATACTACGTGAGCGGGTTGGAGTTCTGGCCTGACGCCGTGGAAGAGGCGTGCAAGGCGCTTCATGGCTGCGCCGTGGCCCGCAAGCAGTTCGGCGGCAAGAAACCCGGCCTGAAGGACACGATGAAGCGTTCCACGACGGACAAGAACGCCAAGCAGGCCTATATCAACTCCCTGTGGCTGTTCGCCAACGATCCTGACAACGTCGGGTACATCGAGGCCGTGATGCGCAACGCCAGCCGCTTGCGCGCCGAGGATGCCGCGAAGTGGGCGGGGGGAATCCTGCACAAGGGATTGGAGGGCAACCCCAAGACCTCCGGCAAACAGTTCCAGGCGATCATCCAGCTTTTTGAAGAGCTTGGCGATCGTGCCGGCGCCCGCGGCGAGCACGCCTTTGGCGTGGCCGCTTACCAATCCGGCGTCGACGCGCTGAACCTCTGGCGGCGGCGAATCCCGAAAGACCAGCAGGCCGAGGCGGCGCTCAAGTCGCTGTCCACCAAGCTTACGATTCTCAAGGGCAAGTACCAGGACGGCGACTCCTTCCGGGACAGCATCCAGGATGCCGAGCAGCAGGCCGACCTGCACGATCAAAAGCGGTCGTTCCAGGCCGATGAGCGCATGGACGAGTTGGTCGCCAAGGCGGAGGCCGACTACCAGCAGAATCCCGCCCCGGCGACGATCAAGCAGCTCGTGGAGCTTCTCTGTCGCCGCGAGCGCAAGGACGAAGAGACGAAGGCCATCGGGCTGCTGATCAATGAGTTCAAGCGCACCAACGAATACCGCTGGAAGCAGGCCGCCGATGACGTGCGCATGAAGCAGCTCGGGCGCGAAGTGCGCGAGGCCGAGAAAGCCGGCGATCCTGCGGCACTCAAGGAAGCGCAGATCGCCCAGCTTCGCTTTGAGCTGACGGTCTTCAAGGATCGCGTGGAGCGCTATCCCAGCGACCATCGAGCGCGCTTCGAATACGGCGTTCGCAAGTTCCGCGCCGGGCAGTTCGACGACGCCATCCCGCTGTTCCAGACGGCGCGCACGGACCCCAAGAACCGGGCCGCGTGCGGGATGTACCTGGGGCGGTGTTTCTTCCGTAAGGGGTATCACTCGCAGGCGGTGACCGCGCTTCAGGAAGCCATCGCCGAGTACGAATTCACCGACGACGAACTGGCCAAGACCATGCGATACTGGCTGGGCCGGGCCCAGGAGGCGGCAGGTGATCGCGACGGGGCGGGGAAAACCTACGGCGACATTCTCACCCTGGACTACAACTATAAGGACGTTCGTGCTAGACTGGATCAGCTCACGGCCTGCGGATAGTCCGACCGGCCGAACTTTGACCTTGTACAACGGAGACTTTGGTCGTGCCTAATCTGCCTTCCGCCGAAAAACGAATGAAACAAAACACGCGAGACCGCGCTCGCAAC
>SBAX01000117.1 GCA_005240095.1 Phycisphaera mikurensis
ATCTGAAGCTGATTGGCGCTGATTTCCTGGGGCGTCAGGCCCGCCTCGTTGGCACTCTGATCGATCAGGTTCTCCAGTTGCAGCAGCAGGGAGCTGACTTCCTGCAGACCGCCCTCGGCCACCGCCACGATGGTGTCGGCGCGGTTGGCATTGTCGATGGCCGTGCTGATCGCCCGGATGCCGGAGCGCAGCGTCTCCGAGGCGATCAAACCCGCGGGATCGTCCTTGCCGCTGTTGATGCGCAGACCGGTGCTGAGTCGTTCCAGGGCCTCGTTCAAGGATGCGTTGTTGATGCCGATGGCGCGACGGGCGGTGAGCGACTGAACGTTGGTATTGATCCGACTCATCGTAGGTTCGTGCCTCCAAAAGTTCCGCAACACGTCGCGTCGGTCTTCGACCGCCGCCGGTCACGGGACGTTGCGATCTGATCCGCCTGTGGCGGAATGGACCGCGGGCTCGTGAGCTTCGTTGTGGACGATCGGCGTGCTCGCGCTGATCGACGTGCGGCCTGCTGGCCGCGTGGTTCGCCCTTCTTCTCGGCGATCCGGCCACTCGGTCGGAGTACTACATCCGACTGGCCTTTTTCCCCGGTGCGGCAAGGTTGCGGCGCGTGAGCGGACATATGAGCGCCGCGTAACCCTGTAACCCATCGTCGTGCTGATAAGTCGCCTTTAGTACATTCGGACTCGACATGGAAAGGAGCTTTCGGCTGTCGTGCTTCGGTTATAGGGCCGCCACGGGGGTCAGCTTTTCCTGGATCGTCTTGGCGATCAGCGTATAGACGTGGCTGGGAATCACGTCGATCCGAAGGGCGTCGGCCAGTTCCTCGATGTCCGCCTCGATGGTCGGCAAAAGTTGCAGCAGTACGTGCGGCTCCACCCCCACGAACACCGTGGCCTCCTGGCAGACCTGTACTACGGTCTCGGCCTTGGGCACCTCACACAGCAGCGTGGCGATGCGGTCTGAGGCATTCAGGATGCGTGCCACACTACCCACGGCGCCCTCCCCGGGATGCGCGGATTGATGAAGATTGACCGCCGCCGTCACCGTGTCCGGCAAGGTCCAGTGGGCCAGCACCATCGCCGAAACCTGCGAATGTGTGACCTCGACGGCCTCCAGTTCCTGCTCCGGCGTGATCGGATCAGCCAGCGGCGCATAACGTGCCACAACCTTGGCGTACTTGGTGGTCATGGCCTCCGCCAGGATCGGAATGCCGATGTCTGCCAGCAGGGCTCCGATAAAAGCCTCGTCTTTTTGACGGGGTATGGTGATTTCCGCGAAATGCGAGGAGATGACCGACGACGCCAGAGAGCGCCGCCAGAAGTATCCCATGTCCAGGCCCGCCACCTTCTTCTTGGAGAGCGAATCCACCAGATAGCGTCCCAGCAACAGCGAACGGGTACGCTTGGGTCCCAGCAGCGTCAGGGCGTGCTTCGTGGACACGACCTTGTTTCTCACCCCGAACAGCGCCGAATTCGCCAGGCGCAGGATTTCGCTGACCGTGCCGGGATCGGTGGACATCACCTTGACCAGCTCCGCGTAGTCGAAGTTGGGATCCTGCATGATCTCCAGGAAGCGCAGGACCACCTGGGGCATGGACGGTACGGCAGCAGACTTCTTGATCGTTTCCAGGACGCGGGCGTTCATGGACCGGCTCTCCGATTCTAGCGCGTCAGACGATCGCTGGCCCTGAGCCGAACGGCCGAAGGGCGCAAGCGCGACCACTCACACACGTTGCATCGGCGAAGGCGCCGGGGAGTTTGAGATTGCAGAACGTGCGTCCTTCCCGCCGGTCCGATAAGGACGGCCGCTAGGTTCGTGGACGAGTGGCGAGACCGGCGAGCGTCAGGACGACGCCGGCCCCCATGGTGATCAGACCACCCAACGCCCGCGCATGCCCTTCGAGGGCCGTCGTTGTCGCGGTGCTGAGAAGCGCGCTGGGACTCAGGTTGTGGGGGATGGTGAACATCCCGGCCGCGATGAGCAGGAAACCCACCGCGGAAACCTTCAGGGCCAATGGGGTATACAACGGCCGGCCCATGGAGCGCCCGATCGTGCTTCGCGTGTAGCCGTACGCCGTGTAGACCGTTAGTCCCAGCACCAGCCACCCGAAGAATCGCCACCACGATGCCGGGGGCAGGTAGTACATCAGCCCAATGCACGATGCCGCGCCCAGCAACGGCAGGAGCAGCGGCCCGAAGGGAACCCGGAAGGGACGCCGCCTGTGGGGATCGCGGAAGCGAAGGATCGGAATGCCGATGCACACCAGCACGAACGCAAACAGCGTGCCGATGTTGGTGAGGTCCACCATCTCGTCGATGCTGGCCACCGAAGCCAGCCCCCCGACGCACAAGCCGGTGACAATCGTTGTCACATGTGGAGTACGAAACCGCGGGTGCACCTTGGCGAAGGACGGCGGCAACAACCCGTCACGAGCCATGGAGAAGAAGATTCGCGGCTGGCCTAGCTGAAACACCAGAAGAACGGCAGTGTGGGCGACCACCGACCCGAAGGCCACGATGCCTGTGGCCCACGTCGCGTGCGGAGCGACGTGCTGAAGGGCCATGGTCAGCGGCTCGGCCTGTTCGGTCGCCAGCCGCTGCTTGAGTTCGGCGTAGGGAAGGATGCCCGTGAAAACGGCGGCAACGACCGCGTAGATAATCGTGCAGATGATGAGCGAGGCGATGATGCCGATGGGCAGATCGCGCGAGGGATTCCGCGTCTCCTCCGCGACCGTGGAGACGGCATCAAAGCCGATGTAGGCAAAAAACACCACCGCCGCCCCGGCCAGCGTTCCGGTCCAGCCGTTGGGCTGGAATGGCACCCAGTTCTCCGCCATCTTCGAGGGCGAAACGAAGTGCACGGCCACGGCCACAAAGAACGCCAGCACCACGATCTTCACCGCCACCATCAGGGCATTGAACCCCGCGGACTCCCGGATGCCCCATACCAGGATGGTGGTGATCGCCATGACGATCCCGAAGGCCAGCAGGTTGCAGACAATGGGGACGCTGCCCACAAAGGGCAGATACACGTGCGGCGCACTCTCCAGCAGACCCGGGATCTTCGCCGCCGTGCGATAATCGACGGCCAGCCACTGTGGAAAGTTGATGCCCACGCTGTCGAGCAGGGTGCGGAAGTAGTTCGCCCAACTGATGGCCACGGCCACGTTGCCGATGGCGTACTCGATGATCAGGTCCCAACCGATGATCCACGCAATCAGCTCGCCGAGCGTGGCGTACGAATACGTGTACGCCGATCCGGAGATGGGCACCATCGACGCGAACTCGGCGTAGCACAGGGCGGTGAACGCGCACACCGCCGCGGTGATGACGAAAGAGAGCGTCAGCGACGGGCCCGCTCCGAGCCGCGCCGCATCACCCGCCGCGGCCGTGCCCACCGTGGCGAAAATGCCCGCCCCGATGATTGCCCCGATGCCCAGCAGCGTGACGTTCAGCGCCCCCAAGGAGCGCCGCAGCGCCGTCTCCGGCCGATCCGCAGCGGCCAGAATGGCGTTAAGGTCTTTGGTGCGAAAGATCCCGCCGAACAATGCTCGTTGTCCTTGCCTGCCCTCGCCCCCGGCCGCGCCCGACCGCCGGACACCGATTGGGTGGCAGAAGGCTACGCGAACCCGGCTCTTCCAACAACCTCTCCTTCGTCCCTTCGTCCCTTCTGCCTTTCCTGTCGCTCCGTTCCGGGTTGACCGCCATCCCCCGCAGAGGTAGAAGATTCTCGTCGCTGGGTGTGTCCGCAAGTGAAGCGGACTGAGACAGAGCCTTTGAACCTGATCAGGGTGGCCGGCGGGGAGGTCCTCCGGCCTGGGACCTGCGTAGGGAAGCGACGCTCAATCGCCGGCATTCCGCCGCGCGACGTCCTTCGACTCTCACCCAACGACACAAAGTGAGCCGCTTTAGGCCGCGCGGACGCTGAATGTGACGACCCGACGCCCAAAAAACGCGGACAGACTGGAGCAACCACTATGACACCATTGCAACTCGCTGAGCCGTCCGTATCCCCCGCCTCGACCAAAAGCCGCCCCCAGGCGGAGCCAAAATCCACACAGATTCAAAGTGGCAAGACCACGACGGGTCCGCTGCCCGCCTCGCGCAAGGTGTACGTGGAGGGCATCCGCTACGCGTCGGTCGGCGTACCCATGCGGCAGATCGAACTGACGCCGTCCACGCTAGCGGACGGCTCCACGGAGCCAAATGCGCCGCTGACCGTCTACGACACTTCCGGCCCGTATACCGACCCCACGGCCGCCATCGACCTGCGCCAGGGCCTGCCCGCGCTGCGCCTGGAGTGGATTCGCGCTCGCGGAGACGTCGAGGACTATGCCGGTCGCGCGGTGCGCCCGGAGGACGATGGGTTTTCCTCGCGAGACCGCGTCACCGTCGAGCGTTTCCCCGAGGCCTCCCGCCGTCCGCGGCTTCGCGCTGCACCCGGCCGGGCCGTGACCCAGATGCATTATGCCCGCCGCGGGATCATCACCCCGGAGATGGAGTTCGTGGCCATCCGCGAGAGTCTTCGCAACGAGGCCTATCGTGAGCTTCGCGAAAAGCAGCATCGCGGCGAGAGCTTCGGGGCCGCAATCCCACGGGAGATCACCCCCGAGTTTGTGCGCGATGAAGTCGCCCGCGGCCGGGCCATCATTCCCGCCAACATCAACCATCCCGAGCTGGAGCCCATGATCATCGGGCGCAACTTTCTGGTGAAGATCAACGCCAACATCGGCAACTCCGCCATCGCCTCATCCATCGACGAGGAAGTGGACAAGATGGTCTGGGCCACCCGCTGCGGCGCCGACACGGTGATGGACCTCTCCACCGGCAAAAACATCCATGAAACTCGGGAGTGGATCCTGCGCAACTCCCCGGTACCCATCGGCACCGTCCCCATCTATCAAGCCCTCGAAAAAGTCGACGGCAAGGCCGAGGAACTCACCTGGGCCGTCTTCCGCGACACGCTCATCGAGCAGGCCGAGCAGGGCGTGGACTACTTCACCATCCATGCGGGCGTGCGACTGCGCTACATTCCGCTGACCGCCAATCGCGTCACCGGCATCGTCTCTCGCGGCGGATCGATCCTCGCCAAGTGGTGCCTCTCGCACCACCAGGAAAACTTCCTCTACACCAACTTCGAGGAAATCTGCGAGATCATGCGTGCCTACGACGTGTCGTTCTCCCTAGGCGACGGCCTGCGCCCCGGCTGCATCGCCGACGCCAACGACGCCGCCCAGTTCGCCGAGCTCGACACCCTCGGCGAGCTGACGCAGATCGCCTGGAAACACGACGTGCAGGTGATGATCGAAGGGCCGGGGCACATTCCCATGCACCTCATCAAGGAGAACATGGACCGCCAGCTCGCCGTCTGCGCCGAGGCCCCCTTCTATACCCTCGGCCCCCTGACTACGGACATCGCCCCCGGATACGACCACATCACCAGCGCCATCGGAGCCGCCATGATCGGCTGGTACGGCACCGCCCTGCTCTGCTACGTGACGCCCAAGGAGCACTTAGGCCTGCCCGACCGCGAAGACGTCAAGGAAGGCGTGATCGCCTACAAGATCGCCGCCCACGCCGCGGACTTAGCCAAAGGTCACCCCGGCGCGCAGTTGCAGGACGACGTGCTCTCCAAGGCCCGCTTCGAGTTCCGCTGGGAGGACCAGTTCAACCTCTCCCTGGACCCCGACACCGCCCGCGCTTTCCACGACGAGACCCTCCCCCAGGACGGCGCCAAGGTCGCCCACTTCTGCTCGATGTGCGGCCCCCAGTTCTGCTCCATGAAAATCACCCAGGACGTCCGCGACTACGCCGCCAAACTGGGCGTGGCGGAATCCGAAGCGATCCAGATCGGCCTGGCCGAAAAAGCCGAAGAATTCAAAGCCGTTCTCGGTTAGGATGTGCCAAGGAGTTGGATCATGGTTGTTGCGGCACGAGCGGCAAAGGACCCCTTGATCAAAGAGCTTGCGGAGATTCTGCGAGCACATGGCGCCCGCGATGTCTATGTCTTCGG
Organism: Phycisphaera mikurensis; assembly: GCA_005240095.1. GTDB lineage: Bacteria > Planctomycetota > Phycisphaerae > UBA1845 > UBA1845 > SBAX01. The sequence goes on from SBAX01000117.1 coordinate 6,016, forward strand.
ATCGGTCGCCACCGAGGGCGTGGGTAAAGCGACCGATATCGATCTGGCCGTCTCCGGCCTGCCGCCCGAGCGGTACTTCCCGGCGCTTGCCAAACTGACCTTTGTTTCCGACAAGCCGGTCGATCTCGTCGACCTCGACGAAGACACGCCTTTTGTGCGACATCTATTGGCCGGAGGGTTGCTTGGCCGCGTGGGATGAGCTCAAGCAGGAGGTCAGCGTGGAGCTTGAGCAGTTGCAACAGTTCCTCGCTTCGCACCATGAGCTGTTTTCACGCTGTCGTTCGAAGACGCTGGACAACGTCGAACTCTCCGCCCTCGCGGCCGTGCTTCACTCCTTCTACACGGGAGTCGAAAACATCTTCGTGCGCATCACGGTTCGCGTGCATGGTCGCAAGTTCACCACGAGTGCCTGGCACAAAGAGCTCCTCGAATGGATGGCAACGCCGGCTGAAAGCCGAGGAGCCGTAATCTCGCCATCCCTGAGGGAGCAGCTCACTGAATACCTGACCTTTCGTCATGTGTTCCGTCCTCGTACACATTCCAATTGCAGTGGCAGAAGATGGAGCATCTGGTTCTGAACTTGGAGGAGACGCTCGATCGTGTGCAAGGAGAGACCGCCGCGTTCTTGGCGTCGCTGGATGCTTAAGGTGACGCAGGGATCAGAAGTCCGCGACTACGCCGCCAAATCGGGCGTGGAGGCAGCTGACGCCATCCAGCTCGGCCTGGCGGAAAAGGCCCACGAATTCAGGAATCGAAAGCCAAGCTCCGCTGCACCGTAGCTTTTCCCGGCGCATCGTCTCAACACCAGCCTGGTGGCGTCGCGCGGGCGTGGCGCGGTAGGATAGGCCATACCTTGAGCCAGTTGATTCGGGAGAATGAGAATGCCTCACGTCGTCAACGGCATTGGAACGTGGTACTGGGGGCGTGACAATGTGCGCACGGTCCGCGACCGTTGTGAGTCCTGCGGACGCATCGGTGATTTGCGATCGTATGACACGCGCACCTATTTCGTCGTATTGTTTGTACCCGTCATTCCGCTCGGTCGAAAACACATCCTGAACCAGTGTCCATCCTGCACGAAGCACAGGGCGATCAAGTATGACGAATGGAAGCGCGCTTTGGCAGTGGATTTACCTGAGGCCGTTCGTGAATTCGAGGCAGCCCCCTCCGACCCTCAAGCGGCACGCCGAGCCCTTAGCCTGAGCGTTCTCTTCCAGGAGGAAAAGTACCTGCCCGCGATCGCCAAGACATGCAGCAAGTTCCTGGAGCGGAACTTGGAGATGAGACCCTGCTGGGGAGCGCATTCGAGTACTTCGGTCGCGATGCCGAAGCGGAGCCTGTTTACCGAACCTGCCTGGAACGGGATCCCAACAATTCTGAGGTTCGCGAGGCCCTCGCTCGCAACCTTTTGTTTCAGTCACGACCTGACGAGGCATGGAATCTCCTCGCCCACGTGCTCACCGAGCGAAAAGTGCAGAGCTCCGGACTTCTGTTGATAGTCGCCGAAAGTTATCAGGGTTGGGGAATGCACGGCGCCGCTCTGGATATCCTCGAGGCCGCGGTCGAGGCGTTTCCTGAGCTACGAAAGGACCGCGACTACAAGCGCCTGTACCGGACGGCATCAAAGTACAAGAACACGAACAAGCCCATCAAGTCCAAGTCCCTTGTGACGCCGACGACTTCTTCCGGGAGACTTCGCTCCATCTCCAGCCGTGTTCCCATGGCGATCGCCGCTTCGGTACTGTTGGCCGGGCTGGGCATCTTTGCACTCGCCTCGACGAAGATCGCATCGTCGCGAACCATCTACGTAGTCAACGGGCTGTCCGTGCCGTATGAAGTCATCCTCAATGGTCAACATACAACCGTTCGGCCGAAGACCTACCGATCTATGGAGGTTGCCGAAGGCGACATCGAAGTTTCGGTTAAAGGTGAAGGCATTACCGTGCCGACTCAGAGCTGCCGAATCACCACCAACTTCTTCGCCCGCGTCTTCACCGATCCGGTCTTCATCCTGAATCCGGATCGCACGGCATTGTGCTTGCGTGAGGAGACGGAATACTCCGTTGGCGGGAACACCTCTGCCGCCAACCTCATGAAGTTCTACTGGGGCGACCTGCTGCTCACCATAGACGATGCAGACTTCCGGTTCCAGGAGTTCCCGTCAACCCTCAGCCTGCCGTCGCAATCACCCGTCAAGCGGAGCCGGGTCACGCATCTGGCCGACCTGCCGCCGCGTACCGTAGCTGGCGTGTTGGCCTCCGAGTGGAACGAAGACAGACTGAAGGATTGGGTTCGGCGACTTGCGGAATCCGACGCAGATGATCCCATCACCACGGGCTTGGTTGCGGCGGCGCTGGAGCCCGCCGAAGCGTTGCAGATCCTGGGCAAGCTGCGCTCCATGCGCCCCCTGCGAATTGAAGCGCACCGAGCATATCAGCAACTCTCGGAGATCGTGGAGCCTGATCATGACTGGTGACAGAGTACCGAGCCCTTCTGGCCGACGCGCCCGACGATCCGTGCCGCGCCTACCTCCTGGGCCGCGTTACACTCGACGTCGATGAAGCCGAGGCCCTGTTCCAGCGCGCAGCGAACGCGCCCAAGCCGTGCATCCATTCGCTCAGTGCCCTGGCCTTCAACCAATTGAACATTGGGCAGTTCGACGATGCCCTGACCTTGTCGCAGCGGGCTCTCCGCGCTCAGCCTAATCATCCTACGTTCCATTGGACTCATCGCATGATCCTGGAGGCCTTGGACCGTTTCGACGAAGCTCTCGCTGACTTTCGAAAAGACAAGCTCGCCACCGAAGACCTTGAGGAGGAGATCTATCTGCTGGCACGGGCAGGGAAGGAACGTGAAGTCAAACAGAAGCTGCACGAGCTCGTTGAGGGCCATGCCGCGGCGGGTCGAGCCGATGATGGCCGCGAGCAACGCCGATCACTTGAGGCCATGCTCGCGTACGTTGAGGGCGATAAGCAACGAATGCTCGATCTTGCCGAAGGAGTCAGCTCACCTCAGACACGTTTCGCCCGTGCGGCTACAGCCGGCGATCTGGAGACTGCCGTCGCTGCCTTGGCCGACCTTAAGGGCAGCAAGGCTTTCTCGGCATTGCTGCTGTCTTTGGTCGTGCGTCGTGCCGAAAGGGTCGCGCTGGCGGACGAGCTGTTGGCCGTGGCCCTGGCTGCCCCAGGCGAAGCCGCCGACGCACGCAGGGCCCTTCGGTGGGCAGCAGGCGAAGTCGTCCCCAGCGTCGATCAGGCCCTTCGCATCGGCCTGCCGCCGGGAGAAAAGGCCGTCTTGTTGACGGCGCTGGGCTATCGTTTTCCAGAACGTCGGGACAGCTACTTTGCCTTAGCGCGCAAGCTCAACTTCGATAAGCGTTTCCCGCACATGCTGATCCAAGAGCTTATGGATTAGGGGTAAGGGTAGCAGGTAGCTGCCGGGGATGGTCGATCACATAGAACGATGAGCACGTTTCTCGCCTGCGGGCCGCATTTTGCTGAGGGGGCTGAGCTGACTTCCCTGGCCCTTTTTCTGCTGGTTAAGCCGCTGGCCTATTTCGGGTTCGTGCAGGCGTTCCGCTATTGGGTTAGCCGGGCCATCCCCATGAGCATGGCCCAAGCCGCAGGGCTGGCCGGGGTTCGCGCAATCCTGGGGGTTGTGCTCGTGGGCGGCGGAGCGCTTCTGCTCGTCGCCGTCGGCAAACGCGACGAGTTCCTCTTGATCTCCTGGGTGTACATGTACCTCTCGCGGATCGCCGCGTGGTGGTGGGTGGGCCGGCGCCTCGCCCGCCTGACCGGGCGGCGGCTTACGGGCTGGGTCATCGCCGGAACGCTGCTCAACGCCGCCTTCGATGTGGCCGTCGTGCTCGGACTCACCGCCGGCTGGCAATACGTCCTCGGCATGGTCACCATCATTGCCATCTTCATCGCCGTGCTCCACTACTTCGGCTCGCGGGAGCGGGTGAAGATGCGCTTCTACGACCATCCAGTCTGTCGCGTGTGCACCTACAACCTCACCGGCAATCTATCCGGCATCTGCCCCGAATGCGGCACGCCCATCTCCCTCGCCCCGGCCATCGCGACGTCGTCGTGACCGGTTAAGCGATCAGTACGCGACCGTGAGGGAACGGGCTTGGTCGTCGACATGCTCACCTGCTTGCTGGTGAGGGCGAGGGCTCCTGCCTAGCCGTGAAGTGGCGTAGGCGATTGCGGCTCGCCAGGAGGCTCGACGTCCCCATTGATCTGCCGGCGCACCGCACCTCCCCCCTTTACAAGGGGGGACAAAGGGGGGTCATCATGACGAGGAAGGGATTCGGCCTACACCGTCTGCATGACGTTGGCGGCCGCCCGGACGTCATCTACGCGATGGGTCTTTTCCCACGTGAAGCCCTCGCCGGTTCGTCCGAAGTGCCCGTGGCGTGCAGTCTCGAGATAGATCGGCCGGCGAAGGTCGAGATAGCGGATGATCTCCGCAGGCTTGAGCGGAAAGACGTCGCGCACCACCCGCTCCCACGCCGCGGCCGAAAGCTCCCCGGTGCCGTGACAATCCACCGACACGCTCACCGGATCGGCCACCCCGATGGCATAAGCGATCTGCACTTCGCACTCCGCCGCCAGCCCAGAGGCCACGATGTTCTTGGCCACATGCCGGGCCATATACGTCGCTGAGCGATCGACCTTGGTGGGGTCCTTGCCCGAGAACGCCCCTCCGCCGTGCCGCCCCCGACCGCCGTAGGTGTCCACGATGATCTTCCGCCCGGTCAGCCCGCTGTCGCCGTGCGGGCCGCCGATGATGAATCGCCCCGTAGGGTTGATGTGCATGTTCTTCTCATCCCACCACAAGTGCGGGCACTCCCGCTCGATCACCGGGCGGATGACCTTGTCCACGATTTCATCTTTTGCCGCCTGCGACATCAAGCTGCTGTCCTTGGCATCCAGGGCATCCTCGGTGTGTTGCGTAGAGAGCACCACGGTGTGCACGCCAACGGGCGCGCCGCTCTCGTAGGCGATGGTCACCTGCGACTTGGCATCCGGGCGCAGCCAGCGAACTTCACCCTTCTGACGCGCCTCCGCCAGGCGCTCCACCAGCCGATGCGCCAACTGAATCGGCAGCGGCATCAGCGCCTCCGTCTCATCGCAGGCAAACCCGAACATCAATCCCTGATCGCCCGCCCCCTGCTCCTTGTGCAACCCCTCGCCTTCGGTAACCCCCTGGCTGATGTCCGCCGACTGGGCATGCAGGGCGCGAAGCACCCCGCAGCTTCGATAATCAAAACCCGTGGCCGAGTCGTCATAGCCGATCCGCCGGATCGTCTCCCGCGCCGTTTCCTCGGCATGCTCCAAGGCCTCGCGAGCCGCCTGATTGTGCGCCGTCACTTCTCCCGCCAGCACCACCAGCCCCGTGGTCACCAGCGTCTCGATCGCCGCCCGCACGATGGGATCGTGACGGATCAGGCTGTCCAGGATGGCGTCGGATATCTGGTCCGCGACCTTATCCGGGTGCCCCATGGACACCGATTCCGAGGTGAACAGATACGTTCCCGAAGTATGGTTGCTTCTCACGCTAGCTTGCTCCCTGGCCTTGGCTTCCTTAGGCGCCCATCTTAGGTGACCGCCCCCAGCCGAGCAACGACCGCCGTCCGGCCACTGGTCTGAGGAAAATCGACACGTGATCTCGTGTGCACGCCGCCCCAAGCGGCATAGAATTGCCACAGGAACAGCCTCCACGAACCACGTATAAGATCGGATGCTGCCCTTGAAGCTGTGAGTTTCGCATGGCGCTGACCCCCACAACCAGACGCGGCCTCTGGATCGTTTTCCTCATCTGCGTAGGCCTGCTGGCTGCTACTGCAGTCATGCCCATGGTCATTCCGCGCATCGGTTCATTCGGAGAGAGCATCGTCGCAACGATCGCTCTGGTCGCGGGCGTCACGATTCTTCTGCTTGCGAACATCGCCAACTGGCAGCGCCGCCAAGTGCGAATCTTTTCAATACTTGGCGCGCTTTCAGCGCTTGGCGCCCTTTTTAGTACAAACCGATTGATCTGGTATTCGTACCCACAATCGATGAGTCAGCTCCAATGGCAACAGCTCCGCGACGTGTATCGAATAGCTTCGATCTCATGGACCCTCGCAGGATCGCTCACTCTTCATGGCCTGTTGACACATGCCCGATTGCCCGGAGCTTTGATCGCTATTCGGTACGCGACCCACGCTTGCGTCTGGGCGGTTGCCGGGCTGCTGTTGTATGCGACCCTGGAGCTGCAAGCCGTCCTCTATCTGGGATCTACCCACACATTGTTCCGCTTGGGAGGTGCACTTTGCGTGACCGGGTTGTTCGGCATCATCGCCACCGTCGTCCTGCACAAGCAGTATGCCATCCGGTCACCGACGCCCGCGCCTCTGGCCGAACAGCGGATCACCCTGACCTGCCCGGGATGCGGTCGCAGCCAGACGGTTGGAATCGGGCAATCGACTTGTCCGGCCTGTCGGCTTCAGTTCCGCATCGAGGTCGAGGCACCGACCTGCGCCACGTGCGGTTACCTGCTGTTTCAGTTAGCATCCGACGTATGCCCCGAGTGTGGATCGGCCGTTGCGGCATCCACGGTTGCAGCGGGCTAGTTGGAAGACAAACACAGGAGACGTCTATGAAGTCGGTCCGGGACAGCCTCTTGCTTTCTTCGGTCGCGTCGTTCACCGTGATCCTATCGTGCGTGCGTGCGGTGGGAGACGAGCAGGAATCCCCCGCCTCCGCCGAGGCCAAGTTCATCAAGAACGTCACCCAGCTCACCTTCTCCTCGATGGGCCTGGGCAAGGCCGGCGAGGCCTACTTCTCGCCCGACGGCATGAAGATCATCTTCCAGGCTACCCCCGAGGGACAGAGCGAGTATCAGATCTATGTCATGGATCTGAAAACCCGCGAGCCCAAGATGGTCAGCACCGGCAAAGGGGCCTGCACGTGCGCCTACTTTCACCCCAACAAACCGAAGATCATTTTCGCCTCCAGCCACCTCGACCCCACGCTCGGGCATCTCAAGCCCCCGAAGGATGCCGGTCGCGGCTACGCCTGGGACTTCAACGAGTACATGGACATCTTCGAAGCCGACCTTGACGGCTCCAACCTCGAACGCCTCACCGACGCCCCCGGCTACGACGCCGAAGGCTCCTACTCCCCCGACGGCAAGAGCATCGTCTTCACCTCCAACCGCGACGGCGATCTGGAAATCTATGTGATGGATGCCGACGGCAAGAATCAGCGGCGCCTCACCCACGGCAAGGGCTACGACGGCGGGCCCTTCTTCTCGCCCGACGGCAGGACCATCCTCTATCGCGGCGACCGTCGCGGCGACGACAACCTGCAAATCCGGATCGTGAACGCCGACGGCACCAACGACCGCGCCATCACCGACAATCCGCTGTTCAACTGGTGCCCCTTCTGGCATCCGTCCGGAAAGTCCTTCATCTTCACCCAGGCCGACCACCGCCTGCGAGAGAAGGGGGAAAGGCCGAACTACGATCTCTATTTGATGACGCTGGATGGCACTCAGTCAACTCGGATCACCTACGACCCGGCCTCGGACGTGCTGCCGGTCTTCAGCCCCGACGGCAAGAAACTGATGTGGACCAGCAAGCGCGGGGGTCTCCCCGACGCCCAGGTCTTCGTGGCGGATTGGATCGCCGCGGACTAAGAGATCATACCGCGACTGTTAGGGAGCGGGCTTGAATCTCGAGACACGATCGTTGGCCGTGAGCCCGACCCCTACGGCTTGCGCGGTTTTGGCGTAGGCCGAGCCGATCGGTTGCCACACCGGGTGCGCGATTTCACGCTGTACGGGCCTGCCACGCCGCAGGTGAGACACTTCTCAGTTCTGAGACCGGCCTGCGTGCCCGCCTGCGCCCCGGCCAAGGCCGGTACGCCGCCATCCCCTACCTCGCTCACTATCTGCGGCTGACCGGCCTCGTGGCACGGCTCTTGCTCCTGTTATGAACGCCGGAGGTGCAATGGCTATGCCGCGCGAGTCCTCTGCGCCCAAGTGAACAGTTGCCGGGGCGTGGACGCGGCGCTCTAATGGAGATGAGCGGGTGAACGGAGAGTGGGTCGCTACGGGAACTGAAATGGCCGAGCCGCAAGGACAGGCCGTCGAGCGCGCCGAGCATGTGGAGGAGCGATTCCGCGAACTGTGGCGAAACAGTATCACCGTCGCCGGCGGAAGCCTCTGCGCCCTGTCCGTGCTGTTCATGCTCGGCTTTTTTGTCGCCGACATCGCCACCGCACATCCCAGCCCGTACATCGGATTGTTCACATTCCTTGTCTTCCCGAGCTTTTTCTTCCTAGGCGCTTTGGCCGTGTTCGCTGGGCTGTTCGTTGCCCGGTGGCGCTTTCGGCGCGAGTTCGGCCATGCCGCCCTGTATCAGTACTACCCTCGCATCGACCTGACCAAAGCCGCTCATCGCCGCTACGTCACCGCCGCCGCGGGCGCCGTGGCCCTGGCCATTCCCGTCGTCGGCGTCCTCAGCTACGAAGGGTATCACTACACCGACTCCAACCAGTTTTGCGGCGCCGTCTGCCATACCGTGATGCAACCGCAGTTCACGGCCTATCAACAGTCGCCGCACGCCCATGTGGCCTGCGCCGAATGCCACATCGGTGCGGGCGCAAGCTGGTACGTAAAGTCGAAGCTGTCAGGCATCCGCCAGGTGCTGGCGGTGGCCACCAACACCTTCCCCCGCCCGATTCCCCCCGCCATTCAGGAGCTTCGGCCGGCCACCGAAACCTGCCGTGAGTGTCACTGGCCCTCCAAGTTCTACGGCGACCAGCTCGTCACCATCGAGCATTTCGCTTCCGATGAGGCCAACACCCATCAGCAGATTCGCATGCTGCTGAAGACCGGTGGCAGCGATCCGTCCACCGGGCCGCCCTCGGGCATCCACTGGCACATGGCGTTGGGCTTCACCATCGAATACGTCGCCACGGACCACCATCTCCAGGAGATTCCCTGGGTGAAGATGACCGACCGCTCCACAGGGCGGCAGTCCGTCTACCGCTCCGATGGCCGCGCGAGCATCGACCCACCGCCCCACGGCACCCATCGCGTGGTTGACTGCATGGACTGTCACAATCGCCCCACGCACATCTTCCGCGCGCCGGATCGCGCCGTCGATGCGGCCCTCAACGTCAGCGCTACGTTGCGGGACTTGCCCTTCGCCAAGCGGGAGATGGTCGCGGCCCTGGCGACGCCGTACGAAACGAAAGAGCAGGGGCTCGCCGGCATCACCAGCGCCCTGGCAGGATACTACGAACGCAACCACCCCCAGATCTGGACCCAGCGGAAAGCCGATGTGGACAAGCTGGTCCTTACCGCCCGCGAAATCTACTCCACCAACTTCTTCCCGGAGATGAACGTCTCCTGGCGCACCTACCCCGACAACATCGGGCACAAGATCTTCGCCGGCTGCTTCCGCTGCCACGACGGCAAGCACGTGGACGAAACCGGGCGACCCATCAGTCATGAGTGCGGTACGTGCCACGAATTCCTCAGCCCCACGGCAACCGACCACGGTGAGTCCCGCCTCGTCGGAATCGGCGGCTTCCAGCATCCCATCGCCCTGGAAGGCGTGCACGCCGCTATCCGCTGCGACCGGTGCCACACCGGCGGAGTAGCCCCACAACCGACGTGTGCCGGCTGTCACAGCGACGTGGCCGGCTTCCGCGCCGGCACGCTCCCCATCTTCAAGCCCTTCAACATCCCCGCCGAACCCATGGCCGAATCCGTGGACTGCAAGGACTGCCACGACCTTTCCAAGCCCGCCACCGTCGAGGCCATTGACCCGCGGTGCATGGATTGCCACAGTGACGAGGAAGAACGCTTCACCGGCATGCTCGGGGCCTGGAAGACCGAGAGCGAACGCATGCTCCAGTCGGCGCAGACCGCGCTCGACACCGCCTCGCCGACCGCCCAGCAGGCGCTAACCGCCCTGCGCCACGCGGGCCCCCCGCACAACATGGAGGCCACGCGCAAGCTCATTGCCACGCTCTTCCCCACGGTCGCCGCCAAGTCCGCGGCGGCACCTGCACAGTCGGAGGACAAGTGACGCACTCGGGCGACGTCCCCGGTAACCAGCCGCACTGCATTTCTTAGCGCATTCGTTTTGAGAGCGGTCCCGTGCCGAGGATGGTGGCACCGATCTTGCAAGCCTTCCGCCAGGGGTAGCTTGGTAGCCGCCGCAGCTGCCGCCGCGGGGTTGCCGGCCGTCCGCCTGGGAGCAGCATATGTGGCCTCGCC
>SBAX01000113.1 GCA_005240095.1 Phycisphaera mikurensis
CCCTCACCCCAACCCTCTCCCTTAGAGGGAGAGGGGGAATTGCCTCCGTTGGAGGGAGAAGGGGGCATTCCGCTCACGGCCACGGATGAGGATGTGGCGAAGATTCTGCTGCGCTATCGGCTGTACACCTATCAGCCGGATGAGATGATCACCATGATGGCCCTGGCGGGGATGAGGCCGGGCCAGCTGGACCTCGATCCGCGCCTCTATCAGTATGGCGGGCTGTTCATCTACCCCGTCGGGGCGCTGATCAAGCTCTGCGGGCTGCTCGGCCTTATCGACGTCCGCAGCGACGTCGTCTTCTACCTTGACCATCCCGACGAGTTCGGCAAGTTCTACATCGTTGCCCGCGCCTACTCCGCCGCCTGGGGCCTTCTCGGCGTCATGCTCGTCTATGCGATTACGAAGCGCCTGGTTTCTCCCTCTCCCAGTCCCCCACCCCAAGATGGGGTGGGGCACCCGCGAACCAGTGATTCAATCGACAATCGACAATCGACAATCGACAATCCCTCCGTCCCTTCGTCCCTTAGTCCCTTCGTCCCTCAGGCAATCCACCGTGCCGCCCTCCTCGCCGCCCTGCTCTTCGCTCTGATGCCCGTCGTAGTATGCATGTCCCACGAGGGCAAGCCGCACCTGCCGGGAGCCGTGCTGATGCTACTGGGGGTCTATCTGGCGATGAGGTCTCTGGACGCATCGACAGCGCACGCAGTCGCCACTGGCGGGCAAGCCGCCAGTGGCGCGCAAGGCGGCAGTCACTTTTGGTGGATGTGCGTGGTGTGCGGGGCGGCCGTGGGCATGGTGCTCTCATCCTGGCCTATTTTCGTGCTTATCCCGCTTACTGCATGGCTACAGGTAAGCAGCTTGTCCTACGCCGCTTCCCCCCTTCCCGCGCGGGAACGTCCGGGTCGCGCTACAGCCTCCCCCCTTACCAAGGGGGGATTGAGGGGGGTCGCCCTCCATTGGCCGCAAATCGCCCGCAGGACCGTTTCCGGTACCGCCATCGCCCTCCTCGTATACCTGCTCACCAACCCCTACATCGCCATCAATGCCGTCGTGAACCGCGAAGTCCTCAAGAGCAACTTCGGCAACTCCCTGGCTATGTACGAAATCTCCCGCGTCGGCGAGGGATTCCGCCGCGTCATCGAGCTGACCATCGAAGGGGCGACGCTGCCCATTCTGATCCTCGGCTTGATCGCTCTCGCCGGCGTACTGGTCCGGCGGCAACGAAGCAGCCTGCCGCTTATCGTCGTGGCGGCGGTGTTCTTCCTCCAGTTCGTGCTCATCGGGGCCGGCAAGCCCGCCGAGTACGGCCGCTTCGGAATCTTCACCAACACGGCTTTGGCCACAGGTGCCGCAGCCTTGCTCACGGTCGTGCCGCTTCCCCATCTCCCGCGCATTCGCACAACCCTGATGCTCGTCGTTCTTCTGTGGATCGGTGTCCGAGGGTTCGCCTATCTCGATAACTTCCGCACGGACGCGACCGACTACGGCTCGCGGCTCAACGCCCGTCGGCTGACACGCATCGGCGGGGTTGGCAGCAACCTCGATATTTGGACCGCATTGCCCTGGAAAGTCGGCGTCCCCGCCGAGCCCGCCCCGTACTCGTGTCCACCGCTGCCGTTCCCACGCGTTGCCGTGTACCTCATTCGGCCGGAGCGGATTCCTCGAATGCTCGCCGACGATACCCAAGCGGGCTGGGTTCTGGTTCGTCCGGTCAATTCTCGCTTGCCTGACCAGGCGCGTGGTGTGAGTCCGGATAGTGCCCCCTGGAGCGCACGGGCCCGCGATTTGATCGATGCGATTGGTCGGCGTCTGCGGCAGTCGCCCACTAGCTGGGCCAACAAGCCGATCGAAGTTGCCACGCGCGGCGCTACCGTCGTTCAATAATTGACGCAAGGCGGACGAGCCACTATCGTCGCTTCGCGCGAACATGCGCTGGCGCGAGCGGGTCCCCCAGGACCGGCAGGCTGAAAGCCTGAGCCAGAGTAGCCGGGGGCCAGCGTAGCGCCGCCCCCGGAACACGCCCCCATTGGAGATCGCGACCCTGAAAGCGTCGCCCTGACGGGAGCGAGACGAGGAGGCCATTCCGGACGGCGCGCGAAGGTGCGAGCGAAGGAGTTCACCATGCCCAATTCCCTATGTCACTTTGAGCTGATGACCAACGACGTGGCCAAGTGCAAGTCGTTCTACGGCACGGTCTTCGGCTGGAATTTCGACGACCAGGCGATGCCCGGTTATACACTCATTCATACCGGCCACGAACCCACCGGCGGCGTCTTCGCAAAACCGCCCAACGCCCCGCATCCGTGCATGAACGTCTACTTCAGGGTCGAGAGCATCGAGCAGATCCTCGACTTATCTTCCAGGAATGGCGGTAAGACCATCGTCCCCAAAACGCCTATTCCGGGCGTGGGGCATTTTGCCATGTTCGCCGATCCGGAGGGCATCGCCGTCGGCGTCATGTGCCCCAATCCTGACGCATAAGCGCAGTAACGCCAACGGCGTTCCGTCCTTTAGCCCAGGGTTGACGCGGCAGCGTCTACCCTGGGGCTCGCGTCCAATCAGGCGACAACCCCAACTGAGCTTGGGAAAAAATCTCCTTGGCTTGACCGATTTGATATCATGATGGCATGAAGAACTCAACACTGTTTCCAGGGATGGAGGTTTC
>SBAX01000064.1 GCA_005240095.1 Phycisphaera mikurensis
GTGCTTCTTCGGGCCTGCGAGGGGCGCTGGATGGAGGACGCCACCTGCGCCACGGCCACCTTCGAACCGCCGTGCGGAGCGCACGCCTGCTGCTATCCCGACCCACTGACCTGTCCCGGGCCGTCCTGCCTCAGTGTCTGTGAGGACAAAACGCCAAGCGAGTGTGCGGCGCTGGAAGGAACGTCTCTACTCGGTCTGTTCTGCTCCGGCCTGAGCTGTCCTGGACCAGCCTGCATCAATCGCCCCGGGGACTGCTTCGTGGCCCATGCCACGAGCCCCGGGTGCGAGAACGCCTTGTGCTGCGACAAGGTGTGCAGCCAGGAGCCCAACTGCTGCACGACGGGGTGGAGCAGTTCCTGCGTGACGCGGGCAAGGGCTCTGTGCTCGAGCGACCTGTGCGCGGACGCCCTGCCGATCAGTGGGGTGGGCACGTTCCCCTTCGATAACACGACGGCAACCACCGACGGACCCATTCACGCGGAGTGCATCAACGTCGGGGATGATGCCCAGATTGCCAAGGACGTGTGGTACTGCTGGACTTCGCCGTGCACCGACCTCGTCTTCGTTCGAACTTGCGGAGAGACTGAACTGGACGACAAGCTAGCCGCCTACGATGGTTGTTCTTGTCCGCCTTCCGATGCGGACCTGTTGGACTGCGGCGATGATCGTTGCGGAACCTCATTGCAGGCGACTGCTGTCTTTCCCGCTGTCGCTGGGCAACAATACCTCATTCGCCTGGGAAGCTACCCATACTCTCCGCCACCGATGGGCACAGGCTCGATGTCGATCACGTGCGGGCCGCCGGAGCAGGCCAACTGCCCGACGGTGACGGAGAACTGCTGCGACGCCAACGACGGCTCAACCGGCTCAGGATGCGCGGACGAGGCCTGCTGCGAAACGGTTTGCGGATGCGACCAGTACTGCTGCGACGTGGAGTGGGACGCGGCCTGCGCCTCGACCGGTCTGGGTGGATCGGGCTGCGGCGCCATGATCCTCTGCGCTGGACTGTGTAGTCCCGCGACGGGCTCATGCTGTGACGCGATCGACGGCTTCTGCCGCGATGGCGTCGGCCAGCAGGCCTGCACCGGTGATCAGGAGGACTGGCTCGAGGGCGTTGCCTGCGCCAATCGAGTTCCGCCATGTGCGGAACACACCGGGGCATGCTGCGATCTCCTGAGCGGGGTGTGTACAGATAGCGTGCCGGGAAGCGCGTGCGGCGGAGCGCAGCAGGTCTGGACCAAGGGCGCATCTTGCGCCGCGGTTGCCTGTGAGGCCGCCACCGGCGCGTGCTGCGATCATGATGCCTTCGGCGGGTGCACGGATGGCGCCACGCGGGCGGCGTGCGATTGTCCGAGTTGCGAATGGCACAAGCTCGCGGACTGCGCCGATGTCGAGTGCGCGCGGGCTTCGATCCCGGCCGTGAGCGCGTGGGGGATTGCCATGCTCACCTTGGTCCTGTTGATTGCGGCAAAGCTCGGCTTCGGCAAGCGCGAGGAGCAAGGCTGCAACTCATAGCGGCGCGGAACGTCTGCTAAGCGAGATCAAGCCAAGCCGCACGAACCGCTTGAGATGGTCTCGCGCAAATCGGGAAGCGGGGAAACCTAACCTATTGTTTCCACGGAGTTTGCGCAGCCCCGCATGCCGCTTTCCCTTGCAGGCTCTCCCGGCCCGCCGCGTGCCTGACTCTACCTGTCTTGAACCATGAAGGAATGCCCCAAACACCAGCCTCTCGTGGGCGCAGCGCGCCGCTGGCTCCGGGCGCTGCACGTCCTCGTAGCGCCGAGCCGATGGTAGGCTTACGTTGGTAGCGCGGGGCGTCGAACCACCGGAAAGTCAGGTGGCCAGGGCTCACCGCGGGGTTGACCGAGATCGTGAGAGGGCGACGTGCTTTTGCGGGGCATCGCTTCCATCCACTGGACACGCGCCGTGCCGCGCGGGGCGGGAGGAATCGTCTCGTTGCAGTGGGCGCAGAAACATTGGTCCGCGCCCGGCATGCTCATGCGGTAGTCCGCACCGCACCAGATGCACAGCCGCTCATCTTCTATTCTACTACCCGACACGAGCGCAAGGCCCCTTCATGAAATTAATGGTCGGCTTTCTCCGCGAACCCTAGCATAATGTATGCCTAAACGCTCAAGCAAACTGAAAAAGAGTTTAAGACGCCGCGCCAAGCGGGCCAAGGCCAGTGCCTCATGGACTGAAGTGGATCAAGAATCTCTGAAAAGCGCTGCGGCCCAGCTGGGCCGCCTCGGCGGAAAGAAAGGGGGTGTGGCCCGGGCCAGAAAATTATCGGCCAGGAGACGCTCACAAATCGCGCGGCAGGCCGCCAACACACGGTGGGCCAAACGCACACGTCGCAAGAAATAACGCCACGTTCAGTGAGGACGGCGGCGCCAAGTCCCTTGGGAGGGCCAGGTTCCCGCCGAGCCGTTTTCAGCGACTCCCGATGCAGTAGAGGTTGGATCGGGCGCGGACGAAGAGCAGCCCGTTGGAGATCGCAGGCGTGGCCATGCACACTTCGTTCATCTGATTCGACCCGAGAACTTCGAACTTCCTGCCCGCCTTGATGACGTCGATCTGACCCGTTTCGCTGGTCGTGTAGATGCGCCCGTCGGCCGACACCGGCGATGCCGAAAACGTGGACTTGCCCCCGCCCGGCAGTCGCTCGCGAACAACCTGTTCGCCGGTCTTGGCGTCAAAGCCGGTGAAGATCCCGTTGTCGTCGGCCACATAGAACAAGTCGCCCACCACGATGGGTGTGGGCATGTACGAGCCCTTGTTGGGCTTGTACCAGGCGAGCCCCGGCAAGCGTACTTGACCCTCGCCCGCGGGTGGTCCCGACGCCGCATCCTCGGCAGGCGGAGTCACATCTCCCGTAGCATCGGGCCGGACCACGTAGATCGGCTTTCGCCCGTGCCCGTTGGTGATGTAGAAGAGATCGTTGGCCACGACCGGCGCCGGCACAGGCACGTCGCCGCCGCCCTGCATCCGCCACAGCTCCTTGCCCGTGGCCAGGTCATAGCCGGCCATCTTCTTGTAGCCGTTGCAGATCACCTGCACGCTGGTTTTGCCTTTGTAGATGGCGGGCGTGCACCACGTCGTGTTGTCGCCGCGATCCACGCGCATCAGCTCCCTGCCGGTGGCCGCGTCGAAGACGATGAGGTGCGAGCCCTGCACGCTGTCGGACTGCAGGATGACTTTGCCGTCGTAGATGATGGGGGAGTTGGCCACCCCCCACTGGAGTTCGGGAGCATCGTGCGGGGCGGCGTTGATCGGACCGAGGTCCTTCTTCCACAGCAGCTTGCCGTCGAAGTCGTAGCAGTACAGGCCTTCCGACCCGAAGTACGCCACCACGTGTTTGCCGTCCGTGGCCGGCGTGCTGTTGGCGTAAGTGGCTTTGACGTGGCGTTTGAACTTTGGCACGCCGAAGTGGGAGATCTGCTCCCAGACGACTTTTCCGGTATTCTTGTCCAGGGCAAACACGTGCCAGTCCCACTCGCTGGACTCGTCGGGAGACTCGCCTGAGCCACCCAGCCAGCCGGTCGAAAGAGTCTCCTCCTGGAGTACGTTCACCGCGGTGGTGATGAAGACGCGGTCGCCCCAGACGATGGGCGAGGAGTGCGCCAGGCCGGGGATGCGCGCCTTCCACTTGATGTTCTCGCCCGTCTGGACGTTCCACGTAATCGGCGGCGATCCGGTGCCGATCCCCGTGGCGTTAGGCCCGCGGAACGACGGCCAGTTGTCGGCCCATGCGGAGCTGGCTGCCGCCAGTAATATCAGTGAAATCAACCCCTTCGATCTGTGCTGCGATTTCATTCCAACCCCCATCTGATTAGCTCGCCTTCGCAATCGCTATGGTCACGCTGTGTTTCGGCTCGATCTCCACTACGATCTGCACCACGGCGTCCTCCGGAATATAGCTTTCCATGCGCGTGGTCAACGTCTCGTTGCTAATGTAAACGACGTGCTTCTCAACGGCGCTCTTTATTAATTCAGAGTCCGTTGAATACCCCGTCTTGATCCGGTCGGAGATATCCAATCCCGCGTCTTTTCGCAGGTTTTGTACGTTACGCACAAAGTCTCGAACGATTCCTTCAGATCGGAGTTCCGGCGTAATTCGCTTGTCGATCAGCACGATGGTCGCCCCGTCGGCAGCTCCCGCCCACGCCTCTCCGTAAGATCTGGTCACCCGTATGTCCTCGAGCGTAAGCACCGCATCGCAACCTTCCACAGGGATGGCAATGCTCTCTCCACGGGCGATTCTCGCCTCCAACTCCACGGCGCTCCGCGATTCGACGACTCGACGGGCTTCCGCCAGGTGCCGACCGAACTTAGGGCCCAGGGTTTTCATGTTGGGCGCCACCGTGACCGTGTACAAGCCTTGGCGATTCTCCCGCAGGGCCACCTTCTTGACGTTGAGTTCCTCGAGGAAATGGTCCGTGAAC
>SBAX01000335.1 GCA_005240095.1 Phycisphaera mikurensis
GCCCGGAGGACTGGGGGAAGGCCAGCACATTCTGGAAGTGGACGTCAGTCTCGACGAACTGGCGGACATTCTAGGGGAAGAGCTGAAACTGCCCCGCATCCAGCCCAAGGGCAAGCACCGTATTACCGCGGAGCGCGACCGGCACAGCGGCATGCGGCAGTCGGGCCCGGAATCGCTGCGGCATTTCAAGCGCACCTTCCGGCGGGCCCTGCGCCGGCAGATCATGTCCGGTTTGTACAACCCGGATGCGCCGCGGATCATCTTCGAGCGGCGAGACAAGGTCTATCGCAGTTGGAAGACGATCCTCAGTCCGCAGTCCAATGCGGTGATCATCTATATGATGGACGTTTCCGGCTCCATGGGCGATGAGCAGAAGGAGCTGGTGCGGCTGGAGGCGTTCTGGATCGACGCATGGCTGCGGCGCAATTACCACGGCATCGAGAGCCGCTACATTGTGCACGATGTGCGGGCCGGGGAAGTGGACCGGGAGACGTTCTTCCGCATACGTGAGGACGGGGGCACGCGGATCAGCAGCGCGTTCCGTCTGGCCCGGGAGCTGATCGACTCCCATTATGCGCCGTCGGAGTGGAATGTGTATCTATTCCACTTTTCGGACGGCGATAACAGCAGCGAATCGGACAGCCGGGAGTGCTGTGTGATCATGAAGGACCACCTGCTGCCCGTGCTGAACCTCTTTGGGTATTGCCAGGTGGCCAGCGCCTATGGGAGCGGTAATTTCATCAATGTGATTCACGAGCATCTGAACAATCAGCCGGCGGTCCTGACCAGCCGCGTGAATACCAAGGACGACATCTACGACAGCATCAAGACGTTCTTTTCTCCGGGGAGATGACGCGGCCCGCTGACCCATGCACCCAAGCCTTCCCAAGACCATCGCCAAGGAAGCCGAGACCATCGCGGAATTCGCCCGTCGCGAGGGGCTGGACTTCTATCCCACGGTGTTCGAGCTGCTCAACGCCGAGCAGATGTCCCAGGTGGCGGCGTACGGCGGCTTTCCGCAGCGATACCCGCACTGGCGGTTCGGTATGGAGTACGAGCGCTTGCGGAAGCAGCACTCGTATGGACTGAGCCGTATCTATGAGATGGTGATCAACAACAATCCGTGCTATGCATACCTGCTGACCGACAACATGATGGTGGATCACAAGACGGTGATCGCCCACGTGTACGCGCACTGCGACTTTTTCAAGAACAACATCTGGTTCAGCCGCACGAACCGGCGGATGATCGACGAGATGGCCAACCATGCCACGCGGATCCGCCGCTACATCGAGCGTTTCGGACTGGATGAGGTGGAGGAGCGGATCGACGCGTATCTCTCACTGGAAAACCTGATCGACCCGCACTCGGCGTTCATGAAGCGTGAGGCGGAGACCATTGACCGCGACGAGCGGCGGAAGCGGGCGCATGATGCGGTGGTCCGCTTCCCGGCCAAGACCTACATGGACCGGTACATCAATCCGCCGTCGAAGATGGCCACGGACCGGGCCAGCAAACAGGCCGAGGCGGAGAAGGCCAAGGACCGGTTCCCGCAGAATCCGACGCGCGACGTGCTGCTGTTTCTCTTGCAGAATGCTCCCATGGAGGACTGGGAGGCGGACCTGCTGTCGATCATCCGCGAGGAGGCCTATTACTTCGCTCCGCAGGGGCAGACGAAGATCCTCAACGAGGGCTGGGCAAGCTACTGGCACTCCACGATCATGACCAACTACGTGCTTCGCGATCATGAGTTGATCGACTACTGCGAGCACCACGCGGGGACGCTGGCCACGGCGCCGGGACGGCTGAATCCGTACAAGATCGGGATCGAGCTGCTTCGCGACGTGGAGCGGCGATGGAACACGGGGCGCTACGGGCCGACGTATGACGCGTGCGACGACATGGCCGTGCGCCGCGAATGGGGGAAGGAAAAAGCACCCAAGGGGCGGGTCGTGGGGCAGGCGTCGCCGGGACGGGAGAAGATCTTCCAGATCCGCGCCCTGTACAACGACGTGACTTTCCTGGATGAGTTTCTCACCCCGGAGTTTGTGGATGAGCAGCAACTCTATCACTATCGCCAGGACCCGGCGACGGGAAAGATGGTGGTGGTCAATCGCGACTTCGACAAGATCAAGCAGCAGTTCCTGTTCATGCTCACCAACCACGCCCAGCCGTACATTTTTGTGATGGATGGGAACTACCGCAACCGCGGCGAATTGTACCTCGCTCATCGTCACAACGGGGCGGACCTGGAAATCAAGTACGCGGTGGAGACGATCAAGCGAATCCACAAGGTATGGAAGCGGCCGGTGCACCTCAATGCCCGCATCGACGACGAGCCGATCCTGTTCACCTACGACGGCGAGCAATCCACGCAGCAGCACGTCGACGACAGCATGGAGCCGCCGGCGCACCAGTTCTAAAGCTTGGGATCGGCGCCGCTCTCCTTCCTAATTCATGGATGGCAAAGCTACTCCTTTACTCAAACAGAGCCGCGAAGGCCCGAAGGGCCGCCAAAAGACAGCCCAGGGCAACGCCCTGGGTTTTTCCGGCCCACAAACAGCCACGCCCTGAATGGGCGCCCTAGGCGGCGGCGCAACGCGTGCCATGCAACCTGACGCGCTGCATTCCACGGCGCTATCCCGCTCTTTCAGAGCTTGTGCGCTTACGTCGGCCAACACCCAGGGCGATGCCCTGGGCTGTGCTATTCTGGCCCCTTCTATGAAGCCGGGTCTGTCAAGCGCCAAGGGTTCGATCGGCCTAACCTTCTATCCGAGCTTTCGTGAGGGGCTCCGCCGACGGCGGCGCC
>SBAX01000025.1 GCA_005240095.1 Phycisphaera mikurensis
ACCGCGCAGGTGCCATCACACTGGCAGCACGCTCCGTCGCACACATCAGCTACCACCGACGCGCTCTCGTCGACATCGCGCGAGTCGGTGGTAGCTGATGTGTGCGACGGAGCGTGCTGCCAGTGTGATGGCACCTGCGCGGTGACCAGTTCCCTGGAATGTGCGCTTCTATCCGGGTTCTTCCTTGGCGGGGGAACCTCGTGCGACGGGGTAGTCTGCGGGGCGCCGAACGATTTCTGTTCTTCGCGGACGATCCTGCCGAGCTCTCCGGCACAGTCCATCCCGTTCAATACGGGTTGCGCATCGACCGACGGTCCGTCAACGATTGAGTGCGGCGGGTCGAACCCCATCGGATCGGACATTTGGTACCAGTACGTGGCCCCCTGCACGGGCACGGTGCGGGTGAGCCTCTGCGGAACCACCAACTTCGACTCCTTCCTGGCCGTCTACGGCGGGGGGACGACGTGCAGTTGCGCCCAGACGTCCACCTCGCACATTGCCTGCGGCGACGATACCTGCGGCGTGGGCGGCGGCCCGTCGGTCGTGACCTTCAGTGCCATCGCCGATCGCTGCTACCTGA
Source organism: Phycisphaera mikurensis (assembly GCA_005240095.1). Lineage (GTDB taxonomy): Bacteria > Planctomycetota > Phycisphaerae > UBA1845 > UBA1845 > SBAX01. The sequence continues at coordinate 581 of SBAX01000025.1, forward strand.
TCCGCGTGGCCGGCTGGAACGCCTCCACAGGCGCCGGGGTCATGAATGTTTCCTACGACACGGCGTGCGATCTCACTCCTCCCACGCCGACGTGGGACTGCCCCGGCGGCGACCTCGGCAGCAACTCCTGCGTGGCTCGCACGCGTGCCCTGACCTTCACGATGGTCCCACCGCCAGTGGCCACGGGCAGCGGAGGGAGCTCGGCGATTCAGATCACCATGACGGACCTGCAGACCCCCGACCCGCCCAACAACGTGTGCTGTCCGCCGCCGGATTTCAGCGAGTTCGAGTCGGCGACCTGCACGGCCACTGGTGAGGGCAACGCGTGCGCCCGTTGGGTCGGACCGCCGTTTGTGTATTTTGAAAACATGGACGCACCCTTTGCCGGAACCTACCGGTTGTCCCGGCTGCAGTGCACGCCCTACTACCACGACTGGGCGGCCGAGCCGATCATCAACGTAAAAGGTGCCGGCATCCTTCCCAGCTCGACCTATTCGGTGCGGGCGTATGGCTCGGACTGTAAAGGCGCTGAAGAGATCTGTGCCAATGTCTCGCCGGCGGTCGTGATGAAGACCCGCCGCGCCGGCGACCTTGTCTCGGCATTTGCCCCGACCGCCCCTGGTCAGCCCAATTCCATCGACATCGTGATGTCGGTCAATAACTTCAAGGCCTCGATCGGCTCACCGGGAAACGTCGTCGCCCAGATCCAGCCCAACGTCGCCCAGCCGCCCGCTGATTTCAATGCCTTGGACATCGTCGCGGTCGTCAATTATTTCAAGCTGAACGCCTATGAATTCAGCGGCCCATGTGCTTGCCCGTCGACGGTGCCCTGCGACTTCGTGGCGTGCTCGGGCACGGCGCAGTGCGTCGGCGTCGGCGCCGGAGCCCTGTGCGTGAGAACCTGCGCCCCAGGCAGCCCGAGGGAGGGTCAACCTTGCACGGCCGACCGGCATTGCGGCACCTGCGTGGGTGGTTCGCGGCCCGATGCTCCGTGTGGCTCGAATGGGATATGCTCGGGCGGCACCTGCACCTTGGGCACCTGCACGACGCAGGGCTTCTGCCGCGACGCCTGCGCCCGCTGCTCGCCGTAAAGGCAATCAGAGCCAGAGCGATCCTTGCGATCCTCGACCTTTGCGCCGAGAATCCAGTCTCGAGATGTCGGCGGATTATCGCACGAAGGACGCGGAAATCGCTGTGCCGAGAATCCTTTCTCGGCACCACGAAGGGCGGGATTCCTAACCCGCGACACGCAACCGAGGGACGCATACACGATGCTGGCTCTGGTCACCGGTGGAACGGGTTTGCTGGGCAGTCACATCGCCGAACAATTGCGCCTGCGCGGACATAGCATTCGCGCCGTCTGCCGCCCCGGAAGCGACACCGCGTTCCTGAGAAGCATCGGCGCGGAGATCGTCGCCGGCGATGTGACCGATCGAGAGGTTCTGCGCCGCACCTGCGAGGGCGTGGACGCGGTCTACCACGCCGCCGCCCGAGTGGGCGACTGGGGCCCGTGGGAGGGTTTTCTGCGCGTTTCCGTGGATGGCACGCAGGCGCTTTTGGACGCCGCCGTCGCCGCCAAGGTCCGCCGCTTCCTGCACATCAGCTCCATCAGCGTCTACGGCCACGTGGACGAGGCGGGCAGAGTTCTCGATGAGTCCGCCCCGGTGGGCGTGAACGTGCACCGCTGGAGCTACTACACGAGGGCGAAGGTGCTCGCCGAACGCTGCGTCTGGGAGGCCCATCAGAGCGGGCGCATCGCCGTCACTGTGATTCGCCCGAGCTGGCTCTACGGACCGCGTGACCGGGCGACCTTGCCTCGACTCATCCAGTCTATCCGGGATGGCAAACTGAAGATCATCGGAGACGGCACGAATCGCCTGAACGTCGTCCACGCTGCCAACGTGGCCGAAGCAGCGATCCTCGCCGCGGAGAGCGATCGCGCCATCGGCGAGGCCTACAACTGCTGCCACGACGGGGTGCTAACCCAGCGCGAGTATTTCGACGCAATAGCCGACGCCATCGGCGAGCCGCGCGTCACCCGGTCGGTCCCCTATCGCGTAGCCTATTCCGCGGCGTTTCTGATGGAGTGTTTCGGCCACCTCTTTCGCACCAGGAATCCACCGCTGGTCACGCGCTACGCTGTCTGGCTCATGGGCCGGCGATGCTTCTTTGAGTGCCGCAAACTTCACGAGCACCTGGGCTGGCGCTCCACCATCGGCTACGTAGAGGGCATCCCCGCCGCCGTCTGCGATGTGAGCGCACCTGCGCCAATGCGACCAGGCGCGGTACTCCCTTCGAGGGTCGTAGCGTCTGCCGTAAGCGACGCCTGACAGTATCGATGGGTCCCCGAGCCCTGGAACCGTCGTTCGCTTTTTACTTGAGTTTCATGCGAACCGCTGCGGGGGAGCACGTGGCTGAAGGAAGGCCCCCTGGGAAACGTAACTTCAGGCCCCACAATGAGTTACGCGTCTCGGCTCCCCGGTCTTGGCTGGCCCCATCCCAATCCTCCACGTAAACGCGGAGGCCTCTGGCCTACAACCGGCGCACACTTGGCCGCTTTCGTACCGCGTACCGGCGGCTTATTAGCCGGTTTTGGGTTGCACAAACGGCCCAAAAAACCGAGTCGCCCGTGAGCAAGCGGGCCATCACCTGCTAATGTAATCGCTCCCTCACGGTCGCGGGGATAAGATGCGAGCAGCGTGAGGGATCACGCCAGGGATCACCGGAGGGTTTCGTAGGTCATCATGAGCATGCTTCATACACTTGCTTCGGTCCTCTCGGCCCGCTCCCTCGCGGTCGCGGCAGTGCTCACTTCGTGGCTGATCTTGCCGGCTGGCTGCGGCAAGAAGGAAGGCGAGCCGGTCGCGACCGAGGTGATCCCCGAAGGCATGGCGTTCACCGACGTGGCCGCGGCGGCAGGGATTGCCCACTGCCACAACAAGCCGGTGCTGGATCATCAGCTCGACAACATCATGTCCTGGGTGTGCAGCGTGGGGGCGTCGGTGGCGGCGGCCGACTTCGACAACGACGGCTGGATCGACCTGTACGTCACGGATTCCCACAAGGGCAAGCCCAACTTTCTCTATCGCAACAACCGCGACGGCACGTTCACCGACGTGGCGCGGAAAGCAGGCGTCGCCGAACTCAACGGCGACGACGGCGTCAGCATGGACGCCATCTTCGGCGACTACGATAACGATGGATGGAAGGACCTCTACGTCGTGCGCTGGGGACGCGACGTGCTCCTCCGCAACAACGGCAACGGCACCTTTACGGACGTGAGCGCCAGACACTTTCGCCGGCGCGACGGCTCACCGGGCATCGACTGGGCAAACGGCAATGCGGCGATCTGGCTGGACTACAACCTCGACGGGCGGCCGGACATCTACGTGGGCAACTACTTCGATGAGGTCGACCTGTGGAACCTCAAGTCCACGCGGATCATGCACGACAGTTTCGAAGGCGCCCGCAACGCGGGGCGCAACTTCATGTACCGCCAGAACGAAGACGGCACTTTCAGCGAAGTGGGCAAACAGCTGGGTCTCGACGACCCGGGCTGGACGCTAGCGGTGGGTTCAGCGGACATCGACAACAACGGCTGGCCGGACCTGTACTGCGCCGACGACTTCGGGCCCGATCAACTGTTCCTCAACGAGAATGGCGCGTTCAAGAATGTTTCGAAGGAGGTCCTCGGCGGCGATTCCAAGAAGGGCATGAACGTCGACTTCGGGGACTTCAACAACGACGGATGGCTGGACATCTACGTCACCAACATCACCACCGCCGAGTATCTCCAGGAAGGCAACATGCTCTGGCACAACAACGGGATCGGGCCCGATGGGATGCTCAGCCTGACGGACGTCTCGCTGGAAACCGGCACCTATGACGGCGGCTGGGGCTGGGGGGCCAAATTCCTCGACTACGACCATGACGGCGATTTGGACATCTTCTCGGTCAACGGGTTCATCAGCGCCGGCGAGGGCAACTACTGGTACGACCTGGCCTCATGGACGGTCCTCGGCCAGGATCCCGCCGAGGCCAAGAACTGGCCCACCATCGGCAACCGCTCCTTCTCAGGGCACGAGAAGGATCGCTTCTGGCGCAACGACGGCATGGGGTCATTTACGGAAGTAGCCGAACAGCTCGGCGTGGCCAGCACACGCGACGGGCGGGGCCTGGCCTACGTCGACTACGACAACGACGGCGACCTCGACCTGTTCGTGGCCAACCAGGCAGCGCCGCCCAATCTCTACCGCAACAACACCGTGTCGCCCGGACCCACGGCCGCCTCCGCGCCATCCGCCCAGGCGAGAACGGCATCGGCCTCGGCGGCGCTCGCCGGTCAAGCGGCGGCCACGCGGGGCGATGCTACGGGATGGCTGATGGTCGATCTGCAGGTCGATCCGGCCACAGGCGTCAATCGCGACGCCGTCGGCACTCGCGTGACCGCGGCCACCGCCAAGGGCGTGCAGATCCGCGAGCGCGACGGCGGCAACGGCTACAGCGGCCAGAGCGACCCGCGCATTCACTTCGGCCTGGGGGCGGACAAGGAAGTCAAGCTGCTCGAAATCCGCTGGCCCGACGGCGGGCTGCAATACCTCGAACACGTAGCGGCCAATCAACTGATCAAGGTCCGGCAGGACCCATCAAAGTATGCTACGCAAATGGCCTTGAAGGTGAGTGCCCCGCAGCCCTGGGGCGGATCGTTCGACGCGACTCGTCCCAAGCCACCCGCGCCGCAGCCGGCGAATCTCGATCAGCACCTTTCCGAAATGGAAGAACTCCTGCGTACGCGTCCGGCGGCTTATGCCCTGGCCAGCAACTATCGGCTACAATGCGCCACCTACGGCAAGCACGATCGTTCCATCGAGTTCTTCAAAAAGTTGGTGAATGAGAAGCCCGACGACTGGCGCTCGAAGATCGAGCTGGCGTGCGCCTACATAGATAAGATTCCCACGTGCGGGGGCATGGCCGCCATCGTCAGCAAGGGCACCCTGGCCCGCAAGGCGCTGGATCAGCAGGACGAAGTCCTCGAAAAGCACCCGGACCTGTGGGTGGGTTACTACACGCGGGGCATGAACCACCTGCACTGGCCGCGGTCGCTGCTGCATTCCGATGATGCCGCCGTAGATCTGGAGCAGTGCATCAAACTCCAGAAGAAGGCAAGCCCGGACAAACCGGAGGGCTACTATCTTCGTACTTACGTCGCCCTTGGCGATGCGTACACCAAGGACAAAGAATACGCCAAGGCCCGCAGCGCCTGGAAGGACGGGCAGAAGCTGTTCCCCGATTCCACAGAACTCAAGGAGCGCCTGGCCATCACCGACGACTCCGGTTTGCTGAAGTTCGTGGAATCCAAGCGCAGCCTCGAACAGCCCATCGACACCAGCCTGGCATTTCTCGATCGTGCGGAAGGGGCCCCGACGAATTCTTCAAATCACTCGTCGCCGTGACGTGCTGAATCGCGGCCAAGCCGCCAACGAGCGCCTAGCGGATGCCGCACTCGTTGAGTGTGGTTGCGAGGGCCTCAATGCGAGGATGCGAAGAGGCGGGCGCGGGGGGCACAGCGCGCATCGACGGGAGCATGGCGGCGCTTCGCCTGGCCATGCCACCCAATCCTGAACTACTCCGCAATCCCGGACCTATTCCTCGGTGCGGATGTTGCGGTACCAGACGAGGCGATCGTCGCTGAGGCCTGAGCCGGAGCGGCGATCGAGGGTGCCGATGATGTCGTTGCGCCCGTCCCCATCGAGGTCCACCACCAGCAGGGCGTTTACGTGCGTGGAGGTATCAGTGGCGCCCACGCCCACGCCGGAGCCGCCGGGGGTTTCCTGATCGACCGTGGAATCCGTGGCGGTCGGGTCGGTCGTATCCGGCGGGCTGTCCTGGATGATGGTGTTGGAGAACCAGGGATCGTAGACGGTTTCGCCGACTGTGCCGTCGTACCAGAAGACGCCGCCTTCCACGCCCACGATCAGCTCGGCCTGGCCGTCACCGGTGACGTCGCCGAGGGCGATACCTTCGGGCTCCTGCTCATTGAACTCCGTCAGGGTGTAGACCGGCCAGGGGAAGTTGATTCGGTCGGGCACGGGGTCGTTGGGCGGGAACTCGGGCGGTAAGGTGAGGGAATTCGGGCGGCGGAACCACTGCACGACCTGGCCGATGGTGGAGCGCACGGCCACGTCCTCAAAGCCATCGCTGTCCACGTCGCCGATGGAGAGGACCATCGCCGCGGTATCGACCTGCCCAACGGGGCGCACTTCCCAGTCGCTGGCGAAGAAGCGCCACTTGCCGGGGATGCAATCGCCGTCCTCGATGCCGGCGCACTCGTTGTTGTTGGAGCACGCGTCGCCGTTGGTGGCCCCGCCGACGCAGACGTTGCCCACGCACGTGCCGTCGGGAATGCCCACGCAATCGGCGTCGCCGTTGGGGCAAGCCCCGCCGTCGTTGGCCCCGCCGGCGCAGATGTCAGGGACGTTGTCACTGGCCCCGGCGATCATGGAACCCCGGCCGTCGGGGATCAGCGGATTGCGGGCCCAGCGGACGTTCAGACTGATGGCGTTGCTGAAGGCGGCCACTACGTCGAGATCGCCGTCACCGTCCACATCGTAGATGGCGCAGTCGGTAACCTCGGGAATGTCGGACATGATGGTCAGCGGAACGCCCCGAGACAGCGGAATGTCTGAGGGTACGCCCCAGTTGGCGGAATCCTCGGCCAAGGCCCCGCCGGGATTGACCCACACGTCCACGGTGGTGATGGGCGGCTTTTGGCCCAGCTCTTCGCACTCGCCGGGGTTGAGGGTCACGACGATCTCGTCGCCGTCCACGCCGTCAAGTTCGCCGACGGCCAGCGACGTAAAGCCTGCCCGCTCGGGCTTGGTCTGAAGCTCGGAAAATTCCACGGTCTGATTGCCCGGGAATTGGTTGTGGATCCAACGATCCTGGACGTACGGATTGACCAGGATCATCTGTGTCCAGCGGTCGCCGTCGGGAATCAAGCCGGCGTCGCCCGGATTGAACAACACGATGATCTCGCCCTCAAGGGGACTGATCTCAACCGGCGGATTCTTGGGGCAGTACGCGCCGAAGCCGGTGGCCTTGGAGAGGATGACCACGTCAAGGAACCCGTCGTCGTTGATCTGACCCAGCTCCACGCCGGCGATCACGGCGATGGGGTTGGTACCGCCGAGATTGATGGTGCGGAAGGAGACGTTTCCATCCGCGTCGCGGCGCTGAAGGTGAAGCTGGACGGGCTGGGACTGGTTCCAGCCGCTGACCAGATCGAGCAGGCCGTCTCGATCCACGTCGCCGCTGGCGACGAACTTCGGACCGGCAGTGTCTTCCGAAACCGGGTCCACCTGAAAGGCGGTGAAGAAGCTACGAGTGGCTTCCGAGGGCAACTCGATCTGACCGCCGTCATCGGTTCCGGAGCCGGGGGGCTGGGTGCCGCCGGTGCCGCCCGGCGAGCCCGGGGCGTCCGAGAAATCGCCATCGACGTCCCCGAGGCCGTCGTCAACGGTCGTTCCGCCGCCGTCTTGCGTGAAGTTGGTCGTACAGGCGAGAATCACGGCGAGAACGCCGCACGCGATCGTGGACAATCGATACACCGCTGCCTTCATGGGGGTTCTCCTCTGGCGAGGCGCAAGAGCGCTTCGCGTTGGTACTAGGTTCGCTTTCGGGTTATCGGTTCGTCGCAGGCGAGACTTGTGGGTCCCATGACCGCGATTGAGACGCCCGTTGTAAGCTGCCCGGCCTCCCTGGCCGATACCTCGCCATTTTGCCTAGCCTGCGGGTACAACCTGTTAGGGTTGGAATTGCCGCGCCCATGCCCGGAGTGCGGGACGGTTCGCTCGCCCGCCTTGGACGAAAGTGTGGCTCGAAAGTGGTTTGGCAGCCGCCGGGCTGCATGGGAATGGCTTTTTCAACCTGCCCGAGTGCCGTATGGGGTCTGTTACGCGTTGGACGACGACGCCTCGCGGGCGATCGCGCGCCGGCGCGAACGGCGCTGGTTATGGACGCCCGCGATCGTGACCTTCGTCATGGTCCTCGCGGGCTCCTTCGTTACCGTGGAATACGACGTCAAGGTCTGGTACTACGACCAAGCCGACCTCGCGCGCACGCCGCTGCGGGAACGGCGGGCGACAGAGACGGATCGCGCATTTGGATTCAATCTGATGCTTTTTCGAGGCGGGCTCTTCTTCCAAAAG
>SBAX01000424.1 GCA_005240095.1 Phycisphaera mikurensis
CAAGAAGGTTCCGAAGCTCGACACCTCGGCGATGAGCACGATTCGCGTCGTGGTGGTCACGGCGTCCAGCGCCGAGAAGAGCGCCGACACGGCGCTGAAGCCGGATAGCGGCGTAGTTTGCACGTTGTCGGCATTCTGGGCCCCGCCGTCATTGAGCTGCTGATACTGAATCGTGTCGCTGCCGGCCGCGCCGACAAGGCTGTCGGCGCCGGGGCCGCCGACGAGCTTGTCGTCGCCGAGGCCCCCGCTCAAGATGTCCGTCGCGGGTGAGCCGGTCAGGGTGTCGCCGCCGAATCCCCCAGTCATGGCGACCGGCCCGGCTCCGGCGGCGACGGTCAAACCGCCCGCGAACAGACCCGCATCCACCGTGGCCACGGTGCCATCGAGTAGTGCGGTGACGGTCAGATTGGCGTCGCCGAAGATGTTCAGCCTCGACATCGACGTCGCATTGATCTGGGTCACGGCCGAAAGTGTGTTTGCGGCGTCGGAGGACATGATATCGAGCGTCTCGATCCCATCGGCGGCTGCCGCCTCAATGGTAAAGACGCCGCCGGCGGCGGCGGAGAGCGAAAGGGTCAATCGGTCGTCAGGTGCGTCCGTGGCGGCGGCCCGGAAAGACAACATCAGGCCCGAGGCCGTCTGCCGGAGTTCCGCATCGACCAGCGCGCTGAGTTCGGTAAGACGAGCAGCGGTTGTATTCGTGCTGTGCGAGGTCGTAATGGTGAGAAGCCCGGAGAAATCAGCGGCGCTGATGGTCGTCGCGGCAGTCCCGAAGTCAGTCAGGACGAAGTACTCCACACTGATCAATGTAGCTGCGATCGTCGTAGGCGCGGTGAAGTTTGTGGTGACGCTCAAGGTATCGTTGCCGTCGAGGCCATCGAAGCGGTCGCCGGTCTGGAACGTAGGGCGATTGGTTCCAGTCGGAGCGTTGAACACCAACGGTGCATAGACCGAGTCATCACAGTTGCTTCCAGAGTAATCATCCAGCCCCAGCGTGAATGGATCGAATGGGTCGCAGGAGATATCGGGCGGACAGGCTTGGCATGAGTCGCTGGTCTCATGACAGAATCGCGGCTCGCAGGGACCGGCATCAGCGCAGGGGTCGCCGCTGCTCACACAGAACCCTTTCGAGTTGCAGGACTCGGTTCCGTTGCAGAACAGACCGTCGTCGGGGCAGTCGGCATCGCTGGTGCAGGGATCGTTGTGCATGCAATCGCCGGTGACCGCATCGCAGACATAGTCGGCGGGACACACACTGACGTTGCTGCACAAACCGGTGGCAGAATCACAAGAGTCTTCGGTACAGGAGACGCTGTCGTTACAATCCGCGATTGCAATTGTGCAGGCGTTATTGACACAGGTTTCAATGGTACAAAGGTTGCCATCGTCGGGGCAATCCGAGTTGTCCGCGCACAAGTCAAGCACATGCCGTCAACGCATGCCAACCCGATGGGGCACTCGACCGGATCGTGAATGCATTCGCCCGTCGCCGTGTCGCAGGAGTCCTCAGTGCAGCCATCGGCGTCCGTACAGTCCACGGGCGTGGCCGCGCATTGGTTGCTTTCGCATACCTCGCGCGTACAGGAGTCGGCATCGTCGCACTCGTCGTCGGCACGGCAGCAGTCTGCGAGGACGGTGAAGATGCACACGTCGGCCGTGCAGGTGTCGGCGGTACAGGGATCGGTGTCGTCGCAGTCTTCTGCCGCGAGGCAATCAACGCACTCTCCATCGGCCGGATTGCAGAGTCGTTCTCCGCAGTCCACCGGAGTGTGCACTGCCTGCGGCTGGTCGCCGGCCATTTCGCAGATGTCAATCGTGCACGAGTCGCCGTCGTTGATTTCAAGCAAAACGCAGGGGCTGAACACTTGCGGGCAAGCCGTCACGAAAGGCAGAGTTGTACTTGCGGCGAGCAGCGCTGCAAGGTTTCGGCGTATCACAGCGGCATCATAGGCGCTGGAAACCGATCACGCCATCGCGCCGCCGTGGCCTCCGACACGCGTGGGCTCGTTCGGCTCGGCAGGAGCCTCGCCCTCCCATCTAGAAACCAGAAACTGGAGACTAGAACCTAAAACAGAACGTCCGCGCGGGCTGAAGGCCGCGGCTCCCGCGCCTTCCAAGATTGCTCGGCATACGAGCCCTCACCTCGGCCCTCTCCCGAGGGGAGAGGGGGATGCGCTACAGGAGGCCTGGGGTGTTGCCGAGGGCTTCGATCATCTTGAGGGCGGCGGGGCCGGCGAGGACCACGAGGATGGCCGGGAAGATGAAGAGAATCAGTGGGGCCATGAGCTTGACGGTGGTCTTCTGAGCGCGTTCCTCGGCGGCCTGACGGCGCTTGACGCGCAGAGCGTCGGACTGATTGCGCAGGGCCTTGGCGATGCTGGTGCCGAAACGCTCCGCCTGATTGATGATCGCCACCAGGGAGCGCACTTCATCGAGCCCCGTGCGGGTGCTGAGGTTGCCGAGGGCTTCGTTGCGAGGAATGCCCATCTGGCTTTCCATAGTGACGAGCTGCAGTTCCTCGGAAAGCGCGGGATGGACTTTTTTCATTTCCTCGCCGACGCGCTGGAAGGCGGCGTCGAGGCCCAGCCCCGACTCCACGGAAATCACCAGCATGTCGAGGGTGTCGGGCAGGCCGTTGCGGATTTTCTCGCAGCGCTTGGACACCGCGGAGCTCAGCCAGATGTTCGGGGCGAGGAACCCCAGGCCGGCGCCGATCATGATGATGCCGATGCCGTTCTCGAAGGTGGAGCCCTTGGTCCACACGTAGCCCGCGGCAATGATGGCCAGGAGCACGGCCATGATGGTCTTGCTGGCCAGGAACGTGGTGGGAGCATTCTCCCCGCGCAAGCCCGCGTTGGACAGCTTCACCCGCAGCCTGGACATCTGCGCCGCGTCGCCCTTCATCGAGGGGCGAATGGCGATGGGGGCGACCGTGTCGAAGACCTTCTTGGCGACAGATTCCTTGGCCTGCTTGCGCAGTTCGTGTACCGCGGACTGGGAGCGGCGCCCGGTCATACGACGCTTGATGGCTTCGTTCTCGTCGCTGGGCTTGGGCCAGAAGGCATAGACCACCAGCACGATGCTGACGATGACCATCGCGGCGAGGATGTACATTGTCGAGTTCATGATTGGCATCAGGCCGCCAGGGACCTGCTCTCCATCATACCTTGATATTCACGATCCAGCGGATCATGGCGATGCCCATGAGCTGCATGCCGAAGGCGAGCATGAGCATGATCTGTCCGCGCGGCTCTTCCAGGAGGACGCGGGCGTAGTTGGGGTTCAGATACATCGAGGCCACGAACACCACGGTGGGCAGGGCGAAAAGCACCCATCCGGAAAGTCGCCCTTCGGCGGTGAGCCCGCGGACCAATCCGGCGAGCTCGATTCGTTCACGAATGACCCCGCTGATGTTATCGAGCACTTCGGCGAGGTCGCCGCCGGTCTGTCGCTGGATCATGACCGCGGTCACGAAGAAACGCACGTCAAGCGAATCGACGCGATCGGCCATGGACTGCAGGGCCTCCTCGATCTTCACGCCGAGGTTCTGCTCGTGGTAAACCTGGGCGAACTCGGTGGCAATGGGCGGGGGCATCTGTTCGTAAACGGTCTGCACTGCGCCGGCCAGAGAGTGCCCGGCGCGAAGCGCCTGGCTCATCATCTCGAAGACGTCGGGCAGTTGCTGGCCGAGCTTGTTCATGCGCCGCTTTCGCCGCATGTTGATCCACACGATGGGCAGAAGAACGATGGCTCCGCCGCAGCCGACGGCCGCAAAGGGACTCACCTGCAGGGCCCACAAGACGAGCATGGTGAGCACTGCGGCGCCGGAGACGTTGAGCATCATCTGCGAAGCAGACCAGTCCACATCTGCCTGATCGAGCAGGACCTGAAGCTTGGGGATGAACTTGAACTTGCCGACCACCATGTCGGCAAAGGTCCCGGCCTGCCCGATAGCCCCGCGGCGGGTGATGTTGGCGACGGCCTTCTCGCGCTTGACCCGGTCGCCGCGCAGGCGGTCCTGCATTTTCTTGCTCTGCGAGGTCTTGCCCTCGGCGACCACCTCGTAGATCCCATAGGCCACGAGCATGGATCCGAGCGCGGGCAGGATGTACACCCATACGTCGGAGGCGGCGAGAGTCAACTGTGCGATCAAAGCGGTCATGGCAACAGGTCCTGTAGGTCCTATGGATTATTCTCCCTCGTCCACGCAGAGCACCTGACGTTGGAACAGGGCGGGATCGACCTCGCATCCCGAGGCCCTGAGCCGATCCAGGAACGAAGGTCGAATGCCGGTCGCAATGAACTGACCCTGGGCCTTTCCGTTGGCCGCGATGCCGGTCTGCTCGAAGGCGAAAATATCCTGCATGGTGATGATGTCGCCTTCCATGCCCGTCACTTCCGTGATGCTGACCAGCTTCCGCGCTCCGCCGGTGAGCCGCTGGGCCTGCACGATCACGTGGATGGCGGAAGCGAACTGCTGGCGGATGGCCTTCACGGGCAGCTCGAAGCCGGCCATCATGACCATGGTCTCCACGCGCGCCACCGCATCGCGCGTGCTGTTGGCGTGGATGGTGGTGAGTGAGCCGTCGTGACCGGTATTCATGGCCTGGAGCATGTCCAGGGTTTCCGGCCCGCGGCACTCGCCCACCACGATCCGGTCGGGACGCATACGCAAACTGTTGATGAGCAGTTCGCGAATCGTGATCCGACCCTTGCCTTCAATATTGGCGGGGCGCGTCTCCAGGCGCACCACGTGCGGCTGGCGAAGTTGGAGTTCGGCGGCGTCCTCGATCGTGACGATGCGGTCGGTGTCGGGAATAAAAGTGGAGAGGTTATTGAGCAGGGTGGTTTTTCCCGAGCCCGTGCCGCCCACGACCAGGACGTTCAGGTGCGCCTTCACGCAGGCCCCGAGGAAATCGCGCATCTCCGGGGTCACGGACTTGAAGTTGATGTAGTCGTCCCAAGTGAGCGGATCGGCGCCGAACCGCCGAATAGACATGCTCGCCCCGTCGATGGCCAGCGGCGGAATGACGGCGTTGACACGGCTGCCGTCGGCCAGGCGGGCGTCCACCAGCGGGCACGTCTCGTCGCAACGCCGGCCCACGGCACTGACGATCTTGTCGATCACGTGCATAAGGTGGGCGTTGTCACGGAACTCGATCTCGGTGATCTCGAGACGACCGCGGCGCTCCACGTACACCTGCTTGGGACCGTTGACCAGAATATCGCTGATGGTCGGGTCGGCCAGGAGCACTTCCAGAGGACCCAGGCCGAAGGTCTCGTCGAGCACTTCGCTGATGAGCCGCTGACGCTCGTTGAAATTCAGCAGCGTGTTTTCCTGGTCGGCAAGCTGGGAGACGAGTTCCTTGACCTGCGCCCTCATGGACTCGTCGTCGCCGACCATGCGGGTAAGATCGAGCTGATCGATGAGCTTGCGGTGCAGGCGCATCTTGAGGCTGTTGAACTGCTCGACCTTTTCCTTGGACACCTTGGCCTTGGGCGCCGCCGCGGAGGGCTTGGGTTGCACGACCGAAGGCTTGGGCGGCGCGGTGCCGGGTGCGACAGGCGGCGGGGGCGTCGCCACATTGCTGCTGGTCTTCCTTCCGAACATCGCAGACTCCGGGACTTCTTCGTTGTGATCGCTCCCCGCGTACTCTTAGCGCGCGGAGCGATGTGTTGCGGGCCCGATTCTTCCTGCACCAATGACGCGCTACGCGCTGGGCGCAAAGATTCGACCGATCAGGCCCTTCTTGGGCGCATCCTTATCATCGGATTGGGCGTCACCCCTATGCAGGCGTTCGGCGATTTCCTGCACCGAGGAGCGCACCTTCGTTTTCGGACCGTGTGTGAGCAGCGGCTCGCCGAGATTGATGGCCCCGCTGACGACGGTCCAATCGTCCGGTATCGTGGCGAACACTTCGAGACCGAGAGTCTCGCTTACGTGGGCGGTGGACAAATGACCCGCGTCCCGGCCCACGCGGTTGCACACCAGTTTCGTGCGGTCCAGGTTGAAGCCGTTCTCGCGCAGGTTCTCGATGATGCGCATCGCATTACGGATACACGGCACGAGCAATTGTACGATTAGAAGGTTCACGTCTGATAAGGCCAGGATGGACTTGCTGCCCAGATCGAAGCGCGTGGGCCCGTCGGCGACGATGTACTCGTTCATATGCAGCAGCGTGGAGAATACGCCCATGCACGAGGCAGCGGTGATGTTCTCCGCTTCCATGAAATTCGAGGGTCGGGCGAGCACCTGAACGCCGGTGCCGTGCTTGGAGAGCGCGCGATTAACGATCGCGGGCTCGAGGTGCTCGGGCGAGCCACACAAGTCAGCGAGCGTGTACGTCGGTTCCACATCGAGGAGCGTGGCTACTTGCCCGAAGCGATAATCGAGGTCCACCACCGTCACGGCACCGGTCGCCAAGGCGGCGAGCTCCGCAGCGAGATTGGTGGCAATCATGGTCGCGCCGACGCCGCCGGCTGTTCCAATGACGGTGATCAGCCGGCCCTGGGTGACGTTCTCCACGCGATGGCTGGCGACGCGCTGCATGGCCTCGCCGATGCTGTCCGCTTCAATGGGCTTGGGCAGGAACTCCTTAACGCCCAGACGCATGGTCTTGAGGATGAGTGGTCCATCGGAGGAGGATGACGCCGCGAACACGGCGACGTTCTTGTGGGCCGCGATAACCTCACCGAGCATGGGCAGGAGGGCTTCGGGGGCCGGATCGAGATTGGCCAAGAGGACGTCCACGGGGAACTGGCTGACCGCCTGGGCCAGAAGCGCCGGCTCGTCCACTTCGGCTACGATCTTGACGCCTTCGAACTTCAGAAGGATGGAGCGCAGCTCGAGCGTGAACTGCTCGTCGCTGCTTAGAACCATGAACTTAAGGTCTTGCCCCATTGGCTTCGAATACGCGCCCTGCCGAAACCTCCCCTAGGCGAGGAGACCGGCTGGGAAACCCACCGCTCCAGCAGCGCCGTGCAAAGCCCCGTGTCCGTGCGCGGGCACGGGCCGCTGCGGCGCACCGCATCTGATCTATCGTCTATCGTACGAACCGAATACGGTTCGCGTGTCCGTGGCGGGTCCTAATACTCGAAGTCCCAAGATCGGCTGTGCCGAGAATCCTTTCTCGGCACCTCGTCTTTAGCGTGCAGGTCCCATAGGTCCCGCAAGTTGATTATCGCGCCAGCACGATCATACCCACAAGTCCGCCGGTCGGCGGCGCGTCGATGTCAATGCGCACCCCGCCGCCGGCATACGAAACGGGCTGGATGAAGAGCCCCTGTTGATTGGGCGGGCCCGTCAACTTGATATCCATCACGCGTCCAAAGCGCAGTTCGGTGATCGTGTAGATCGCATTGGAGCCCGACAGCACCACGGCGTTGTGCAGAAAGAAACCCACGACTTCGCCTTCAATATCCTCGATGGCGTCCTTGAGCGTGGCCTCTAGTCCGGGGCTGCCGGTCATGTCATAGGTGACCGGGTCGCCCTGGTCGTCCTTGAAGGTCAGCTCGCCGGTGCCGACTTCCATTTCGAAGTCGGAAGCCGCCACGCCGTTCTCGATCTGCACGCGCTCGGCGTTCACTCCCTGATGGCCCGTGCCGATGTTGAGGACACCGAAGTTGCCGTCGCCCTCTTCGTAGGGCCCGCCGGAGAGTGGATACGGATACAGACGAACTTCGCGAATGCCGTCGGGCGCCTTGCTTATGGCGCTGGAGTTTTCATCCCATTTGTACGAATCCCCGCCAAAGGCCAGTTCCGAGGCAAACGCGTCCTCATGAATGGTGAAGGGCAGGATC
>SBAX01000463.1 GCA_005240095.1 Phycisphaera mikurensis
GAAGGAATCGCTGCCGAAGTTCTGCCGCCAGCGCAGGAACACGCCCTCCACGCGTACGTCGGCGGGCCGATCGGGCCAGGTGACGCCGCCGTTGGAGAGCGTTTCCTGGGCGACCTCGACCGCCCCGACTTTGTCTCCTGCCCCGCCAGCGTTGATCCGGCCGTGAGCGTAGCGAAGACTTCGGCCGGTTACGCCGTCATACTCCGCGTCCTCGGGGCTGACTTTCTCCGCCGTGTGTTCAAGGATGAGACGCACGTCAGTCGCGGTCAACATGGGGTTGACAGACAAGATCAGACCGGCGACTCCCGCCACGACGGGGCATGATGCGGACGTACCATTGAAGAACTGCGTGTACTTGCCTTCAGTGTCGGCATCACGAATGTCCGAGCCACCCAAGAACCCGCCGACGTTAAGCCCGGGTTCAATTACCTCGGGCCCATCCGTATTATCCGTGGTCAGCATACCGGGCGAACTAAGCCCAGATCGTTTGGTTGGCGCCACGACGTCGATGCCGGTTCCAAAGTTGCTATAGGAGACCAGAACGTCGTTATCATCGGTCCCTCCGACACCAATAACCTGCGGCAGTGTTGCCAGCGACGTGTTGGAATCGACCTCGATACCATCATTTGCTGACGCGAACAGGATGACCATTCCCAAAGGATCATCGTCCCCATCGCCATCGACGTCGCCCCTGTTTCGGCCCTCGCGAAATGCGAGGTCAATGATGTCTACGATGACCTCCGGGTTTGGGATGTTGATGAAATGCCAACTGTTGATGTGTACGTCGACGCCCGCTTCGCGAGCGAAGTTATAAGCTCTGGCAACCTCCACGTCTGTGAGAAACTCGCTCAGTCCGCGGGTAGCGGTGAACTTAGCGCCGAAAGCAACGCCCCGCCCGCCCAGAGAGTTACCGGATGCGACGGCCAGCCCCATGACGGCAGTCGAGTGGGCATCTCCGATGACCTTGGGGCGGGGATCGTCGGCCCCTTCAAAACCGGTCTCCAGGTTCGCGTCCTGCCCAAACCCGATGTAGTTGTCGCGGAGGTCCTCGTGGTCTACGTCACAACCGGTATCGAAGATGCCGAAAAGAATCCCCTCACCCGTCGCGATCTCCCAGGCCTCGGGCGCGTCAATGTCGGCGTCCTCCGTCCCGCCGAGCTGGCCGATGTTGTTCAAATGCCATTGGCGGCTGTAGAAGGGATCAACGGGTGTGATCTGAGTCGGGCGAGTCGGCCGGCGGAAGTTGGGCTGGGCCCAGAGGACGCGAGGATCGGCGGCGAGGCGTTCGGCGAGGGCCACGTCCTCGTCCCGGGAAAAGGGCTTGACCAGAAAGACATCGCGCTGTCCCGGAAGCGGCTCGGCGGAGGCGACGCCGTATTCCTTCCAGAGGGCGGCGCGATCCGCGTCCAAGACGGTGGGACGAAGCTTGGCCACAGCCGTGCCGGTAGCGACCACGGGAGTCGTTGATCCCTCGAAACGGTAGATCGGATGAACTTCCGCGACGGCCGGGTCCTGCTGGGCGCGGAGTCGATCGCCCTGGAGCATCTTGACGCGCGAAAGGGGCATGTGCGGAAAGTCTTCTAGGTCTCCCGCATCGACCGCCTTGAGGCGCTGCGCGCACGCCTTCGCATCGTCGCAATGTCGCAGGACGACGCCGTATTCCGACTCCGACCGAGTCAGGCGGATCTTCTTGCCGCCGGGCATGACGTAGAAGTGGTCATCCGCCGCGGCAAGTGAAGGCAGCAGGCCGCCGACGAGCACAAGCAAGGAGATTGAACCCGACGAGAGACGTTTGACTGGCGATGCACTCATGAAGTTGTAACCTTTCCTCTTCTTTCGCGGGGCGGTCTTGCGTCGCGGGAGGCCCGCCTGCGATCCCCGGGTTATGGTGCAGAAAGTCGGGGGGCCGTTTCACAGTGGGGACAATGCGGCCGGGCCACTTCAAGACCCTGGCGGACGCTGGCCCTTCCGGGCCGGACCTCTTACCACCGGCGGTCATTCTTGGGAACGCTAACAGACCTGTCAAGGCAAGGTTCATACCAAGCCAGTCTGGCCGGATCGTGACGGGACGGCCCCAACGAGGGAGAATAGGCGTTTTCGGCAGCTTTTGGCGTCTAGCGCTGGTCGCCCGGAGGAACTTCATGCAGATCAGATATCACTGCCCCACGGAAGGGTGCGTGGCGATCATCGAGTACGAGCCGCTGGAGAAGTGCGGGGCGACGATGCAGTGCCCGCGATGCCGGACCGAGCATGCCATGAGGATCACGGATTCGATGCGGGAGCGGGGCATGGTCGATCAATGCGCGATTTGCGGCTGCCGGGAGTTGTTCATCCGCAAGGATTTCCCGCAGCGGCTTGGGGTGGCCATTGTGATCGTGTTCGGGGCGGTGGCAATCTACTGCTTCACGTTCTCGGTCCTTGCGGCGTGGGCAGTGCTGGCGGGGGCGGTATTGCTCGACCTGCTGATCTACTTCTGGCTGGGGCGAGTCACGACCTGCTACGCCTGCCGGGCCGAGTATCGCAAGTGCGCGCTCAACCTGGCGCACGAAGGCTTCGACCTGGCTACGTCGGAGAAGTACTGAGCCAAGAGCGCCCAGCAAGGCGACGGCTTGGGGGTCATCGCGTTCGAGCATCCGCGCGGGCTTCAAGCCCGCGGCTCGCTGGGCATGGCGACCAGACCCCCCTTTATCCCCCCTTGTGAAGGGGGGAGGCGATGTTGGCCTGCCCGTCGGATTGGACCATGCCAGCGATCTGAGGGAGGCTATCGAGGCAGAACTGGGACCATGATTCGAGGGATTCGCGGGCGGCCTGCAGCTCAGGGATGGTCAGGAAGGAGAGCTGGGTGATCATCTGTTCGCGCTTGGTGACCTCCGGGCGCTCAAGCGACCAGAAGTGGACGATGCCGAGGTGTACGCGGCCGACTTCGGTGGAGTCGTCGTTGAGCAGAGCGACGACTCGCTCTGTGTGCGGGCTTTTGACCTCTATTTCTTCGGCGACTTCTCGTTGCACAGCGGTTGCATAAGCCTCACTGAGGTCGCCGAAGAGGGGCATGTCATCGATGGGGTTGATGTGCCCGCCGATCCCGATGGAGCGGCGGCCAATGAGACGCCCCTCACCGGCGCGCTGGCCGCGGACGTAGCTTAAGTACTTCCCGTCGCATCCGAGGATGACGTAGGGGATGAGCTGCTTGAACCGAGGATCGTTCTCCGCCTGTGGTCGGGCCATGAAGCGGGGCACTCCGGGAGCGAACAACTGCGGCAGGTAGCGATCCACGTGGAAAGTCAGGCCGTGGAATACGCCGGCGCGTTCAAGAACGGCTCGCTCTACGACCAGGACCTGTTCGTCTTTGTCCATACGTTCCCGGCGCTCCTCGTCACTTCGCCGCTAACGGGTGGATTGTAGCCGCTTTCCAGGCTTAGTGCGCCGCGCACCGGAACTTTCGGGTGTCACACTCAAGCGAGGTTTGGGCGTGGCCGTCGCCTGGTCGGAAGACCACGGACAAACGACGGCAAACGGCGCCGTCGCTTGTCCGTGCCACCCCCCGCTTTCCAGAGCGTACCGAAGGCTTGAAACCATTGGCTGCGGGTTTATGATGCCCCGGTCTTGAGCGTCATCGACGGGGTTGCTGCGCGCGGCAGTGGTCCGAGTCGGGACGCCGGCCGGCATGTTCTCAAGGAGACGGGTCATGTTCCATTCGGCGTGGTCGCGTTGTCGTGCGCGCGGATTGTCGCGAGCGGGCCTCCTGGTGGTGGCATCGGCAGTTTGCATCGGCGGCTGTCCGCCCCAGCCGGGGGCCAACACGGCGCCGGTGGCCGAGGATCGCGCCGTCAATGTGAGCACGGACAGCGCTTCGACCATCGCCCTCGAAGCGAGCGACGCCGAGGGTGACGTGCTGACGTTCATCATCGTCAGCCTGCCAGGTAACGGCGCGTTATCCGAAAGCGACGGCAGTGCCATCGACAGCGTCCCGCATACGCTGGGCGTGGGGGACGACGAGGTCGTCTACACCCCCGATCCCGGTTTTGCCGGAGCGGATTCATTCACCTATGCCGCAAGCGACGGGCAGGCTCAAAGTGAAACGGCAACGGTCACGATCACTGTCGCCGCGCCGACGCCGGACACCACGTTCGACCAGGACACGACCGTGGCCTCGCTGACGGTGGAATCGGGAAGCTCCGCGCGGATCGCCAACAACGCCATCGTGACGGTGACGGGTGACGCATCGATTGACGGCACGCTCTTCGCGGAAAGCGGGCGGATTCGCCTGGAGGTGGGCGGTGCTTTGACGATCAACGGACGCGTTCAAGTGGTGGACGCCGGTGCCAATGCGGCCGATGACCTGCCGCTGTCCGATCAGCCCACCGGAATTCTGATCCTTGTGGGGAACGGCGCGGTGACGTTAGGGTCCGACGCAGTGCTGAATTCCAATGGTCCCATCATCGTGACGGACGATGTGGCCCAGCTTTCGCGAACGCCCGCGGATTTCTACGCGGAGGTCGAGAACGTCAGCGGCGATGATCTGCCTACGCTGGTGCCGTTGCCGCCGGATGATCCCGCGTTTGGGGGAGGCGCTCCCAAGGTGAAGGTTGAGCCACTCCTCCAGGATGGGGCCTTGCCGCCGGTAACGGTGAGCGGCACGTGGCCACCGCCGGGCGCTGCTCCGCCGCCGGGTGACCAACCGGTGATCATCTTCCGGTTCGAGGGGGACCGCGACCTGAATCTCGATGACTGGACCGTCAACGGACCCGACGCTCCCGGGCGCGACCCCGTGGATCAGTCCAACAACCCGGGCGACGACGCCACAGGGGCCAATGGCAGGAACGGGATGAACCTGTACATATGGAACAACGGCGGGGCCATCAACATCGTGAACAACGTCGTGCTGAACATCCCCGATGGCGGCGCGGGATCTAACGCAACCGCGGTATGCGCGAACGCCACCGGTGGTAACGGTGGGAAGTCAGGCAACTTCCGCATGACTGCGGCCGCGGGCATCGACATCACCAATGGAACCTTAACTATCAATCCCGGGCGCGGCGGTCAGGGCGGCGACGCGATCGTTGATCCAGGTGAACCTGGTACCGCAGGATGTCCCGGCGAGACGGGACGCTCCGGCACAGGCACCGGAGGCAAGGGCGGCGACAACGAAAAGCGAGTTTTCGCGCGCGGAAACGTCGCGGGGCTGGCCAATGTCACGATTGGCCCCCTTTCTGGGGGCGATGGCGGTTTGGCGGACGTGACTGCCTGCGATGGCGGTCCCGGGCTGCCGTGCTGCGACGGGGGACCGGGCGGTGAAGCCACGGCCACGGGTGGCGCGGGCGGCAATGCATCGCTCGGTATCGGGGCTCTGCCCATCACGACGAGTCTGGTCACCGGAGGTGACGGCGGTGAGGC
>SBAX01000434.1 GCA_005240095.1 Phycisphaera mikurensis
GCCCGGCTGGATCAGATGATGGCGGCGTGAATCCCATGGCCGGAAGTCTTACACAAAAACGGCTGAATCGATTCCACTTGAACCCCGAGCCAAGACATGCCTTGCGCAGACCAGCCCTGTGTGTATGCTTGCACAAATTACGTAAACGATTGGGTGCGTTTCGGTACGAGCGCCTTTACAGGCACGGAGAACCAAGCTGCGAGTATAATAGGACACGAACTCATGCATGCGGCCGGCTCCTTCGGTGAGTGTACGCCGTATCAGTGGGAAATCGATCACCAGAACGAGACAGCGATTAACCCTTGTGATCTCGACTATCGTGATTCGGTTGACGAGCAATTAGAACAGCGAGATTGTCCCCCGTAGAGGACAGATAAGTTTCGGAGGCAAATCATGAGAACGTCCCTCAAGCACTACATACACCTGTTATTCACCCTAGCGATAGTAGGAGTCCTGATGGGTGTCATTGAAGGAGGTACTGTCGAACCTAATGGGAAGTCGCTGGATGAGTTCCCGTTAACGAGTGGGTATGTGAGCGGGACAAGCGCTCGACGCCCTGCAAAGAGCATTCGCTGGAAAGAGCGCGAATATGAAATTGAAGTTGGTATCACAACCTTAATGAACGTAATTCGCGGTCTCGAGGAAAGCACGCACGTCTGGAACGCAAGAGCGGCCTTGAGTGAACTTGGAAATCTTGGAATACAATTAAGAGGCCATCCCTGCTTGGAAGAATTGGAAGAAGCCTATGATCGAGTGGACGTCTCTCAGAGGGTGGGTATCCTGCACGTGTTTAAGATGTCGCTTGATCCGAGAGGGATTCCGCTTTTCTATCGCGCGCTCGAGCAGAAAGAGACCACCAGGCTCACGTTGGAGGCGGCCACAGGACTAGCGAGATGGAACGTGCGTCGCGGAATCGTCGAGCTAATCAAACTATTGGATTCGGAAGAAATGCTCCCGCTAGCCGGAACGCCTTCCGTTGCGCAATATGCCTTGGGAACGTTCCGCATGTATAATATTCGCAAAGGCTGGGGATTTCCCGATGACAAGGAATCGGCGGAATGGCCGCCGGACGTGGTGCCGCCCCCCGACGTAGCAGCTCGGTTAAAGCAGCGACCGACGCTCGAAGAGATCAAGAACTGGTTCGCCGAGAACGAGCTTCGCTTCCCCGACTGGAAGCCCGGAGACCCGCTGCCGGCGGTCGAAGATGGTGACGAGACGAATCGCTGACGTATTGCCGGGACTGCGGCGGCGACCTGTTCGGCCGACTATGCTTACATAACCCGACTTCGAAGGTCCTGAGTGGCCATGATTCAGTCGGCTCTCTTTGTTCTGGGGTGCCTCTGGGCCATCTGGGGTTGGTCGAATTGGGCGCTTGCGCCCCACCGGGGGTATCTGAGCGCACTCGAGAGTGCGATGCTGTTGGCGCCAGCGTACTTGCTCGTGGCTATTCGACGGCATCGTGGCTACGGCATGCGCACGTTCGTGTGCGCAGCGTTGGCGATGTTGATCGTGATCGGAACACGGACCGTACCCGGGCGGATCGACCTCATCTGGGCTTACCTCGTTGTGCCCCCCGTTTTGGGAGCATCCGTCGCTGCCATCCGCCGGTATCTTCGGGCAAGGCCCCACCGCCGAGTCGGCATCCACGCGTGCCGGAAATGCGCCTACAACTTGACGGGCAACGTCAGCGGCACGTGCCCCGAGTGTGGAACGCCAATCATCGCTTCCGACGGGTCCTAGGATAGCCCTGGTCTTGCGGAGTTCGTGGCTGCCGCGGAAGCGCGGGTGAAGAAAAAGGGGACATGCTATTTTTTCCCGAGAGGGGAAAGCTGGGGGCTTTCTGGAGGAATCACTGCTCATTCCTACGCCACGTTCGCGCTTCGTGGCGGGCGAGGGAGGCGTGGAAGAATAGGCCGGCAAAGTTGAGGCCCAGGGCCACGATCCACACTCCCCATCCCACGCTTGTCCATAGCCACATGCCGCCCAGCGGGGCGATGAGCCCGCGGACCCCGGCCAGGAACACGTGGATGCCCATGTACACTTCGGCCTCCTCCGGCTTGGCGAAGTGCAGGTGGCCGAGGTTCCATGCCAGGGTGCCGCCGCCCTGGCTGACCCCGTGGAGGATTCCGCGGACCGCGAACAGACCTACGGCGCTCGGAAAAAACCACGGCCCGATCGCTCCGCCATGCTCCGTCACCAGCGTGGCCAAGAGCCCGAAGATCAGCGACGCCGCCCAGCACATCACGTTGACCACGCGAAAACGCAGCACTCCCAGGCTGTCGAACAGCCGCCCCCACCGGCGGATGCTCAGCAGCAAACTGAGGACGGGCAGCGCCACCACAAGCCCCGAGCTGATCCAGAAACCCCGCTCATCAGGCAGTTCGAGCTGGCGGGAGACGATGGCCACGACCACCGAAATGGTCATCAGGTTCGCCGCCCCCTGCAGGAACTGGGCGAGGCAATACTTGCGGAATCGCCAATCGTTGCGAAGGATGCGCCCCGTCTCCCGGACGACGTTGCCCGGCGAGAGCAGCGCCGTAAGGCTATACGGCTCATAAGTGCCTTCGCGAAGATCGCTGTCGAGGTTTCGGGCGGAACGGCGAAGCTCGCTGCGTTCGCCGCGGATGTGCAGCCGCGTGAGCACGGCCACTCCGACGGCTCCGGATAGAGCGGCGACTGGAAACACAAACCGATAGGCATCCGGGTATTGATCGCACAGCGCCGAGGCCGCCTGTACGGTGATGACGCTGATGATCGAACGCACCGCCTGCAGCCGGGCCGCGATCTGTCCCCGGACGGTGTGCGGATAGTTTGCCCGCCAGATCGCCGAGCGTACGGTGACGACTCCGGCCAGGAGTACCTGTGCGGCAGCGACTTGGGCGATGAACCACACCGCCCACCGTGGCTCGGCGGGCACCGCCCCGGCCAGACCCGTGCACAGGACCGTTCCCGCCGCAAACAACACGAGCAGCCGCACTTTCGGGCGGCCCACGCAAAGCATCCCCCACACGAGGCTGAACACATAGGCGGCGAACGGCGTGGCGCTGGCCACGGCGATCAGAAAGTCGCTGCCGTGGAAGGTCTTCGACACGACCACGCTGGAGAACTGGCCTTCGACGAGCCCGGCCAGGGCGCTCCAGGGCAACAGGTGCTTGAGTTCGTAGTAGTAGTTACGCCGGGTCAGAAACGGGAGGCGTCGAAGTGCCAGAACATCCAACGAAATCTACCTTGCCGGTCGAAGGAACTCTCGCTTGCTTACGGAATGGAGTGTAGCGGATGGAAGGACTCACTGAAACGCTCGCGATCGGCTCATGAAACAGGATCGCGAGCGCAATGTGATCTTGGAGGCAACGAGATCGGCCGCGTGGTCGCCTGAGTTCAGGCCTTGCAGGCTACGCCGCCAGGCCGAAAGCGCCAAAAACCAGGCTGCTGATCAGGCTGTTGAGCACCGACGTGGCCACTCCCTGGGCGATAGATTGAGTGTCGATTGCACAACTGCCGGCCTGTAAGAGCACACCTGCACTGAGCAAGGGCAGCGCGCGGCGGGCGAGCAAACGAAAACGATTCATCATCGAACGGTTCTCCTGTGAACATCCCCACGCGGCATGATTGACCGGCTCAGGCCGCGCTTGCCACGGTGGCCGGACGAATGCAGCTCCGGCACCACCGCCCCATTGTCGGGGTAGGGCTCGCTACAGGCAAGCCGGCATCAATTGCCCGCTTGCGAGAGCTTGGACCCCGCCGGCGGGGCCATGAGGACGAGTTCGCGGGCGATGTAGATGGGGATCGGGTTGACTCCGCCGGTCTGGATGCGCTGGGCTGAGGCCCGAACACCCACGTAGCGCCCCAGAAACTCGTCCACCTTCACGCTGACCTCCGCGGGCACTTCGACATAACCGATGGTCCGTTCGGAATCCGAGGTCGGGTCGATCAGCCGATAGCGGGGCGTTGGCGACCCGGGCGGATACAGAGCACTGACCTTGAGCAGCCCCTGCACCTCGATGCCCGCCGGCTCCGTGAGCGGCGTCGGCTCCGGGATCAGCGAGCGCGCCGCCAGCGACTGGTAGCGGTACGCCTTGGCCTGCTCGTCGAGACTGTTCACCTTCGCAATAGCGCTGGCCAGGTCCCCGAAATCGGAGACCTGCTGGATTCGAGCCTTCGCGTACTCGCGGGCGAAGTCGTCCTCGGTCTGATCCGCGATCGGCTGATAGCGGGCGATGATCGGATCGAAGCGCCGCTCGGTCAGGGGTTTCGCAAGCTCCGCCTGCGCCGCAGCATCGATCTCCTCCAGTTGCCGTCGAAGCGCCGTGGTTCCCAGGGCGGGAAGCTCTGCCGCCTTCTTCGGTTTCTCCTCGATCACCGGTTTCATGACCGGCGTCGCGCTGGCGACGGATTCGCTGGCATTCGCCTCGATCGAAACCGGCTGCGCCGGTAAGGCGTTCGCCGTAGTTGCATCGGTGGCGGGGCCCAGGTTGACGTAGGCTCGGTTGACCCACAGGGTCGCTCCCGCAGGCGGCTTGATTCGCACGAAGCCATCCGGATTGCGGCCCAGGATGGTGACCGGCGTCCCCTTGGGGAGCAGTGTCTGCACCGTGTACTTGTTCTCATTAAGCAGCGATCCGGCGCGGACCCGCACATTGTCGCCGTTGATCGTGCCCGTCTGATTGTCGGTCGTGTCCACGAAGTCCCCGGAGACGAGGCTGAACGTGCCCTCCGGCGGTACAATTTCCACCCACTCCCCGCGCTCGCTGACGACCGTGACCCTGTCGCCGGCCTGCAGCTTGCGGATCGTGTAATGGTTCATACTGTCGCCACTGCGGACGTACACGTCTTTGGCCGTTACCTCCGCCGTGGTGACCGTCGGCGTGTCCGCCGCCGTCTGAGCCCGAAGCGGCGCAGAGCCAAGAGTGATGATCCCAAAACCGAAAACCAGCTTCGTGAGTTCGATGCGCTTCATGGCGGGCGATCCTTCGTCTAGATGTACTCGGGTCCTCCTTGCCGAAGTTTCTGCGAGGCTACGCCTCCTGGGCGGACTTGTCAAGAGAGCGAAAACGGGCGGGAGATACGACGGTTGGCGGGCTACTCGTCCGGCAGAATGCCGACCGTCCCGTAGTCGTCCGTCTGCTCGGCGGCCCACTTCGACCCGTGAATGTAGTGGAAAACCTCTTTCTCAGCCTTCGAGGCTGAAGTCCGCCTGAAGGTGTGGCTGTGCGTCAAGGGGAACGGGTCCGGGACCCGTGGCCAGTCGTTCCGCCGCCGTTCGTGGAAACGCTCCGCCCATTGGCCGATGGTCCGCGGCGTTGAGGCACCCGGGCCGAGTACGGGGCCCCCGGCCTGTGCTTCCCAGAACCGGTCTTCGTAGATCTCCACAAAAACGGCGGGCGAGTTTCGCCACGCGTTCTCCAGCGCCGATTGCAAATCCCTCGAATTCCGTACCGCGCTGGTCTGCAAACCCGTGATCTGTCCCGCGGCTCCCTCCCGAACGACCCAGCGGCTTACGCCCTCGCCGGGCGTCAGCGCGTTGTTCTGGACCACAAAGCGGATTCCATGCTGCTTGCGGCCTTGGGCCAGCACGTGCTCGGTCTGCTCAGTGCCTCGGGGCAGCTCCGAGGATCGGGTACCCGGCTGCCCCTCGTACTTGCCGTCGTTGCTCACCCGCGGGAACCCCGCCTGGATAAGCATGTAGCTCATCGCCTTGCCGGGGAACTCCTTCGCCAGCAAGGCCGTTTGTTCCCCATAAAACTCGTACAGCGCCCGGGGCGTGTAGCCGCCTTCCATCGCCCAGACTTCCGGGTTGCAGATGCAACCGTCCTCGCGATTGCAACGCTTCGGCAGCCGGTTCTCGGCGGAGAACAAGTTGGCGCCCGACGGTTTGATGTACGCCAGGGCGCGATACCAGGCGTTGCGCTCCTTGATGTGCCCTGCGGCCGCGGTCAGGAGGGCGAAGTAGTGCTTGCGGTATGCCGCGTCGGCGGGGCTGCCGAGGAACATGATGACGCCGCACTTGTCATCCTCGAGATTGGTCCCGCCGTCCTGGAACCTAAGCCTCTTGACACCGTTTTCGAAGATCCAGTCGGGCGTGCCCTCGGCGCCGGCCTTGAACACCAAGCTGTACAGCTTGCCATGCCGCACAGCCTTCTCGATCTCGCGGTCCATCACCGTCCAGTCGAAGTGGTCCGGCCCGCGATGGACCGTATTCCATCGGATCCGAATGAATACTCCCGTGATGCTCGGCTGCTGCAAGGTCCAGTCCATGGTCGCGAACGGTTCGCCCGTCCGCACCAGGAATTGGTCGCCGACCCTGGCCACAGGCTCTTCGCGGGAACGGCGGACCTCCCTGTCGCCCCACCTTTTCGGCCGGTTCTCGTCTCGCGTTTCGATCTCGTGGCCCGGATGGTCCGGACCGATGGTGAAGATTCCCGATGGGGCGAACGGCATCGGTCCCGTGAACTCGTTCGGATCGCTCGCATCATATCGTTTGTAGACGACGCGGTTCGCAGGACCGACCTCTACGGGAATGATGGTGTCCCTCCGATCATGAAAAACCCACTGGACAGTGTCGCCATCATGGATCCAGACCTCCCTCGGCGCGAACGTCCCGTCCGCGTTGACGGTGACGGTATGAGTCCGACTATCCGCACGGGCGACCGTGACGCTCGGCGCAAAAAGAAAAACCGGACAGATCAGGATGGGTGCGACGGCCCACATGCGGATGTCTCTGAGGCCCATGGACGAATCCGAAATATGGTACGCCACCACGCTCACAGTCCAAGTGCCCCTGTCGGCGCCGGCTTTACCGGAGCAGACCAAGGCCCTGTTCTACGCCGGCGAGAACTTCGGCCGAGCGAAGCAGGCTCAGCGAGGAGTGGATATCGCGTCCGTAGTCGCGGTCGGCGTCGGCATGGGAGATCACGTTTCGGAACACGCGGTGGGCGATCTTGGGACCAAGGCCGGGGGCCAGAGGTGCTCGGAAATCCAGGGCCTGTGCGGCGCAGAGCTGCTCAATCGCCAGCACCGTCTCGGCGTTCTCCAGCACCTGCAGGCACTTGACCGCGGCGCGAGCGCCCATACTGACGTGGTCTTCCTGCCCCAGGGACGTCGGAATCGAATCGACCGAAGCCGGCATGCATAGCCCCTTGTTCTCGCTGACCAGGGCGGCGGCGGTGTACTGCACGATCATCAGGCCGGTGTTGACGCCGGTGTCCTTCATCAGCAGTTGCGGCAGGCCGGCCACGCCGCCCAGCAGCAGGTACGTCCGCCGCTCGCTGATCGACGCCAGTTCCGCCAGGGCGATGGCCAGATAATCGAGCACCAGAGCCAGCGGCTCGCCGTGAAACAATCCTCCGCTGACCACGTCGTCGTCGCCGAAGATGAGCGGGTTGTCGGTCACGGAGTTGATCTCCGTCTCGATCACTTCGCAGGCGTGTCGCAAGGCGTCGCGGCAGGCCCCGTGCACTTGCGGAATGCAGCGCAGCGAATACGGATCCTGCACCCGATCGCAGTTCGCATGCGACGCCAGGATCTCGCTGTCAGCCATCAACCGTCGCACGTTCTCCGCGGACTCCACGGCCCCCGTATGCGGGCGCAGCCGATGCAGCCGTTCATCAAAGGGCTTGACGCTCCCCGCGCAGCCATCAAGGGACATCGTGGCGATGATGTCGGCCTGCTTGACCAGTCGCCTGGCGCGCACGGCGATGTGGGCCGCATAAGCGCTCATGAGCTGCGTTCCGTTGACCAGGGCCAGCCCCTCCTTGGGCCCCAGAACCAACGGATCTCTGCCGATCTGCCTGAGCACCTCCCGTGCGGGATGAGTCGAACCGCGCCATACGACTTCACCAAGGCCAAGCATCGGCAGGACCATGTGCGCCAACGGCGCCAGATCGCCGCTGGCTCCCAGCGATCCTTGGCTGGGGATGACCGGAAGTGCATCATCCTTCAGGAGAGCCAATAAGCACTCCACGACCCCGCGTGACACGCCGCTGACCCCGTGCGTCAGGGCATGGGCTTTGAACAGCATCATCCAGCGCACAATGTCGGCCGGGACAGCAGGCCCCACGCCCACAGCATGGGAAACGATCAGATTGCGTTGCAGTGTGGCGAGCTGATCGGGCGGGATGCGTTTCGTGCAAAGGTGCCCTACGCCGGTGTTGACGCCGTACGCCGTCGCAGCACCGGCCACAATCCGGCGAACCGCTTCGTGCCCAGCCTCGATCCGGCCCCAGGTCGCGTCGGAGAGGGCCACCGACAGGGGCCGGCCCCGCACTCGATCCAATTGTTCGAGGGTAAGGGGAGAGCTGTCCAACAACACCGCCGCCGCGTCGTCCGGCGCCGATCGTAAAGTGGCGTGCTTGGTCATGACCGCGGGATTATATCGCGGCGCGTACCAACCTGAACCCCGCGGCGATTCGCCCCTGAGCGCCTCTGCGAAGTCACTGACCCACCCAGCCGGGCGCAAACCGAAGAAGAAGGTGCAGCGCCGCCAGCGTGTACAAACCGGCCACGAGATCATCGCCGACTACGCCCCAGCCTCCGGGCACGCGCCGCTCGACCCAGCGAGCGGGAGGGAACTTGCTGATGTCTAACGCGCGTTCGATGAAGAATGCGGCCAACGCCAACTGCCACGTGAATGGCACTGCAATGACCGCCACCATGAATCCGGCCAATTCGTCCCAGACCAGCTTGCGGCTGTCCTTCTCACCCAGGGCGCGATCGCCCCATTGATGGAGGGCGACGGCCGCGAGTGAAAACCCCACCGCGATAACCATTTGTAGCGCGGGCGATACAAACTGCAGCAGCCAGAAGAGTGGTACACCGATCAGCGCTACCGTCACGGTTCCCGACGCTGGTAAGTGGCCCAGTGGACCCAACGACCCGAGGAGCAATAACGCCTGCCGCGCCGTGGAACGCCCTGCCACTTCCTGAGTTCGCGTGCTCATGACCGCGCAAACTTCCTTGATATTCCGGCGCTACATCCGCAAGCACGACACGTCTTCATAGCAGTAACGCAAAGGTAACAAAGATCCGCCCCGGTTGCTTGCGCTTGTTGGCAACAGGTATAACCCACAGGCCAACGGTTCGAGCAAGCGGCCGAATTTCCCGAATGTTGTAAGGGACGCGTTTGCCGCCGCTCGATCAATCTCTTGGCGGGGGGGACGCCCGTCCGCAACTGTACATCGGTTGTCCTTTTTGAGGAAACGCGACACATGAACAC
>SBAX01000295.1 GCA_005240095.1 Phycisphaera mikurensis
GGCGGGTGTTTCGCCTGGAGTCGCACATGGATCGCCTGCGGCGCTCGGCCAGCCAAGTCCTCGCTCCGCTTAGCCGCGACGCACTGCCGGGCGAGGATGTCTTTCGCGAGCTTCTGCAGCGAAACGGCCTGAAATCCGCCCGGCTGCGGCTGACCGTGACGGCTGGCTCGATGAGGGAGCAGGAGGAAACCGGCATCCATGCGGCCACGATGTGTATCACCGCGGCCCCGCTCTCCTCGTATCCCGGCGAGCTGTACGAGCATGGCGTGCAGGTGGCCGTCTGCGACTTTCGGCAGTCCACCACCGACCCCGTCGCCGGACACAAGACCACCGCCTATCTTCCGAGGCTCCTGGGGCTACGCCAGGCGCGGCAGCGGCGCTGCCTCGAGGCCATCTGGTTCAACACCCGCAATGAGCTGGCTGAGGGCTCGATCAGCAACGTCTTCGTCGTTCGCGAAAACGTCCTCAAGACCCCGCCGCTGGAAACGCCGGTGCTCCCCGGCATCGCCCGGGCCATCGTCCTGCACGCCGCCGCGGAAGAGGCGATTGCCTGCCAGCAAATGCCCCTGACGGTGGATGACCTGCTCGACGCCGACGAAGTCTTCCTGACCAACGCCATCATGCAGGTCATGCCCGTCATCCGCGTGGAGCGCCACGACATTGCCTCCGCCCGTGTGGGGCCGATCACTCAGCGCCTCCTGACGCATTACCGGCGGCTGGTGCAACAGGAGTGCGGCACGTGAGCAAATCCAGACTAGCCGAGCTGCGAGCTTCAGCCCGCGCGACCGCCCCCCTTACAAAGGGGGGACAGAGGGGGGTCGCTCAGCGCACCGTGGCTGACTTCTCGGCCGCCATGGAGAAAATCGCCCCCCTCAAACTCGCTCAGAGCTGGGACAACGTGGGGCTGCTTGCAGGTGACCCAAGCGCGCCCCTGCGCCGTGTGATGCTCGCCATCGACTTGACCGCTCCCGTCGTGCAGGAGGCCGTGGAGAAGCGTGCCGACCTGCTGCTCACCTATCACCTGCCGATCTTCAAACCACTCGCGCGGATCATCGGCTCCGGCGCAGGAATGGACGCCTTGGTTCACAAGTGCATCCGCGGCGGCATCGCCATCTATTCCCCGCACACCGCGCTCGATGCCGCGGAGGGCGGGACCAACGACGTGCTGGCCGGGTTGTGCGGCCTGCGGGAGACCGAGCCCCTCGAGTTTGTGGACGATCCCAAAGGCGAAGAGTGCAAGCTCGTGGTGTTTGTCCCGCCCAAGGATGTCGAGAAAGTGGCCGAGGCCGTCTTCAGCGCCGGCGCCGGACACATCGGCGACTACAGCCAGTGCAGCTTCCGCATCCCCGGCGAGGGCACGTTCTTCGGCGGCGAAACCACGCAGCCGACCATCGGCCAGCGCGGCACCCTCGAGCATGTGGAGGAAATCCGCCTGGAGTCCGTGGTTCCCCTGCGCCGCCTTCCCGCGGTCATCGCGGCCATGCGCAAGGCTCACTCCTACGAAGAGCCGGCGTTCGATATCTATCCGCTCAAGCCCCGCCCCATCCGCGGCATCGGGCGCGTCGGACGCCTTCCCAAGCCTATGGCTCTCACCGCTCTGGCGCGCAAGCTCCGCACCGCCACGCGATCAAGCCAGTTGCAGATCGTGGGCCATCCGGGACATCAGGTTGAGCAAGTCGTGGTAGTCGCAGGCTCGGCCGGGAGCCTGCCCTTCCGCGCCGCCCTCACTCAGCGACACGCCATAGTCACCGGCGAAATCCGCCACCACGACGCCCTGGCCTTCCAGCGCGCCGGCTGCACCGCCATCGGCGTAGGTCACTGGGCCAGCGAACGCCCCGTCCTCACCTCGCTCGCCGCCCGACTCAACATCATGCTCGGCATCTCCACCATGATCAGCGCCGCCGACAGCGATCCATTCTCTTCCTAGAGACAGGCCTTGGCCGTAACCTCAGCCACGCAAATGCGGCGTCTTCGCCGGCCCGGGGGGAAACTCGATCACGCCCTCCCGGACCAAGCGAATTGAGCCGGTTTGTGAACCGTACGCCGGCAGCGCTCACGGACCGGCTGGTCATCCGCTGGAGTGCAACTGAATGTTGCCTCCTCCAAGTTTCCCAGACGCCTCGTAGCCGTTGGACAAACTGATATCGAACGTGTCGTTGCGCCCGGGTTCGCCGTTGTCCGATACCGTAACTTCGTACGTGAAGCCGGCTTGCCCGTCGATCTGGCAGTTGCCTGCGATTCGCCGGGTCACGGAATCAACGACCGTGTAACTCGTGACTCCCGTCCCCTTCACCTTCATGGAGCTGCCATGATCGATGTAGGTAAGGTGTCCCCAGAAGCTGCCGTTCTTGATTCCACCGGCAACGCCGAAGTTCTCTTTGTTCCCCGAAGGGGTTCCGGTGATCCAACCGCCCCCCGTGACGAAGTCGCCCGGCGGTCCGCCGCCTCCGCAGTTGATGTCCGCATACGCGGACGAGATCACCACATCGGCGATCCCTGTCACCATGACGTGAAGGGCATTGACGGTGATTTCGCCGGTGCCGCCGCTGGCCGAGCCGCTCTGTTCGTTGATCACCACGGTCAGGGGCCCGACGGTCACCGTCTGATTCGGCTGTCCGGTGACCGCAATCCCCTGTCCGTTGATGGTCAGCGCCGCAATCTCCGACGACCCGCTGACGGCAGCCTTACCCCTGGA
>SBAX01000314.1 GCA_005240095.1 Phycisphaera mikurensis
CCCCCCCCTGGTCCACCGCTTGCGCCACCAGTACCACGCGATCGCTATGCGGCGTTTTTCGAACGCTTGGCTGGGACAGCATTCCATACTTCTCTAGGCACGCAGCTACAACACTTCTGGGAAGAAGCGCAGGGCACAACGCGCGAGGCGCAAGCAGTCGCATTGATGGATCAAATCTGGCGTAGCCTGCACGAACTTGAGACCTTTAGAACACGTATTACCATTATCGTGCAGGAGGAACAACAAAGCGACGTGTTCGTAGACGCCTTTAACCCACCGCACACCAACGCAACAAAAAGGATTGATGTAGCCGATCTTACGAGATGGGAGGAGTTGCGCAGACAGACGGTGTCGGGAGGACACGAGCATGCCAAGTTCATTCCTCCAGTGCCACTGCTTTCAGTTCACATTCTCACTGAATATGCTGAAATCCTTACTGGCAGCAGCACGCACTTTCGTTGCGCTCATCAACGAGCGAATCAGGAAATGGCAGCGTATCTGGATACTATTGATCCTAATTATAGGTTTGTCGGTTTCCTGGCTGGTCGTGGATCCATCCACATATACTACAGGAGAGTGGGCGGGGCGACAGCGGGCACAGGTATAGTCATTCGTGTTAACTTAAATGACACGACGAAGGCGGTCGAAGGCTTTCAATTTGGCGAATTGACTCAACATCAGATTGACAATGTACCACAGGGGCACAGCGACACCGACCCTCCACGCCCGCCCGAAAGAGAATGGCAAGACATGCCACTGGAGTCGCCAGGGCCCGCGCCACCGGCACCGACTTACGAACAGCCGCCACCGCGTCGCCAGTGACCTGGGCAGCCCGTTTGCCGCGTGTCACGGAAGGTTTGCATCGAGGGACGCGATGACCCACTCATCTGGCGGTGGCGATTCCCCGATCGCGATGATATAGTGATGCGAGTCGTCACGGTTGTGAGCGTCTTGAGCCAAGACCGGTTTCGGGCATTTGCAATCGATACTCGCCTGCCTTGTCGGACTGACCCAGCGCTTGGAACAGATCGACGAGTCGCGTTCGGGCTTGCTGCACTCGTGATTCGGTCGGGTCGAGCACGCGGCTGAATCCCTCGCAACTGGCAACAAGAGTGGCCCGCCTGTCGTGGCCCGCGGCTTTCTGGCTCTCCGCTCGCAGCCTCGTGTTCCATCTCAGTACCCTACGCCACGTCTTCGCGGATGCGGGAGTAAACGTCGCGCAGCACGTATTCCTTGACGACGCGCCGAAAGTCAGCCTCGTTCATTTATAGGGGGCGAAGAGGTCCTCGTTCTGCTCCATGCGTCGATGAACAGGCCCGTCAAGGCCTTCTCAAATACGAAGCGGAAGTTGTCCATGGTGTTGGCCGTCGCGGCCTGGCGCGAGGCATTCACAGTGGCACCGCCGCCTGCTTGCTCCACCTACGTCGCCTCGTCTTCCCAACCAGTATCTCCACAATCGCATCCTCAAGCGCATAATACTCTCGGCCGTACAGGCAGGCCTCTTCCTCGTTCCCTTCCCGATCGCTGGAAGGAACTTTGATGTTCTTCTTAGCCAAGCGGCCTTCGAACTCATCGCAGATGCGGATGGCAAGCTGCCGCGCGGGATGGCTGGCGCTCCACGACTCCTCGCGCAAAAACTCCACCCTTGGTTGATCCATGAGGATGTCAAGAATGGCATCCTCCATCCGCCAGTATTCCTCGCCGTAGAGGCACGCCTCACGCTCATTGCCTTCCCGATCCGCCGACGGGATCTTGATCCCTTTCTCCTCCAGCAGATCGTCGAACTCCACGCAAATCCGGAAGGCCATCTCCCTCGCTTCTTCCTCATCCATGATCTCACCGCTGCTCACTGACGTCAGGTCTCGCGGGCTCCACCTGATCGCGCTTGCCTCGACCGAATCCGAGGTCACGAGCGACCTCCTCGATCAGGGCCACGAATTCCTTGGCTTCTTCTGGTTTCATTCGCGTTCCTCCAGCTCACCACTCATGGCGGTTCGCTCGAAAAAAGGCGAACCGCCAGGGTGCCTCACTCTTGCTGGTCCGTCGCAGGCCAGGCCGGCCATTGGAAGACATCGTGGACCCCATGCTGTTGAACTCCGGCCTCGTCCTTGCGATAATGCCCAACCGGTCTCGGCCCACACTATCCCAGGCCGAGCGTGCCAAAGGAGCGATTGCGATGATGTAACGAACGCCAACAACTTGAACTTGGTCTGACCAAGCATTCGGTCTCTGAGCAAACTGCGACACTTTCAAACGACGAGACGGGTGCCTTTGGCGGACTCCCGATCTGGGAGTCCGTCGAGGCGTCTCTCGTCGTGGGCCGTCGCAGGCCTGCTCAGGGCGACGTTCTTGACGGCTCCCTTTTCTTTTTGGCCTGCGAAGGAGGAATTCTATGGAAGCGATGTTTGTGGAACGACCGACCGACGACGTAGTCCCTTGCCGTGCGTCGGCGTGCCTTGCGGCTGAGGCGCGACGACATGAAACGACGAAGGAATGGATCCTCGCCCAAAGTTGTCGAGGGGCGACGCCGCTAGCCTGGCGCGTTTTCGTTGTCACTATCTTCTTCAGCGCCGCAGGCCCCTTGCGGGCCGCAGAGTGGATCTACAACCCCGGCACGGGGAACTCTTACCTACTGACCGCATCACAGACCTTTGAGCAGGCGGAGGCGGAAGCCCTGAGCTACGGAGCCCATCTGGTCACGATCAACAACGAGCCAGAGAACACCTGGCTGTTCGAGACATTTCGCGATCAGGTCGGCCCAGCAGGTGTGGCGTGGATCGGGTTCAATGACCGCACGCAG
Organism: Phycisphaera mikurensis; assembly: GCA_005240095.1. Lineage (GTDB taxonomy): Bacteria > Planctomycetota > Phycisphaerae > UBA1845 > UBA1845 > SBAX01. The sequence continues at coordinate 2,801 of SBAX01000314.1, forward strand.
GAAGGGCTGTGGGTTTGGTTGGGTGGAGCCGCTGGAGGTTTCTGGATGCGGGACGACCCGAGTAGCACGAGCTTCACGCTCTGGCGTTCGGGTACCAACGAACCCAACGACTGCTGCGGAGGGGAGGACGCTGCGGAGATGGTGTTCATTGAAGGTCCGGTCGGCTACTGGAACGACGCGAATACCGGCGGATCGAAGCCTGGCATCATTGAGCATCCGGGCCCTCCGATACCGGCGCTCGGCCCCGGGGGTCAGGCTGCGCTGATTCTGTTGCTCCCGGCCGCGGCCGTGATCATTTTGCGATCCCGTGACCGGTCCAGGCGCATGGCGCCGCCGCGCGGCTGACCTCTTCGATTGTGTTCGATACCCTCATCAAGATTCACGGCCCGATCCGCGCGCAGCCAAGAGGCGGCCTACCATGCGAGTCCGTCTGGCAGCAATGACTGCCGGCCTCGTCCGCAGTGATCGCCTCAATAATCCGCACCGCCGTCCTCTGAATCCGGTCCAGCGACGCGGCGAGCGTTTCGGCGTCACCATGATAAAGCTGGACGTAATCCGAAGCCGCACTCTTGGCGTCAAGGCCAATGGCCTCGCTTACTACAAAGGCAACCGCCTCCGCCTCGGTCTCGCGGACCTTCTTGGGCAGATGTCGGCCGGTGTCGCCGCGGTGAAGCAACTCATGGGCGAGCTCATGAACCGAACGGAGAACTCCTCGGCTGGGGCAAGTCCTTGGCGCGGCGTGATCCTGCTGCCATGTGACAGGCCGTCAGCAGCGCCGAGCGTGGTCGAGTATTCAAGCCCTATCTTGTTCGCGGCGATGAAGCGTTTCACTCGCTCGGTGCAGCCATTGGGGCTGCCGGTGACACGGGCTGGCTCGGGAAGTGGTCGACCATGGGTTTGTGAGACATCAAAGACGTAGACCGGCTTGAAGCGAATGACTGGATCCTCGTCCTCGCCGGTTGCATCATCATCGTGGTCCGGCGGCCCGCGCGCATGCGCGTCGTCGGCAGGCCTTCGAGAAACGATCGGCGCGAAGATACGGATTCCTTTCTCCCCCTTGCGAACGCAGCGGCCGAGGTTTCGCCACGTGTGAAAGCCCGCGACGCGAATCGCATCCGGTCTCTGGCTGAAGATCAACAGGAGATTGCCCGGACTGTATCGGTAGAAGCGCGCCATCGCGGACAGGTATTTCACCAGTGTCTCACGCTTTCCTTTCGAGAGCGCTTGCCCGAGCTCCTCAAGTGCCTGATCGACCAGCGCCTTGGCCGTGCCTGCTTTCATCGTTTCGCCTGAGCCGAGTCCGTCGCTTCCGCCTCCCGCGCCATCTCCATCGCGTCCTTGGCGCACTCGAACACGATGGCCCAGTCAATGTGCCCGTTGCGGAGTCCCTTCTCGCAGTAATACGCCCAGTCCTCGAACTCCGCGAGGTTCTTGGGCCGACGGCCGAAGCACTGCTCAAAGTCGCCGTCCCAGATGTCGAAAACGATTCGATGCTCCATGTCCTCCATATGCCTTCCTCCGAGGATCCGCTCAGATGGCGGTTCGCCTGAAGGGCTCCGAACCGCCATCATCCTTACAACCCCCCTTTTTTCTCTTGTCCGGACTGCTGAGTTGGCGTACGCTTGCACGGAGGCTGCGAGGCGATGGGCTCAGGGCATGAAGGATCGACGGGGAATCTCGATTGCGATGTCCCTCGTCTTGGCTTTATGCCGCTGCAATCCGCTCGCCGGCCCCTCTTGCGTCGACCTACCGCTTGATCAGACCCTTGAAGCCGGCATTCGTGGTACGGTCACCCTGGGTCCGACCTGCCCGGTTGAGCAACCCGGTGAGGTCTGTGTCGAGCCCTACGAGGTGGATCTTCAGATCGAGTGCCCGGATGGCTCGGACATCGTGACGATCCGGTCCGATGCAGACGGAGAGTTCGAGGTCCGATTGCCGCCGGGCGAGTACCGGATCGTTCCGCTTCAGCCCGACCCCACGTCGCCATTCCCGTTCGCGTCGCCGGTCGATGTCGTGGTACCGGCGGATGGCTTCGTAGAGGTGCAGATCGATTACGACACGGGCATCCGGTAGCCAAGCACGATAGGCTCTGGGTACCGGCGGATTTGCGACTCGCATCGTCATGCTCGCGTCATCCAGACCAGTGACCAGCGACATATGCTTCGATCATGGAAAACTGGAATGACAAGAAGCGCGTGCCGCGCCCCCGGAATACCTGCCAAACTGACCACACCCGAAGCCCCGTCCAGATCGCCGTTGCATAGAACAGCCGGTGCTGGCCGGCGACGGCCAGGAGTCGCCGAGCCTCCTCCCCGGTAAGAGCGCGGCGTTGCTTCCGGGCCAGGTCCTTTGAGAGCTTGATCGGCTTGATCTTCGCCACGGGGTTGGTAGCGCGAAATCCCTTCGTCTCCACCGCCCACTGCCCCAACGCGAACGCGGAATAGCGGTAGGCGTTCACGGTCCGATCCGACACCCCCGCCTGCCTCAGAACTCCGAGCGCAGCGGTGATGTTGGCGGTGGTGAAGTCCGCAAAGCGCGTGATCGGCACCTTCTTGATGATCCAGAGATTGTACGCGAGCAACTGCCCCACGTACTCCCGACCGCGCGCCTGGCCTCGCACGTAGCGGATGAAGTCGGCCAGCACCTTGCGCATCGGAAGGGCGGCCGAGTGAATCTCCGGATCGGGCTCGAGCCCGAAGGCTTCCCGCTCCACTTCCCTGAGGATCTTCGTCAGTGCGGCCCGCGCGACCTCTATGTCGCGGACCTTCTGTCCGTTGGGCAAGACGATGACGTGATCGCACCACCCGCCGGTCGCGTTGCGGTACTTTGCCCGGTAGTACCCCGCCTTCGCGGTTCGCCCGTCGCGCAGCTTCGTGGTCGATCGATAGACCCAGCCTTGAGCCATCACGCACCCTTCCCCTTCCGTGTCCGACGTTGCGGGCGCATCCACTCCGTGAATTGCTTCCGAAACCCCCGGTTTTGCGCATTGCGCTCTCTCCGGGTCCGGCGCCAGACTCTGATCCCCCTGCGGATATCCTCTATCAGCAGTCGCTGGAGGGGGTCAGGCAGGCCCCTGAGATCGTCGAGCAGGAGTCGCTCGTCTCTGTCAACGTATCGAAGTTCGAGATTGCTGGTGCGGTGGGGGTGTTTCTTCGGCTTCACGGTTTGGGCCTCCAAGAAGGGGGAAACTCGCTGACCTGGGCCCCGGCGCACGTGCGCGGGTTCGCTGATTGAAGGGTTGAACGGCGCAGCTACGATGGGGTGAGCCATTCGCTCCGCTCCTAACAGCGGTCGTTTGGTCAGGGCCTTCGCGGGGTTCGCGCCTCGCGAAGGCCCGCTCATTATACCGGGGGAGCTGCCCACGCGAAAGGGGCACGTAAGGCCCTTTTTTTCCTTAGGTTTCCTGCATCCCCATCCCCAGCCCCATGTTCTCCGCGGCGAAGCTGACCAGGCGTTCCGCGATCCGCATGTTGCGACTGACCCCCATCGCCCACCAAGCCGCAAGGAACGCCCCCTCACCAGACGTGAGCAGCTCGAAAAACTCCCCTTCCGGGCGCGGGGGGCGACACTCTCGGTTCATGATCGCCTGGTCACGGTATCGCAGCGCCCGGTCGAGGAGCTGCTGTCTTCGGCGGGGGCTGCACCGTCGAAAGATTTCCACCCGCCGGAGATCTTCCCGAGTCAGCCAGCGCGGAAGGGCGGGGGCGTCAGCGGTGGGGATCGATGGTTTCATTCAGGCTTGCCCCAGTATCTCGGCCTCGATCGACCGCCAGCCGCTCGGCCTGGTCGGGCCGGCAGAATACGAACCGTGTCGCCAACCATTGCCCTGCCCACGTCGAACCTCCTCTCATGGCCCATCGAACCGAAAATGCACGATCGCCGGCTGCCGCGCTACCGCCGCGATCGGCCCCGAGTGACGGTGTCGCTGCAGGAAAGTGCGCTGGGCCCCCGGGGCCAGGTCACCCAAGGCCAACGCGGCCTCTTCGGTCGTTGGCTTTACCCAGGGATCCGGGGCCTGGCCGCGAATCTCCCAATAGGTGCTCGCCGGATCGACCCACGCGCGGATGTTGGTGAGCACGCTCTGACTGAGGTTCTTGAGGTAGAAGGCCGTGGAAACCGTCTCGTCGTACCCCGCCGCCTCCGCCGCGCTGATGTTCTTGATCCCCAGGTTCCAGTACTCCTGGATGTACACGGGGCTCTCGGTGGGGCGCGGTTGGAGATAGGAGGTCCGCACATCGACGTGGAGGTATTTCGCCGGCGATTCCCCGTCCTCCAGCAGGTACTGCCCATCTGCGTACGTGTCCACCGGGGGCCCGAAGCGCGTGGAGCCCGGCGCCCGCCAGGAAAGCGTGCGTCCGTCCCGCTCGCTGCGTAGGACGCCCTTGCCAGGCCCGCAGGTATGCGAAGCCCCTTTCACGATCACCCCATCAATCGTGCCGATCACCGGGAGATCCGCCGCCGCGTCCCCGGTGGCCAGCAGCACTTGCAGGGCGTCCGCCTTGGAGTTCACCGCCGCCATGTCATGCCGCCACGTAAGTCACCCGATCCGTCGCCGGGTCATAGGTGACGGCCCACTTGGGAGCATCTGGGTTCCGCACCACCAGGGTCCGCCCCGTGATGACCGAGTAAAAATCGGGCACCACCGTCTCGAGCGGCGGGCCGTCGTTCCCGGCATGATCGATCGGGATCACCCGCCAGTTGTAGCTAGCCAGGTCGCTGAGCTTGTCGGTGAGAACCTGGTATTGCCAACGACGCTCCTCATGGGGCACCACCG
>SBAX01000478.1 GCA_005240095.1 Phycisphaera mikurensis
ACACGCGGGCCACGATCAAAGAACTGTCACGACGCGGCATCGACCTCCATCGAATCCGCTCGTGTTTGGATAGCAACTTTGCGCTGTACTGCTAGTTCCTTGTGTTTTCGAAGTGAATTGAGGTCAGTGTCATCCATAGGCCAACGCTAGCACTCAACTATTCGTGACACTAGACCTTAATTTGACCCAACCCGTCACCGGGCTCCACTACCCTGCACAATGCCACACCGCTGTGTGAATCTCTGAACTTCATAACTTCGCAGTCTCACAACATCGCAATCTACGGCTCTGCGGATTTCGGGTCTTGCGAGTCTCGCAATCTGCGAATCTCGGATGTTAAGTAGATGCGAGCTTCTGAAGTTTGGAGCTTACGAACATGCGAAGTTCAGAGGCTGCGATAATGGGAACTTCTGAAATCACGAGATCCGCAAGGCATGATGTTCATAACTTCCTGACTTCGCAGGAGATTTTTGCGTTTTTGCTCTTGCGCGAAAGGTGGCTGTGAGCCATCGTATCGATCGAACGGCTGGGCGCATCGAATAGACCATGAGGGGAGCACATACAACGGGGAAAGATTCTGCGGCGGCTCGTAGGGGACCGGAGATTCTGTCGTTTCCGGAGCCGTACCAAAGACTCACAGCCGAGCAAGCGCTTCGCGTGGCAATTGACTCGCAAGTATTCGCCGGCCTCCGCGACCTCGAACCGCTCGACGGCGGTCGCGCCGTTCAGGCGGTGTACGTCTCACTGCTACGGCGAATTCCGAACGTGACCCCCGACCGCAAACGAATCGCAATTGATTGCGGCTTTTCGGAAAGTTCGGTGAAGCGAGCGATTGGGCTTCTTGAACGCACCAAGCTCATCTCGGTGGAACGGAAGATGGGCAGAGGTTCGACCTACGAAATATCCGATTTGCGGTGTTCGGAGGCGGCGAGTGCGTCGCTCTCCATGATTCGAAGGCTTGCCAGGGAGGCCAAGGGAGACAGAACTCACCTGGGTCGGGTCACAGGTGGACCGACTGGTCAAGAGAGTCGGGCCATAAGTGACCCGACTTGTCGGGTCAGTAGTGACCGGAAAGTCGGGTCAGTGGTGACCCATAAAGAAGCAAGTAAGAATCAAGCAAAGCAGCAAGGCGCTGCTGCAAAGGGGGACACGGATCGGAAAGTGCGTGATGCGCTGCGGCGATGGGGACTTTCGTCCGCGGGGTTTGTCCTCAAGGAAGATCATCCAAAGTCGATTCCAGCATTGACATCCAATGTCGAGGCGGCGGCTGGTCTGATCGACCGAACGATGTCGATGACCACATGGTCAGAAAGAGCGGGGGTGGGCGCGCGAATCGCACACCTTCGTGACCATGTCGCTGAGGCGGCGGCGGAGTTTGATGCGGAGAGGAAGCGAGAGCAAGGACAAACTTTGGCGCTGCGAAAGCGTGCCGAAGACGTAGCAACGAATCTAATCAGTGATGATTCCGTGTGCGTGGACTCGCTCGACGAGAATCGGCGACGGGCGCTCCTTGAACGTGCCGCGAAGCGATTACAAGAACCCGAACAGGTCATGCGGGAGCTATTGAGTGTCGTGGAGTTTCGGCAAAGACTCATCGCGTCGGAGCTTGCCCGAGAACGGCTTGAGAACCAGTTGGACGGCATGTCCGACGGCGAATTTGCTTCACTTTGCGCCCGATTCTTCGACCGCGAGCCGGGCCTCCGGCGGTTCTACGCCGACTGCACCCGAACAAGCACCGGTTTTCGCCTCCATCTGCTCGCGTTCATGGCGGACGAAGCTACTTCTTCGGAGCGGAGAGTGTTAGCCCAAAAAGGCGCTTTCGAAGCCAGTGCACAACTTCCCGGTACTCAGGTCGAACGGGCCGCATGTACAGATCCGCAACGTCCGAACTCGCCGTGTGGCCGAGCCAGCGCTTCACGTCGCCGATCGAAGTCCCCGGCCGAGAACCGAATTCCGTTGCCCCAAGATGCCTGAGCGTGTAGAAGCCGGGGAGCGATTTGGTCGAATCACCGCCCCTTACTCTGAGTTTCGCCCACCATTGTGCGACGGCGTTGGAAGAGGAGTGAACAAGGGGGACGCCGTTGCGGGTAACGAAGAGTAGTTCGCCGGGCGGGCGAAGGAATCGCGTTTGATACGCATTCACGTACATCCAAACCAGCGGCGGCGTGTCACCGTATCGCTCGACGCCCGTTTTCGCGCGTCGCAGGTCATAGGCGTCCTTTGCGATTTGACCAACTCGAATAACAGAGAGGTCCTTTGCCCCAAGTCCAAGACCGACGCCAAGCCAGATCATCGCTTTTCCGCGAAGGTCTGCTGCTCGAAGGAGCTTTCTCAGTTGCTTGGAGGTCGGGAACGGCCGTTCCCGCGGTGGAGTCCCGTGCGCTACGTCTTTCGAATCCCAATTCCACCGGAGTACTTGGCGCCCGTACTGCGGCCTGCCTGCCCGGTTAATGATCGCCTTCACAAGCTGCATGCGCTTTGCGACCTGGGACGCGGAGAAGCCTTTGGCCGCGATGTAGCGGTTGTAGTACTCGATGTCTTCCATCGAGAGGTCGCCGATTCGCATCCTTGCGGCGGCTCCCTTTCCGTGGCGGCCGTCGAGGAATTCGAGAAAGTCACGGAGCTGCTTCGAGAGGTACCGGAAGACGAGTGCCGAAATCGTGCCGCGCCGACGCGGTTCGTCTGCATTCCTCGTCCTGGCTCGCTCGGCCTCAATAAGGCCCGTGGAAATGTCGAGGATGCTCCCAGAGAGGATGTTTTTCTTAGGTCCTCGCTTGGGCGCCGGCTTGGCCGTGATCGTCGAATGCGCAAGGGGAGACTTCCCGCCGAGGTACTCCGCAAGCCACTGGTGATAGAGCGCGCGGGCATCCGGTTCGAGTTGGCGGTCCAAGATTCCGAACCGGTGCCGCCTTGAATGCCCGGTGCTCTTGTCGCGATAGGCAACATGCCAGCCGATCGCTCGAATGGAGGTGAATCGAAGCTTTGGGATTCGTTGTCGGGCAGTCTTGGCCACACCGCGGCTCCGCGTATAATGACCCCGCTAGCGGGGCTGCGCGTATGGTAGAAACCTGGCTTAAGTTGTGCAAGATCGCTTCCTTAAGTTGTGCAAAACCGCGTTTGCGGGCGTAGCTCAATGGTAGAGCATCAGCCTTCCAAGCTGAACGTTGCGCGTTCGAGTCGCGTCGCCCGCTGTCAAGGCCGGTCAAGCTAGGCAGGCCGGACCTCCTGTCCGTCAGTTTCCGCCAAAGTGACTCTGGATGAAGGCATAGTCTCGAAGGTCGACGTCGCCGTCGTCGTCGTAGTCCGCGCCGCTGAAAAGGGCCGCATCACATAGCCCACCCGGAGACGCTCCTTGCGGGCCGTTGTAGCAGCGAGAGAAGTTGCGAAACGCAAACAGGTCGAGGACGCTCAGGGTGATATTCCGGATCTCGCCGCGCTCGTCGATCCAAAGTTGGCGGATGGGCTGCTCCGCTCCGCCGCCCACCTGGATGAGGATCTGGACCGAAGTGGGACTGGCGAGGTTGAGGACCGCGGCCTGGCCGGTGGCCGTGAGTCCCTGGGGAACGGATTCCGTCCGGACGCGGAGGGCGTAGAGATTGCCCGGGCAGTCATCGAGCAACCCATCGGCTGGAGACGTGTCGCGGGCCGTGCCGCAACCGGTAACGCCCGTACAGCCGGGATTGGAACAACTTCGCTCGCAGACGTCGCGTACTCCGTCCGCGTTGCAATCGCCGAAGTCGTAGCGGCCGATTTCCTGCCCGCTGCCCAGCCGGGCCAACACGACCACCGCGTCCTGCTGCCGCACGGATTGGCCGGCCCGCAAAACCGTTCCGTAAAGAACAACATCCGGTTCGGGAATGGCCGCGGCAACGTGAACGCAAGTCACCACCAGGTTGACAACCACCACCATCGCAATCACTCGAGACATCGCAATACCCTCACGTCCATTTGTCGTTACCAATGCGCGGCCATACCACGCTGCCTCAGTTTCCGCCCCCGCTGGCGCGCAGCGCGCCGAGTTCCGACTGGAACTGCGCCAGCGAGGCATCTGCACTAGGGGTCAGGTATTTGTCCAGATTGTTGTGCACCTGCTTGTATGCGTCGTACTTGAAGCCGATGGCGCCGAAGGCGCCCTCCAGTCTCTTTGTGATCGGATGCTGTTCGACGTAGTCCCCTTCCGCGTGGCGCAGTTCGTGGAAGATATCCTCTGCCAACTTGTAGACGTAGTCCTCCCTGGTCCTGACTACCTCCCAAGTGGCCTTGACGTTAAGCAATACCGCGTACTCATTGGCTTTGAGGTTCGCACCCTCCCCCTTCGATCCGGTGTATTGTTGGCCTGTCTGAACGAAACCGGGGGCCGCAACACCAATTCCCTTCCCAACTTTCGCGTCCTTTACGTCCGGAAGCGACGCGCGGATGTAAACCTTGATGTCCTTGCCGCCCAACGACTTGAGGATGCGTTGTCCTTCGTTGGTGCTCTCGAGCAGCTTCCACGCCTTCTTGAACAGGGGCACGTCCTTGCGCAACACTTCGGAGATTTCGATCTCACGGCCGTCGAGGTCGACGTACCGCAGCGGATTGCCCGCGGCGTACGAATAGAGGTTGCTCATCTGGGGATGTTGCAAGAAGCGCCGGTAGGACTCCTGGTCGCTCGCGTCTCCCTGGGCCAGATCGGTGAATTCGACAAACTGCGGGTCCGGGCGCGTGAATACGCCAAGGTGCGGCACGTAGTCGCGCTTGCCAAAGTCCTGGAGTCCGGTTTCCCGTTCGTGTTCCTTGCCGGCAAAGCCGTATGGGGACATGGCGGACCCGTTGGGCTCGTAAACCAGCCGCGGGAGGCCGAAGGGGTAATAGGCCGTTTCGGTGCGCAGATCGCCGGCGGCATCAGTGACTGCGGCCGCTGAGCCAAGGTGGTCCGCGTGGTATACCAGGATGTCCTCGGCGGAGGTATTGGCCGGTAGAAGCATCGTCGGGGCCGTGACTGTGATCCACAGACCGCTGGCTGAGGGAGCAGCATCGATGGGATCGGCCACACCGGCCGGCAACTGCGGGTCGATCAACAACCACTTACCGGCCGACGCGTCATAGTACGTCACGCGAGCGTCCGTCGCCCCGTACACGTCGGGTCGGAATGGCTCGAGTCGCGGCCAGGCGGAAAACTGTTGCCCCGCGGGCAGGGGGATCGATTCGGACGTATCGTCATAGGCACCCAGGGCGCTCACCACGCGAACCGCGGGAACTTCGACCCACACCGCTTCGCCGAGCGGCAAGGGCTGTCCGAGGTTCACGGAGACGTATTGCGTGCCGACCCACCGGTACACCCTGGCGTCGGCGCCAAGAACCTGCGAGGCCGTCTGCGCACTGTCCACGGACAGCGTAATGAGGTTCCAGCCCGCGGCCAGCCGGAAGCGTTGCAAACGCGGACGCGTCGGATCGAGTGTGCCCTTGAGCTGGGCGATGCGCGTCGGGCCGCTGAATACATACTTGATCGGCGCGTCGTTGGGGCGGAGCTCGAAGTATTGGCCCACGTAGAGCGTCTCTTCGTGTCTATCGCCGTCCGTCGTGGCCCTCGAGACCCGCTTGTCCGCGTAGTCATAGGTGTAGCGCACGGTAAGCTTGCCCTTGCGGTATTCGCTCAGCCGGTTCTTCTCATCCCAGACCAGGTGCGCACCATCCAGCGCCAGCACGTTGCCGTTGTCGTCGTATTCCAATGTCGCCCCGGCAGCAGTGGAAGTGAGAGCGTGCGGTCCGGGTGGTTCCCCCGGCCCTCTCCCGACGCGACCCGTTGAGCCGCCCGATCCTCCGAACGCGCGCAGGCCGTGGTTGACGAAGGGATCCGCGGCAAGCGACCCGCCGATTCCGCCCGAGGCGGACTGTTGGGTCAGGTTGCCGATGGGATCGAACTCGTAGGTCAACACCCCGGCGGTTTGGGCCTGCTCCGATCCAAAGCGCATCTCACGGAGGCGGTACAGATCGTCGTAGAGCATTTCCTGCGTGTTGCGCCGGGGAGAAGAATCCGGGACCGACGCGGTTGGTCTTCGATCAAGAACCTGCGTCAGATTGGAAACCGGATCGTAGGTGTAGGCATAGTCAATCAGGGAAGCCGCGCTGGCAGGAGCCGTGGTCAATGAGGCGAGCCGGTCGCGGGAGTCGTAGGAGTACGCAGTCTGGACGCCGTTGCCGAATCGGATCTCGCTCAGTTGGCCGGCGGCCTCGTGATCGGCCGCGTCCACAACGGCCCGTCCCGCATTCCCGCCGTCCAATCGGCCAAGGAACCCGCCCTCATTATAGACAAGGTGGGCGCGATCGTTATCCGGATAGATCACTCCCACGACACGATTCATGAGGTCATGCGTAAACTGCGTAGTGTACGACGCGAGCACGCCCAGCCGCGGATCGCGAATACGTTTGGTTGTCCAGGCGATGTTCCCGCGCGCGTCATAGGAAAGATGCTCCTCGCCCGAGCGATCGGCGACCGAGGCCAGCCGGCCACCGGTGAACGCGGCCGTGCCCACCGTTCCATCGCCGAGGGGGACGCCGGCGGACGGCGTGTCATACCGGTAGACAACGTCTATCGGATCGTCGCCGCTCACAGAGGCTGCATAGTCCTCGCTCACGAGCCGATTGGCTTCGTCGTAGGCGTAGTCAATCACTTGCCCGCGAGCGTCGGTCGTCTGCACGAGGTTGCCCACGTCGTCATAGGCATAGGTCATGACCCCGCGGTCGGGATCGTTGGTCATCGTCTTTCTTTTCAGAGAGTCGTAAGCATAGAGACGCTGGTTGCCGAGGGCGTCGGTCATGATCGTCAAGTTCCCCAAAGCATCCCAGGTGTACTGCGTGTGATAGTTGTCGCCACCGTTGCGTTCGATGACTTCTACCATCCGGGCCAGTCCATCGAAGCGACGCGTGGTCGGCGTACCCGCCCCGGCGTTGTCCAATTCGTCGAAACTGTGCTCCGCAAGCGGCTCGAAGACCGTCCGGGTGAACGTGCCGTCCGGGTTTGTCGTCTGGATCACGCGATCTCGCGAGTCATAGGTCATGGACTCGAATGATTGCCCGGCATCGGGCTGCTCATAGTCCGGCGTCGTTGTGTAGTACGGCAGCCATTTTCCCCCGACCAGACCCCGGGCATTGAAAGTAACCGCGTCGAGGAATCTCCAGCGACCATCGGTCGCCTCTACCTTGGACCCCAGCGGGCGGGACAGGCCGTCCACGTAGTCGTACGAGTCGTGCGTCCCGCCATCGGCAGTCTCACGAATCCTGGTGACCACCCGGCTGACCGGATTGCCGAGATCGTATTCGTAGTCCGTTTGCGCCCCGCCTGGCCTTTGGATCGCTGTCAACCGCCCAAGGGCGTCGTACCGCAAGGTGCTTTCAGCGCCGGAGAAATCAGACGCGGAGATGATTGTTCCATAACCCAAGTCGTACGCGGCCGTCATCACCAGATCGCTCGCTTGGAGATGAACCGTCTCGCTGACCGGATAGGCGTGCAGAAGCGGATCGTAAGTAAAGGAGCGGCTGTGGTTGTTCGCATCCGTGATGCGAGTGATGTTGCCGAAGGCATCGTACTCGTTGCGGACTGTGAGGATGTAGCGGTCGCCGACGTCCAGCCACCGGCGCTGTTGAGTCAGGTTTCCTCGATCATCGTAGGTGAACAGGTCTTCGGCGAGCTTTGTGCCGCTACCGTCGCGCGTAGTCGAGCGTGTGACGCGGTCCATCAGCCAGATGTCAGGATCATAGGCAAACGCCTTCTCGACGAGGACTTCATCGCCGTTCTGGCCTACGATTCCATGCTTGTTCTCCTGAAGGAGGTTGCCAAAGTCATCGTATTGAAACTCCGTGCGGATGTGCACCGGATTGGAAGTCTGCTCGAAAACATTCACATCCGTTGCCTCGGTAAACACGAAGCAGACTTGCCGTCCGTCTGTGGCCTCATCCAGAACTCGGTGCTGCACGGTGTTCTCGACTCGCTCGAAACGCGAGTTGGATTCTGTGACAACCTCCTGAGCCAGCGGCCTGCCCTTGCGGCAGTCGGCGCCGTCGCCCGTGTCGAAGACGTGAACAACGACCTTAGTGGGAGCAGACGCATCCCCGAGTTCCTTGACCTGAGCTTGCGAGAAGCCGCGAAACTCCTGCTTGACGGGATGGTAATAGGGATCGCGGTAGGTGAACTCGGTTGTGTACTGGTTCCCGCGGGAGTCGTCTTCCGCAATTCTGGCCACGACGGGAACCGAAATCGGCATGGTTGAGGTCCAGGGCTGTCCGGCCGTGCGGGCCCGGACCATTTGTTGGACCGAGCTCTCGTATTCCAGGGTGGTGACGCGTCCCAGCCCGTTATCGATCCGGCGGAGGAGATGCGGCCGCACACCGGGCACGAAGTCCAGATACTGCTCGCGGGTTCCCGCCGATCGGGCGCTGTTCGAGATCAGCAGATCGACCGAGCCGTTCCCGTTCATGTCCACCCAGCGCGTGGCATCGCCCCCCACAGTCGTGGGCAGGCCGAGAATCCTTCGGCGGACATCAAACCCGGCCCGACCGCGGTTGAGTTGGTAGTCGATGCTGGTCGGAGAAGCGTCCGGCCTGACCAGGATAAGATCGGGCAGCCCGTCGCCGTTGACGTCGGCAAAGTCGGTCCGCGCGATCTCCGTGGTACTGAGCATGCCGGACAGCAGCAGGTTGATGGGCCCCTCGAAATTCCCCCGCCCGCAACTCGCCCAGTACACGACGCGCGTGCTTTGAATCCAGACCAGATCGCTGATTCGATCGCCATTGACGTCAGCGATCCTGGCCCCGGGCTTCTCGAAACTGAAGGCCTGAGTGCCGTCTGAAAGGACCGGAAGGGGGACCTCTTTTCCATAGCGCCCGCCGGGCATAAGCATCCACAGCCGATAGCTGTTGTCGGAGGTGAAGAGGATGTCGTGCATCCGATTATGATCGGTATCCAGCGTCCGGCTGCCCGCGTTCTCAAACGGCCAGCGCGGCCACGTATCGGTATTCCCCAGCGTCACGGGATTCTGCCAGGTTCGCTGGCCGGTATTGATATGGCATTGGATCAGGCTGTCGTTGACCTTATTGATCAGGTCAGACTCACCATCGGCGCTGTGATCAGCCAAATGAACAGCGGGCGATCCGAGGTTCAGTCCCGGAGCGTTCCCTACCAGGGTCCCGACCGTGTCCCAGGCGAGGCGACCCAGAGTATTGACTCCCAGGTTGAGATACACGCGATGGACCGCGCTCGTCGCCTCCAGGAGGTCGGGCAGACCATCGCGATTCATGTCGATGACTTCGACGTCATTGGAGCTCAGCGCCGCCATGGGATCGCCCGTACTGGGGCCCATGGACGATGACACGTTGTTGGGCGCCACCCATTCCGTGTAGGCGAAGGTCATGGGGGGCAGCGCCGTGACCCCGTCGGATCCCAGCATGGTCACGCGGCGCAGCAATGAATGAAAGCCCTTGGGCTCGTATTCAAGGGCGTAGTGGCGGATGAGAAAATCTGGTTGCCCGTCCTCGTTCAGATCGCCCGTAAGCGCACCGGGTGATACGGGCACTCCCTGAGCGATCACATCCAGGCCTACCAGCCGCAATGCCGTGCGGACTTCGAAGCCGCTGCGGAAGTCGGAGTGCACATCCGGACGGCCATCCTCATAGTGCAACACGACGCCGTAGAACGCCGTGGTTCCCGCCCAGCGGATCTCCCGGCAGTATTTCTGTCCCGGCGAGGCGGGATCGGACACGTAGCGGTATTCAATCGTGTTGCCGTTCAGGTCCGTCGTGCGCTCGATCAACCAGGAGAACACCCGTGGGCCGTCTTCAATCCGTGCCGCTGACGTCGTTCCGAATTCGTGGAGAACTCCATTCTTGGAACGGGCCCGCCAACCGGCCCCGACGCGTTCATAGCGCAGGAAGCGCGTCTCGGTCTCCCCGCGAAACGTGGCATCGGGAAGGGCGACCAGCTCTTCCAAGTCCAGACCGCTGAATTGATCGAGCTCCTGAGAATTATCAATAACTCCGTCGAAATCGTCATCGACGCCGTTGGCCGCATCGACATAAAGCGGCAGACCGGCGTCCATGTTGCGACTGATCATGGTCGGCCCGGACAGCTTCCAGCCGATTCCCACACAACCATTTCCGTTGCCTGTGTGGTATTGGAGGGAAAGCGCGGGCGCCAGTCCCCCCGGCCCCTTGGGGACCTGGATGGGAATCGAATAGGCGCCGCTGCCGCTGTTGAGCTGCGGTTGGAAGGACTCACCCAGACCCGAGATCGAGCCGGGCCCCGTGGGAAGCGATATCACCTGCGGAGAGACGCCGTTCTTATCTGCGCCCACTGTCACCGCACACGCCAGCAGGCAACCGCACAGCGTGATCACACTGGTCATAACGCGTGGTTTCATAGCATGCTCGCTTACGACGGTTTGCCGTATGCCTTGATGCGCAGTTTGATGTCGTCAATACCCAGGTTCTCATCCGGACTGCGAGGAACGCCATTCTGGTTGGCGTCAAAGATCAGGATCAGCAGCTTCCGTCGCACAAGGGCCGCGTCGTCGCTGGGGTCGGCAAACTGTCTTCCCGGAATCGCCAGCAGCCACTGCGTATTCCAGACCGACCAGCCGGCCAGCTCGTCCTGAAACACGGGACTCTCCGTCTGTCGAATCTGCGCCTGTGTCACCGGGAATCGATTGATGAGGTACAGATCTGCGGAGGTGGCCAACCGCGGGATATTGAAGGCATCCAGAATAGCGCCGCCGCTGTCGCGGTACGCGGCGGAGACCCCCGGAATCCGCTGATCGACAACCCCCCACGTCCGCACGGCACGGAGTGCGCAGTCCCCAAGGTCCGGCGCCCGAAGCATGCTCGAGCCTACCGGCAGAAGGTGTGCAAAGATCAGGGGACTGTCCACGCCCAGCGCCCCGGGGTTATCGACCCCCTCCAGCAGGATGGCGAACTCAAAGAGCTTGGGATTGGAACAGGTATCGAAATTCGCCGGCGCCCCGAAGATCGTCCCCCGCCGCTGCCCGAAAATAGTCCGACCGGCGACTTCCGTCGAGAACTCCAGCACCAGGGCCGGCCCCGCGTCCCGATCACTGTCGAAACTCGCGTGTTGCGCGAACGCCGGCACGTCGAGCAGCTCCTGGACAATGTTGGATTCCAGGAATGCGCGGAATGCTTTGTTCTTCTGCAACTGCTGTTCAAAAGTGTCCTGCGCCGGATCGATGGTCAGGCCCAGCAGATTCTTACGCAGACTGAACTCGTCGCCCTGCTGGTCGAACAGAGACAGCTTCTGCAGGCGCGAGGCAAAGTCGCTCTCCTGCCGCTTCTGATCCAGCCGGGCGATGACGCTCTCCAACCCCTGGTCCGTTGCCGTCTCCGTGCCCAGAAGCCGCTCGCGGTACAGCCGTCGCATCTGCTGGTCGACCTCGTCACGTTCGTTGTATTCATAGGCAAAGGCCCGCGCGGCGAGCATGACATATCGCCCGGCCAGATCGAAGAAGGCGCCATATTGTTCGAGAGCCTGATTGCGGAACGTGCGAAACGCCAGGTCGCGAAAACGGAAGTCCTGCAACTTGTCGGTCTGCACACTGCGAACGCGCTCGCGCTCGTCGAACAGTCTCTTGCCTTCCTGAACGTTCTTATTGACGACAGCCAGCGCCTGTCGAGCCTGCAGTTCTGCGATCGCCAGTTCCATAATCGCCTGCGGGGTTTTGCGAATGAGGTCTTCCAGCTCGATCTCCAACCCGCGGATCCCCTGGTCGTTGGATATCCGGGTCAGGGAGGCGGTCTGCCAGCAGTTAATGCGCAGCTCCTCGCGCTCGATGTCGAAATTGTCCTCGATGTCGGAGATCGGGTCGGTCCCGGTCCCAATCTGCGCCAGCTTTTCGCGGACTGCGTCGAACACGCCGGCAGCCAGCTGCTGGCAACCGATCCCGCCTGCAGCGCACGCCGCGACGCCGGTGACAAAACCGATTGCCCGGCTGAGGAAGCCGCGGTTCTCGCGCAGGATCGCCAACTGCTCCTTGCGGTCGATCACGCGCATGCGGTCGTTGCAGGCGGTGGCCTGGATTTCGAGCTGCTCGACAGCCTCGTTGCGCGTCAGGGCAAGGTTGTCGGCCTTGTCCTGAATCAACGCTTCCAGGCTGGACAGGGCCTGCTCTGCAATCTGGACGCGCAGTACGGCCGTGCGGAATTCGAACATGGCGAGCTGAATCTGCCCCACCGCAGCGCGCTCCCCGAGACCCAGTTCGTCCGCCGCCTGCGAGTCAACGAGGAAGTTCTGCAGATCGGGGCTGCCGGCGCATTCCCCATTGCAACCGGCCTCGATGAAGTCATCGTCCGGATCGTTGGTGATGCCCGTAATCTGGACGCCGTCGCCATCGTTGTCCTCGAAATCGTTATCTGTGGTGTCATTGGCGAATGGCAGTCCGAAGATCTCGATCAGCCGATTGTTGAGGCCCACGTCCGACTCGCGGACCTGGTTTTCGAAGTCCGCGAAGGAGTCTTCATTACCACGCAGGCGGTTCAGCCCCAGATTGGCCCGCTGCAAGATGCCGCGGGCGTTCCTGATTGCCTCCACGGCTGCGTCGCGAACGATCCCATAATGGGACTTGCCGGCATTCGCGCCGCCTTCCAGGAAATTCAGCAACTGGCCCGGCTGAATGATGCGGAAGGGGACGACGTTGGAAACGAGCCCGAGGGGGTTCAATCCCGCCCCCGCGGCATCCACACGTTCCTGCATTTCATGCACCGCTGACGCCAGGATAAGGACTTCATCGACTCGCTGACGGTGAACGGATTCCACCTCGTCCGGCGTGCCAGCCTCGGGGACCGGCAGCAGGTGATTCAAGGCCGCCCAGTCAAGATAGGCCCCCACGCTTCCTCGCCGCGCCCAGTCCGCAAGGCCCCATGCTCGGGCCGGATCTGTGTCCACCAGGGGAGTGTCAACGTCCTCGCGGTAGTCCCGGCGAAATGTGAGGTCGACGATGCGGCCCACGGCCCGTGCCCGCGCCGCCATCGCCACGGCCATGCTGCGCACTGACTGAAACCCAACGTGGTGCATGGCCCCGTCGTCGTCGAGGACCTCCTCACAGTCCAGTCGCCCGCAGTCGATGCTGCCCTGGGCAACAAGTTGAGATTCGACGAACGTCTGCACCACGTTTTCGGGCAGCGGCGGCACCTGATTAGCGCCGAAAAAGTTGAGATAGATCCGCGCCGCGGTCAGATAGTAGCCATAGGCGTCCCCATGACCCTGGGGAAACGCCTCGGAGGCTATAGCATTCGTCGTCGTATTGGTGAATCCGTAGTTCGAGCGATAGGCGAGCGAACCCAGTGTGTCCGTGGCGTTAGGCCGTAGTCGGTTGTAGATAGCCGCACGTGTAGCCGTGCCGAACTGCGGATAATTGCCATTGGCATTTGTGGCCGGCTCGTCATTCAGCGGGTCGCTGGAAGAGGCCGGTAGGGCAATCTCCCTTCCCCGCAACAATGCCAGCTCTTCGTCGAGGAGAGAGGCAACCGAGGGCAATCCCCGGAACGCGAAGAGTCCCGGCACTTGTTCGAGGGCAATGGACTCACCCGATGCGCCCTCGCCTACCGTGGGGTCCATTGCATCTGCGAAAGCCTCATTGCCGAGCAGCATTTCAAAGGCGGACAGCTCCTTCAACGCCGCCTGGGCGACATGGCTGGGAAGACACTCGGGACTGCGCGTCAGAGTGCGGAGCCGCTCCGCCGGGTCGCGCGTAGCACCCGTGCCGGCCGGCGGAACGCAACTGCCGCCCGGACAGGCGTCAGAATTCGCGCAGAACTGACCGTTCTGCGTTCCGCCCGAGCACACCCCGCCTCCCGGGGTCTGACGCGTGCCGGGCTTCCACGGCCGGCCGTACCGCTGGATCATCGTGCCGAACGTGGTGGGTTCGGTCGGGTCGTCGCGCTCCTCGCGGAAGACCTGCGTGGCGGCTCTGTCCTGATTCAGGAGCTCCGCCAAGGTGTCGAGAACGTCGCACTCGTCGGGTCGCTCGTCGAAGTCGCAATCGTGACTTGTCTCGTCACAAACGTCGCAATCATCGGGAACGCCGTTGTCATTACAGTCCGTCTCACAGGTGTCCGGGATTCGATTCAGGTTGCAGTCGGCGCCAACCGTCAGGCGAGATCCGCCGGCGCCGATGGTGAGGTCGTTTGTGCCGACGGCGTCGGCGAAAACGGAACCCTCCGGCTCATCCATGGGCCATGACGCAACGAGCCCGGTCGCGTCGGGCGGCTGCGTGGTAAACATCGACGCGACGATCTGCTCAGGAGTCCGGGCCACGTTCCAGATGCGAACGTCGGCGATGTATCCATCAAAGGGCCGGTCCGGGGTCGTGCCTGGGGCCCGCCCGATTCGCAGCCGTCCAGCCGTTCCCCCGGCCGGTCGCCCGATCGCCCCGAACACCTGCGGTTCGAGCTCGTCGATGTGGACCGCATACTCTAGGACGGTTTGGCTGAACACAGTGCGAGTGACCGCAATATGGTACCACCGTCCGCTGTGCAAGTTCGTGTCCGCAATCACGATCGCATCGGTGAGGTCGGCACGCTCATGGCTGACGACGATGTCACCGTTCGCGTCAACTTCCATGGAATAGAGCACATTGCTGCTGAGGTCCTCTCCCGCTTCGCCAAGCGTAAGAATGGATTGTGTCACCCCGAGGCGATGCAGAAACACCCAGGCCTCCATCGAAAGGTTGCCTGTGATCCTTAATTCCGCGGAGGGCGTCGCCAGTTCCACGAAATCGTCCGTGCCGTCAAACTGGACGATCGATCGCGTCGCGCGGGCGGACGGGATGGGCGCCTCCAATCCGTCCCAGCGCCCATTGGCATTGCAGTCGGGCAGGGTAATGAACCAGCCTTCAGCATGCGAGGAGGGATTAATGCCGGACCCCGCGATGGCCAGGCCGTTGGTCGAGACCGCATTGGCTCGAGTGAGCCTCCACCCCTCAAGTCCAATCAGACCGTAATCCTCCACGAACAGTTCTCGCAGATTGCGCATCCCCAGGTTGCCATGCCGTAGGAATGCCTCGTCGCCCGCCGCCGTCGACCCCCGCCCGACAATCAGGGCGCCGTCGCCCGTAATTCCGTAGGCTTCGCTGGACGTAGCTCCACCGGGAAGGTCGCCCAAGGCGATTCTTTGCGGAGCCCGTAATGGGAACTGGCTACCCGGGATCCACATGAACGCCTCGCGTCCCGCCGCGGTGTGGCCGAACCCAACCGCGATGCCCGAGTTCGACACCGCGAGCATGGTGCTCAGTTCTTCACCGCCAACCAGGTCGCCCGTGCCCACCACGCACGGGTCTGGAAAAATGCACACCTGATTTGGGATGGGGTTCACGAATCCTTCAAAGAAACTCTGTCCCGTGCTGCCGCCCGTGGACGTCGTGCAGGGTGACCAGGATGTTGCCCGGCTTGATATCCCGGTGAATGATCCCCTTTTGATGGGCGTGCTGCACGGCGCTGCACACGTTGAGGAACAGGTTCAAGCGATCCAGCAGTGAGACGCGTTCCTGGTCGCAGTAGCGGGTGATGGGCACGCCCTTAACCAGCTCCATGACGAAGTACGGCCGGCCCGTGTCCGTGGCGCCAGCGTCCAGCACTTTGGCGATATGGGGATGGTCCATCATGGCTAGGGCCTGGCGCTCCGCCTCGAAGCGAGCGATCACCTGGCGGGTGTCCATGCCCAACTTGATGATCTTGAGGGCAACCTTGCGGCGGACAGGCTGCTCCTGCTCCGCCATATAGACCACGCCAAAGCCGCCTTCGCCGATCTGCTGCAAGAGTTTGTACCGGCCTATGACCGTCCCCGGCTTTTCCGGCAGAGAGGCGGCGGCCGTAGCGGTGGAACCGGGACGATCGATGACCATGGAGGGCGTCTCGCCCCCGCCAGTACGTCGGCCCATGAACTGGCCGGCCTCGCCGTGTACTCTCAACAGGTCCTCGACTTGTGCGCGGAGCGAAGCATCGCCCTCGCAGGCCTTGAGCACAATAGCCGTCCGTTCTCCGGCCGGACGGCCGAGAGCTTCGAGAAACACTTCCTTGGCCCGTGATGAAGGCATGGGCAGGCCCGCTCGCCCCTCATAAGGCCGCCTGGGGGTCTCCTGTCCGCAGCAGTTGCAGGAGCCGCGTTTTGGCATACGCCCATTCCCGGTCCACGCTGCGCGGGGAAACTCCTAGGGCATCGGCGGTCTCGTCGATGCTCAGATCCACGAAGAAGCGCAGCTGAACCAGCCTGGCGGCGTCAGGGTCCTCCTTCTCTAAGCGCAAAAGGGCTTCATCGAGCGCCAACATTTCCCCGCTTCGCTCATCGGGCAGCAGGTCTGCCACCGTCTCCACGCAGGACCAGTCAAAATCCACTTTCCTGCCCCCGCCGCGTTTCAGCGCGTTTCGACTGCGGGCGTGCTCGACCAGGATTCGCTGCATCCCTTCGGCGGCGGCGGCCAAAAAGTGCCCCCGGCCGTTGAAGCTGTGGATCGGAGACCCCACCAGTCGCAGGAAGGCCTCGTGGAC
>SBAX01000103.1 GCA_005240095.1 Phycisphaera mikurensis
GATGGGTGGCGACACGATGATCGAATGGCGACGACGCTGCAGCAACCGAAGGACTCTCGGCGCTCGATCATCGAGCCCCCGCCCTTGGCTGCGCAAAGGATGGGGCACCCGCCTGCGTAAAGGATCGGGCACGATGCGAAGCTCCCGCGCGCAATGCACGTGGGATAGGAATCCCACTTGGGGCGGTGCCGAGAAAGGATTCTCGGCACAGCGCATGCTGCGAGCAGTGCAGCGTCCTATGGCGCGCAGGTCGTCGCCGGTCCGGGGAAGGGATAATTGGCGCCTTTGAAGGCACTGACCACCACGCTGATGTCCAGGGCATCGATGTTGAGGTTAACGCCTTGTTTGGGCTGATTGGCGTGTACGTCGCACCACGTTCGCGGCGCCGCACCGGGCAGGTCCTTAAGCCGCTGCACCAGGGCGACCACGTCGAGCGCATCCACCACATCGTCAGCCGGCATGCCGCCCTGGCCCACGACGTCGGCCCACACAGGCGTCGTGGTGAGCACCAAGTGGGCCGTATAGACAGCGCTTGGTGTGGGAGTGATCGCGGAGATTGAATACGTCGCGCAGGGAACGATCTTGCAGTCCGAAACCTGGACCACGCCGCCGGGCAGCGCGCTCCAGTCATTGTAGTAGGGACTCGTTTGGAGGGCGCGCACTCCGGTAGGAGTCGAGCCTGACAGGATCTCCGGACCCACGTAATAGACCGTGCCGTTGAAGGCGCTATAGTCCGGAACTTTGGGGCAGTCGGAGGGTCCCGGCATGGGCCCCAGCGTCACGCGAAGGGCCACAGGGATATCGCAGTCCGTAGCGGGAGCGGGCGGAACAAAGGACAGGTAGCGGTTCTTCGTCGCGTAGCACGAGCACGGTGCGTAGGTCTCGGCCGCGGGCGCGTCCATGTTCGCCGCGGCGCATGGATACTGGCTCGATTCGAACGTCCCACCCGAACCGTTTACGTACAACAGCACCACTCGGGCGCTGTCGTACGCGACACCGGGAAGGCCGCCCGCCAGCCCCGAGCCGCGCTGCGTCCATGTGCTGCCATCCCAATCGTAGAGCGCCGAATACGCAGCCAGAACGATGACGCCCCGACCCGCGTCAAAGGTCATGGAAGCGTGAACCCAGTACTGGTACGCACTCGGTCCGGTGGCCAGCGGACCTACCCAGGTATTTCCATCCCACTCCCATGTGTCGGTGAGCGCACCACCACTATACCCTCCGTGAAGCACCGTGACTCCGCGCACGCTGTCGTAGGCCATCAGGTGCTGACTTCGCGCCGGTGGCCCGGGTACCACCCGCTCGACCCAGGAGCTTCCGTCCCACTCCCATGTGTCGCCCCAATCATCACTGTAGCTGGTGCCACCGAAGAGGACCGTCACCCCTCGCGCGCTGTCGTACGCCATTCCCGGCCAGAACCGCGGCGCCGGCGGGCGCACCTCAGGCGCGGGGACACTCCAGGTCGTGCCATTCCATTCGGCCATGCCGCCCCAGCCATTGTACAGCACGGTTACCGCGCGCAAGCTATCGTAGGCCAAGGGGTTTCCCGCCGACCCGGAGGCCACGCTTCCGCTGGTCCACGGAGAGTCGTCCCTGAAGGTCCAGCGCAGACCATCCCACTCCCAAGTATCTGAGATTGGCTGGCCATTCGGCATGGAATGCCCCCCGTAGAGCACGGTCACCCCACGCGCAGCGTCGTACGCCAGGGCGTGAAGGGATCGCCATTGCGGACCGCTCTCGGGTGTGGCACTCCACTGGGCGCCGTCCCATTCCCACGTGTCACCGATTGCATCGCCGTAAATGCCGCCGAAGACCACGGCCACGCCGCGGCTGGTGTCGAACGCCATGGCGTGTCCATTACGACCGGGAATGCCGCCCTCTTTGAGGAGCAACCACTGCCCGCCGTCCCAACCCCAAAGCTCGTCGAGAGTTTCGCCATTGCCTCCACCGGCAAGAAGTGTCAAGTTGCTGGCCGGGTCGTACGCAACGGCGCAGGCCCGATACTCCGGCGCACCAATCGCCCTTTGCGTCCACGTGTTGCCGTTCCATTCCCAGGTACCGACGATGTTGGACGACACACCGACCAGCACGCCCACGCTCCGCGCCGTGTCGAAAGCCAGAACATGTCCGTCGACCTGGGGCGTAGCGACCAAGCGTTGCGTCCACGTGCTCCCGTTCCATTCCCAGGTGCCGCCCCCGACCAGGAGAACTCGCTGCCGAACACTGTCGTAGGTCATCGCTGCACCGGCCATGGGCGCGGGACCGGCCGTGCTGCGCAACGACCAACTGACCCCGTTCCATTCCCACGTGTCGCTGAAATACTGCCACTCGCTGTTGAAGGTTGGCTCCCGGTACCGTCCTCCAAACAGCACCGTGACGCCCCGCTGCGAATCGTAGGCCATCGCGTGGTTGATCCGCGGCGACGGACCGGAACTGCTCCGCTTCACCCAGGTGGGCGGGCTGTATTCCCAGGTCTCGCCAACGATGCCCGGGTCAGCAACAAACCAAGGGTCAACGTAAGTCTCCGTGCTGCCGCCGAAGCGAACCATCACTCCACGAGCGCTGTCATAGACCATGTCGTGGGAATGAAGTCCCGCCGGCACCTGGTGCCGCGGTGACAAATACAGGCAATCCTGTGCCGTTACACTGGAGCAAGCCAGAACTCCAACGAGTGCAGCAAGCCGTGGCGTGTGGTGTGGCATGAGGCACTCTCCAGTGAAGACACTATGGTGCGCAGGGCGTCCAAGACCCCGTCGGGCCCGCGAAGGGATAATTGGCGCCTTTGAAGGCACTGACCACGACGCTGATGTCCAGTGCATCGATGTTGAGGTTAACGCCTTGTTTGGGCTGATTGGCGTGTACGTCGCACCACGTTCGCGGCGCCGCACCGGGCAGGTCCTTGAAACGCTGCACCAGGGCGACCACGTCGAGGGCATCGACCATCCCGTCGCCCGGGGTGCCACCGTTGCCCACAATGTCGCCCCATACCGGCGTCGTGGTCAGAACGATCGGCGAAGAGTACACCGTATCGACGCTGCTGACCGCATCAATCGTATAGGTGGCACAGGGCACGATCCTGCAGTCCGCCACCTGCACGACGCCCCCCGGAACCGTGCTCCAGTCGCGATAGTACTTCGTGCTCTGCAGGGGGAACACGCCCGTAGGCGTGGAGCCGGAGTAGATCTCCGGACCGACATACTGGGTCTGATTGTTGAACGCGCTGTAGTCGGGAATCCGCGGGCAGTTCGACGGACCCGGCATGGCCGTCAGCCTGACCCGCAAGGCCACGCCGAGGTCGCAGCCCGCGTCGTCAATCGTCGGCGGCACAAAGGAAAGGTATCGGTTCTTCTTCGCGTAGCACGAGCCGGGGCAGTTGGTAAACGTCTCCGCCTGCATCTCGCCGCTCATCGCCGCCGCGGCGCAGTCATAGCGGCAGGATTCCGCCGTTACGCCCGTACCGCTGAACGTCACACCGACGCCCCGTGCCGAGTCAAACGCCATCGCTGTCCAGGCAGCGGGATCGGAGTAGCCATGGTCGTTCCACGCGCTTCCGTCCCACTCATAGGTGGTCCCCTGCGTGCGAAGAAGCACCGCCCCCCGGGTGACGTCGAACGCCATGCTCGGGCCGTACGCCCAGAAATACGCCGGCCCATCGGCCAGCGGCCCCGTCCACGACTGCCCGTCCCATTCCCATGTGTCAATCAGGGAAGCCGCGCCGGCGCCCTCGCCGCCGTAGAGCACCGTCACACCCCGTACAGCGTCAAACGCCATGCGATGGAAGGCTCGCGGCGCGGGTCCGCTCGTGGCCCGCTGCGTCCACTGCGCGCCGTCCCATTCCCAGGTGTCTCCCTGAGGCGGCCCGAACACCGGATCGCCCCCGCCGAAGAGCACGGTCACGTCGCGGACGCTGTCGTACGCCATCGCCGTGCCCGCCCGCGGCTGCGGTGGCTGCACCGGCGGAGCGGGATACACCCACGTGTTTCCGTCCCACAGGGCGGTGTCCGTAAAGGCGCCGAAAAGCAGCGTTCTGGCCCGCGCCGCGTCGTAGGCCAAAGAATGCCCCGACACGACTTTGGCTACGCCGCCGCTCGCCGCCGTGTTGCCCATGTACGTCCAGCCCGTGCCATCCCATTCCCAGGTGTCGGAAAAGACTCCACCCGACTCCGGAGCCATGCCCCCGTGCAGCACCGTGACCCCGCGCGCGCTGTCGAACGCCAGGGCGTGCTCAACTCGCGGACGCGGTCCCGCATTCAACGAGGTCCACTGCACCCCATCCCATTCCCACGTGTCGCCGAAGGCCGCGGCGACCTCATCAGTCCCTCCAAAGACCACCAGCCGCCCGCGAGCGATGTCGAACGCCAGGCCGTGGCTGCCGCGGCGCGGAACGCCGCCGTCCGAAACCTGCGTCCACTGCGCCCCGTCCCACGCCTGCAGGTCCGTCGTGTAGAATCCGCCGATCTCTCCCCCGAACAGAACTACCTGCTGCAATGCGGAACTGTAGGCCAACTTGGCGTTATTCCGCGGTGTTCCGCCGGAGTCGTTTTTCAGCATCCACTGGGAACCGTTCCATTCCCACGTCTGGGTTCCGGTGAACAGCACGGCTACGCCGCGCAGGCTGTCGAAGGCCATGGAGTATGGGGTGGAGTATCCCCCTCCTGCCGACGGGCGCGGGCTGCCGGTGCGCGCCTGCCAGACGGAACCGTTCCATTCCCATGTGTCATCTAAGGGGACCCCGCCCGTAGACGGGCTGTAACCGCCGAACAAGATCACCCGATTGCGCACCGAATCGAACGTCATCGCCGCCCCGGTCCGCGGGACAGGCCAGGAACCCGCCTGCGTCCGCAACACCCAACTGCTTCCATTCCATTCCCAGGTGTCGTTGGAATAGAACCACGCGCCGGCGTCCCAATCATAATCATGGCCGCCAAACAGCACGGTGACTTTTCGAGTGCTGTCGTAGGCCATAGCCGTCCCTTGCGATCGCAGCGGCCCGCTGCTGTTGCGCAGGGTCCATGAGTCCCCATCGTACTCCCACGTCTGCGTCAGCCCCGCCAAACTGACCGTGCTCGACAGTCCGCCAAAGCGTACGGTCACGCCGCGGAAGCTGTCGTAGGCCATGCTGTGACCGGTAATCCCCCCCGGAACAGTATGCCGGGCGCGCCATGTCACGCACTCCTGGGCGCGGACTCCGCCCACCACCAGACACAGGACGAGCACCCCCAACGGAAAGACGGTCTTTCCCCGACAGGTGAACGCGGACATGTTTGTTCTCCTCTCTTCGGCCGGCACGGGCCCAAGCGGGTGGGGAGACGATGAATGGGCATGCTACCGCGGAAGACCCCTCCGGGTCAATCGTGCCGCGCTGCTGTCATGCCTATTGGGCCGGTGAGATGCCAATTGCGTCGGTAGCGGGCGCTTGCGCGGTGCCACGCCCTTGCCAGGGGACGGCAGGGGTGGCCCATCCATCGCGCAGCGATGGGTGGGGCACCAGCGCGTCTCCGTGTTTCTGCGTTTCTGTTTTTCTGCTTTTCTGCGTTTCGGCGGTTCTACGGACAGTTGGCGTTGGGGGCGGGCTGGGCGGTGCCGTTCCACGTCGGGTACGCGCCTTCGCCGATGAGCAGGGCCCCGGCCTCGATGATGTCCGCCGGGGTGGGCATTCCGCTGCGATCGATGTCCAGGCTGTACATGCCCCACGGAACCACGAAAGTCCCGTCGAAGGCCGCCACCAGGTTCGCGACGTCCGTTTGGTTGGCCCCGCCGACGCCGTTGACGTTGGACGGATGATAGATCAGCGTCGCGGTCGTATTGCTGCCCATGTATGTCACCTTGGTCAGCGCCCCCGGAGTGATGGACCGGGCGAGCTGCACGGTGAACTGCCCGTCGCCGTTGTCGGTGACGCCGATGACGCCGTTGGCCGTGCCCGTGGAACTCGTTTCGCAGAGACTCCAGCAACTGGGATTGTCCGCCCCCGCTGGGGCGGTCACGAGGAGCATATCGATGCCCACGATGGGCGTGGCGCTCTGCGGCGTATTCGGCCGGCGTGCATCCACCACGCCGGTCGGCGGATCAACGAAGCTCACCGTCCCCGCCGGACAATTGCCGCACAGCACCGGACACAACACGTCGGCCCCACAGCCCGACCCACCCAGACCGGTCGAGGCGCAGGCCGCGTCCCACTCCACGTCGCAGCAGTACTGGTCGCATCCGCAGACCGTTTCGCAGCAGGCCTCGTCCGCGCATCCTGAGCCGGTTGAGCCGTCATTGGCGTCGCAGCAGTTCTCCGTCACCGTCGGGCAGTTGGGCTGCACCGGCGGCCCGCAGGTGATGGTCATCGTCCCCGTGTCGCCCGGCGGCGGGCTGTAGGGGTAGCTTCCTAACCGGATGAGGTACTGGCGATTCGCGCCCGCGTGGAACACGGCCGTCGATTGAAGATTGCCGCCTCCGCATCGGTCATCGCCGCAGTCCAGCAGGTTCGCGTCCGTCGGCGGACAGGTGCAGCCGTCATAGACCGCCAGTTTGGTATCCAGCTCCGTCTGCCCGCAGGTCCGCACGAAGACTTCGTCGGTGCACGACGACGTCCAGCAGTACCACACGTCCTTGGCAATCTGGGCATCATCCCCGACGTTGATGCAGTCCGCGTGAAGAGGACCGTCGGTGGTCGCCGTCGTGTTGTCGAAGGGGAAGGTGCCGGTGCCCGTGATCGGCAGGGCGTCGGCGCACATATCGCTCGAACACAGGGTCCTCGCCCGCGTCACGCAGGAGGCGCTCCAGCCGGTCGTGCAGCAATTGGGGTCCTGATCGCACACTTTGTCGCAGCACAGGGCGTTATCGCAGCCCGGGTCCGTGGGATGCGCGGCGAAGCAGTCCCCGCCGCGGTTGATGCACGCCGGGCCGGGACAACTGATGTCCACGCAGAACAGCCCCGGCGTCGAGGAACCTTCCAGCGCCGTGCACTCACTCGGGGTCAGATTCTGGCACAGGATGGAAGTCGGCAGCAACGGGTTGGGATAGCAGCAGGCGTGCGCTCCGCACGGCGGTTCGAAGGTGGCCGTGGCGCAGGTGGCGTCCTCCATCCAGCGCCCCTCGCAGGCCCGAAGAAGCAC
>SBAX01000360.1 GCA_005240095.1 Phycisphaera mikurensis
ACCTTGGGCGCCGCCGTCGGCGGAGCCCCTCACGAAAGCTCGGATAGAAGGTTAGGCCGATCGAACCCTTGGCGCTTGACAGACCCGGCTTCATAGAAGCACACACCCGGCCCGGAAGGTCTTTCACACGATACCCGGAGCGGACACTGACGATCAGCGATTCAAGCCGAGCCAGGGCCTGCGTCTGCTTGGTGGTGAGCTTGTGGCCCGTGGCTTCCGACAGCCCGGACGCACCGACCCAGCTATGCCTTGCCATTGTCGGCCCCTTGCGCAGGCAGCACGCCGCCCGCGGTGAGCATCGCCGTGGCGGCCGTGTTGACGGCTTCGCGGACGGGCTCGTTCGTCAGCCTCGCGTAGACGGCGGTGGTGTTCGGGTCGCGGTGCCCGAGTGCCTTGCCGACTACGTGCAGGCTCGCCCCGGTCATCGCCGCCCACGATGCGAGTGTCCGCCGAAGGTCGTGCATCCGAAGGTTCTTGAGCTTCGCGCGGCCGATGATGTCGGCCCAGGCTTGTCGAGCATCGACGACGTGTCCGCTCGCCCCGTAGCTCGGAAAAACGAACTCGGATCGTTTCGCCTTAGGCTTCTCTTCGTTGTCCTTGTGTCGCTCGCGGAGTATCTCCACGGCCCGAGGCGGGAGACAGATCAGCATCGCCTTGCGGTTTTTGCTCTTGCTGGCCGGGATTCGCCACTCGGCGCGGCTAAGGTCCAGCTCGTCCCATCGCATCGCCTGCACGTTGCCTCGGCGGGCGCCCGTGAGGAGTGCGATGCTGTAGAAGTCACGCATCAGCGGTTCAGTCGCGTCGGCGTTCAACGCTCCGAAAAACCGTTTCAGTTCGTCGGGCAGCAGGAACCGGTCCCGCTTTTCCTCGCCGAACCGGTCGACGCCACGGCAGGGATTTACCCCTTCAAAGCCGTAGTTCTTGGCGGCCTTGTTGAACATCGCGCTCAGCAGCGCGAGGGTTCGGTTTGCTTCATACGGTGCATCGCGGCCGATCTTGGTGTGCAGCTTCGCGACATCTTCCCGGCTTATCTGCGAGAGCTTGCGGCCCTTCCACACGGACAGGTGCGTGTCATAGCGGCGCTGGTGTTCCGCCCAGGTGCGGTGTTCGAGCTTAGCCCGTTCGATGTATCGCTCGAACAGCTCCCCGAGGGTCATGCCTGCCCGAGCCGTCCGCTTGCGTTCCGCCGGATTGATTCCCTTGGCGATGTCTCCGCGCAGCTCCGCGGCCCGGCGTCGGGCTTGTTCAACCGTCCACTCAGGGAACGGGCCGATATGGATTTTCTCGGGTCGGCCGTTCACACGCTGGCATAGGTAGAACGAACGATGCCCCGTCCGCGTGACCATGAGAGCGAGGCTCGGCGTCTGCCGGTCATAGACGAAAACCCGATTGCCGGCCGGGATCGGGTATCGTTCCAACGTGCTTTTCGTGAATCGTACGTGCGCCATGGGACACGCCCTCCAAAAGCCCGGTACCTACGCTGGTTCTACGCCCGCGGTGTAGAACCGTTAATGTCGGTGTAGAACCATAACTCTGCTTTTCTCGCGTTGCAAGCGAAAAGTCTAGGTCGGTTAAGGGTCATATATCAGAAGGTAGGAGCAAGAAAGCCGACTCTGGATCAGAAGGTTCCAGGTTCGATTCCTGGCAGGCCAGATCGTAAGTCCTTGAAACACAAGAACTTGCGTTGCGCCTCGACTCAGGTGGGTGACACATATCTTCACGTTGCTACGCCAGTGATATGCTCGCCTTGAACAATGCCATTCCATCGTTCGCTGCTCCATCAAGTCTTGATTATTGAAACCCGGCTTTGCGATCTGCTATATTCGGGCTCGTCCGCATTGATTCCAGTCGTTTTCTCGGGAGGTGAGAAGAATGTTGCGATTCACGGGGACGGCTACAGTCGTGTTGTGCGCGATGTGCCTGGGTCAACGGGCCCTGGCCGTCACACCTTTCACGGAAACTCACTTCCACCAGTACGAAAGCGACGCGGAACTGGGTACGTTCCTCGTTGTTACGACGACCTATGAGGACATCCCTGGGACGACCAAGACCGTGACCGCGCCTGCCGGGCAGGCGGTCATCACTTGGACGCTCAGCGCGGATGCCCAGCACGCCCTGATTCGCCCGGTCATCGGAACACATGCCCCCAATCCGCCGCCCACGTACCATACCACTCCGGGTAGCCAGAGCCTCCTCTCCGGTTCGTGGTCCGCAACCATCGAAGGCGGCACGTTCGACGTGAAGCTGCAGGGGGCGGCGTCGCCGGACTTCCCAGGAATGAGCCAACTGACATGCGAGCCCGATTTCGGCACCGCCTGGACCCTCACCGTCTTCCCCATCGCCGAGTCCGCGCCGACCATCGGCGGCGCGGGTCTGGCCGTCCTCGTCACATTGCTGCTCGGCGGCGGGTCCGTGCTGATCGCTACTCGCCGCGGGCCAGCCAGGGCCTGATGCGGCTCGGCTGACACCGACCCTTTTGCCACAGCCCTTTCGGCCGCCCTGGACGGCGATGACATGGGCGTAAGGAGCTTGACGGGCGCGCCGCGGCGCGTTAGCGTTCAAACCTCATTCCAGACGGCCCGGGACGACGGGGTGAAGTAGGTTCCGGAGACATGACGATGTGCGCCAATCTGAAAGTGACGACGAAAACCGCGGCGGTGGTGATGCTTCTATCCCAGGGCTGGCTTGCGGCCCCGGCGTGGGCCGACCCGCTCGGCGCGGGAGACGGCACCATCTATGTCATGCAAGAAAAGAGCAGTTACCAGGAGGGCTGTTTCCCGCCGTGCCTGTGTCCCATTTTCATGGAACAGCCCGTTGAGGGCACGTTCAAACTCTCCTATCTCGGTAACAACGCAGGCATCGACGAGTACGCTGTCCGGGATGTCAACTGGCTCATCCCCTTTTTTGAGCCTGAAAGGCGTGTGACGGGAGCAGGAAAGTTCAGCGTCGGCAGCCCCAGCCCCATCACCCTTTTGCAGCAGCGCATGGTACTCGATCTGGCGATCGGTGAAGATCCGCCGCAGCACTTCGACAGCGGATGGGTGCCGATCGGCGATCTGACCGGCATTCACATCACCATCTCGATGAACAACATGTACTGCTACGATCGCGTGTTCGCGATCGACGCGCGCCCGGTGTCGCCTTCCCAGATATCGCCGTATCTGTTGTCAGGAGGGTCCACCTACCAGCACGGGTGCTGGGATCCCTGCGATTGCCTGCTGGAGGAACCTCGCCCCCTGCGCGGCGATTTCGGGCTGCTTCCGCTCTCCGATAACAGCCTGTTTCGTCAATTCGCCGTGTTGAACATCAACTGGCAGGTGGTGTCGCCTTCCTTCAATCAGACTATCCCCATCCAGGGGTCGGGCTTCTATTGGGTCGGCGGGGAGTTCGCCGTTCAACAAAGGATGTCGCTCGAGCTGCGCATCGGCAGCGCCGGGCCCGTGCACTTCGACAGCGGCTGGGTGGTCGGTGGCTCGCAATTTCCGAACATCGACATCTTCGTGTCCATTAACGGCATGGTCTGCCTCGACACGGTCCTCCACGTCATCGCCGAGCCGGCGGTGGGGAACGTGATCTGCGGAGGCATCGCCGGCCTGCCCTGTCCGGAGGGGTTCTTCTGCAAGCTGGCCGAAGGCGAATGTTGCTGTGATTTCCTGGGAACGTGCGCCCCGATCC
>SBAX01000227.1 GCA_005240095.1 Phycisphaera mikurensis
CATGAGCCAACCTTCCTTTCGTTATGGTGTTCTGGATACTCAACAAACTACGAAGAGCATCCTAACCACGGGCCGAGGTTGGCTCACTTCATAGCTTCTCCTTCGGATCCCCGCTCCCGCGATTCGACCCGTCATGACGACTGCTCGTGCCGCAGCAGGGGTCTAGCACGCATCCGTGCCGGAGGCACGATTGAGAGTAGCCCGGCGTTTCAACGCCGGGTTGCTGGCGTCTTGATCTTCAAGTCCCGGAGGGACGGCTGAGCCGTACGTCAGCCGCGCCTTACTAACTGTGCCGAGAATCACTTTCTCGGCACCACCACTCCGGGATTCCCATCCTTCCCGCCGTGCCTTCTTACACCGACTAACTGTGCCGAGAATCCTTTCTCGGCACCACCCCTCCGGGATTCCCATCCCTTCCCGCTCGTGCGTTCTTAGACCGGCGGACGCCCCTGGATCACGCGAACGAGGAGCACGATGACGATGATGAGCAGCAGCAGATGGATCAGGCCGTTCAGCGTATAGGCCGTCACCACCCCCAGCAACCACAGCACAAGGAGAATGAGTACGATCATCCACAGCATCCGCTCACTCTCCTTCTGACGAAGTCTCATGGGGCACTGGTGTCAAAACTGCCGGCTCCGATTCGGGAGGGCGCGGCTCCTGCCGAGCCCGCGTGAACGTTCGATTCTAGTTTCTAGTCTCCAGTTTCTAGTTTCTAGATGCGAGGGCGAGGCTCCTGCCGAGCCGTCCAATGAGCCACGCAGCTGGCGAATGCCCGGCTCGCCGGGAGGCTCGCCCTCCCGCAGACCATTAGCCCTACGGCTTGTCGTCCTTGCGTTCCTTCTCCGTGGTCTCGAGCTTGATCTCGGTTTTCTTCTCCGGCCCCTCGACGGTCACCTTCCGCGTGGTTTTCTTCTGGCTCGAACAAGCCCCACACGCGAAGATCAGCGCGCAGGCCAGCAACGTGAGCAGCCGCCCAAGTCTCAACGGCGATCCCAGCACATTCACAAACACTCTCCTACTTCGTCGCCGGCCATACATAATTGCCCTTCTTGTCGATCCAGCCGTAGCCGCTCTCCGTCTTGACTCGGGCCAGGCCGTCCTCAAAGCCGCCCGCCTCCTCGAACTGGGTGGGAATGATGGTCTTTCCCTGGTTGTCGATGTAGCCCCACTTGCCCTCGATCTTCACCGCGGCGTAGTCCTCATAGAACGGCTTTGCGTCCGCGAATTGCGGGTTGATCTTCATCTGCCCGGACTTGTCCACATATCCGAACTTGCCGGTCAGGATGCTCCCGATCCGCACTGCGGCCAGTCCGTTGGAGAAATGCTGCGCATGGTCGAACTGCGCTTCAATGGCCATCTCCCCGTTTTTGCCCACGAAACCCCACTTGTCGTTGAGCTCCACCGGGGCCAGACCGTCGTTGAACAGACCGCAGTTCTCGAATCGTGGATTGATCGCCAGGGTGCCTTTGGTATCCACATAGCCGCACTTGCCGCCCACGTCGCCGCCGCTCTTCACTTCCGCCAGCCCGTCGGAGAAGTCCTTGGCCGAGCTGAACTGCGTAGGGATCGCCATCTTCCCGGACTTGTCCGCGTAGCCCCACAGGTCGTTCTTCTCCACGGGCGCCAGACCGTTGGTGAAATCACCGGCGTTCTCGAACTCGTAGCCGATGACGAGCTTTCCCTCGCGGTCGATGAAGCCGTGTTTCTTCTTGAGGACTCCTTCCTTGTCCGTCACGCGAGCGAGGCCGTCATGGAAGTCGCCCACGTTGTCGTACTGCGGCTCGATGACACGCTTCCCCTCCGCGTTGATGAAGCCCCATTTTCCGTCGAGCTTCACCGCCGCTAGCCCATCGTGAAAGTCGCGCGCCGACTCATACTGCGCGTTCACCACGACCTTGCCGTTCTTGTCCGCGAAACCGTGCTTGCCGCCCTGCACGATGGGAAGGAGTCGCTGCTCCGCCAGGGCCGAAGAGGTAAACAACATCACTGTTGCGATCAGAATTGTGCGCCCGGGAAGTTTCATGGCCTGCTTTCTCCGTCGAACTGCCGTGGGCCGGTTGCTTGGCCAATGCCTACACAGCATCGAACCGGGCAACCGGCCCGTCTCTGCTTACAGTCTTGGGACTGGGGCGCGCAGGAGTCAACACCCGGTGACAGATCGTCACGCTAAATTCCCCCTGACTGGAAGATGACAGCCGCGACAGCCCGCCCCGCGTGTAGCGTCGCCCCTCGTGGGCGGCGCTTGCTTGTTGACGTCACTTGCTGCCCGGAGCGCACTCAATTCAGCCGCGTAGCGGCGAAACATGCTAGCCCACGGCGCAGCCGTGGGTCAGCAAAACGCCAGAAGCAGGCCCCGTCAGGGGCGAAACAACGCCAGGCTCGTCGAGCCCATGAGATGTCCTCATCGCCGCGAAAATGCGGGCCTGCTTCTCATGGGCGCGGCCTGCAGGCTGAAAGCCTGCGCGACAGTAGCCGGTGGCAAGCGCAGCGCCGCCACCGGATGGCGTCACATTGATGACACAGCGACCCTGAAAGGGTCGTCTAAACCGCTTCCGCGCGATTTAAGGGGAGTCGCCCGGCCTGCGAACTCGGATCTCTCCTCCGACTTCGATGACCATCAGATCCTCGCCCAGCTCTAACGGCCCGTCGTAGGTCTTGCGGGTAGGGGGGATTAGTTCTTCCTCCGTCGCCTGGGGCATGACGATGTGCGAGTACACCGCCAGCCTCGGCTTGACCCTGGCGAACACTTCTCCCGCCTGCTCCGGGCTGGTGTGATGATGCGTCACGGACTCAACTCGCTCCGGCGGCACGCCGGCGCGGCGCAGCGAGTCCGGCGCAACAACCTCGTGGATCAACACGTCGGCGCCTGCGGCAGACCGGATCAGGTTCTCGCAGAAACGCGTATCTCCGGAGAGCACCACCGACCGCCCCGCTGCGTCGATGCGATAGCCAAACGCCGGCTTGACCGGCTCATGATCGACCTCGAAGGCCGTGATCTTCACCCCGTCCTCCTCGTACACGATCCCCTCGCCGACCTCCGTCACGTGGATGACAGCACCGTCCGGCTTGGCATGGTCGTCTCCCACGCGGATGCGAATATCGAACTCATAGGCCGCCTGAAGATGTTCGATCATCTTCTTCGTCCCCGCCGGCCCCCAAACGCCCAGCGCCCGGTCCCGCCCGGCACCCACCAGCCATCCCGTAAGCCACAGATCAGGAAACCCCACGACGTGATCCGAGTGCAGGTGCGTGAAGAACACGCCCTCGACATCCTGCCACGCAACGTTGACCTGCCGCAGCCGCTGAATCGCCCCCCGCCCGGCGTCAAAGACGAACCTCTGTCCCTTCGCCTCGATCAGAATACTCGGCCCAAACCGCTCCATCACCGGCGTCGGACAACCCGTGCCCAGCAGGGTCGCGCGGATATCTTCCCCGACGGCGACATCGGCAAACGAGGCAGCCCAGACCGTGATCCCAACTGCAATGCGCCTCATGGCCAAAGGTCTCCTCCGCGCCTCGGGGCCAATGGGCGGGTTGGTTTACTGGGGGACCACCACGCGTACTCCCGCGCGTCACCCGTGGCTCCATTCCTGCGCCCCTCGGCCCGAGGACACCGCCACTCCAAAGGGTATGCACGCACGGGCGCTACAACCCCGGCGGCTCGAACCCGGATCGCCACCGCCACGTCGTGTCCGCCGTCTTCGCCGCGCAGCGGCACAGGAACGTAGCCACGGGTGCCGCCTTCTGGCACCCGTGGACACCAGGACACCCAATGATCCCCGCCGCGCAGCGGCGGAGGGAACGACAGGTTCAAACCGGGCCTAGTCAAAGATGTATCGCGGATCGTATTCAATGCCGTGAGCCTTCAACAGGCGCTCGAGCTCCTCCTCAAAGCTGAGCTTGCGATGATGCTTCTCCTGGTTGCGGATGCACGTGTCCACCTTGTTGAACTGCGACGGGCTGACCGTGAAGGCTCCGTAACCGTCCTGCCAATAGAACGAGCGCATCTTTGGGAAAGTCTTGTGAACCCATGAAGAAGAATTGCTTTTCAACTTGCGAAGAAGCTCGGCAATCGTCTCGTCGGTGCGCCACGTCACCAGCAGATGGACGTGGTCCGCCACTCCGCCGATCTGATGACAAATGCCTTTCTCCGAACGGATGAGCCCGCCCATGTAAGGGTAGAGACGAGGCTGAAGCTCCGGCGTGATGAGCGGGGCTCGGCGTTTGGTGCTGAAGACCAGATGATAGAGCAGTTTCGTATAGGTTCCGGGCATTCGAATGATCTCCTCCGCCGCTGCGCGGCGGGTCCGTGATTTGGACGAAGCCTACCACGGGTGCCGCGATGCGTCACCCGTGGCCACATTCCCACGCCCCTCCGGGGCCAACGACAAGGCCCACGAACTGGGGATCATCGCTATCACCAATCGGCATATTCACGCCCATGCGTTGGCCCGCACCGCAATACGTACTCACGCCTTCATCGCGCTTCGGCGTCGGTGAGGATGAACTTGATTTCGGCTTCGGCGGCGAGGTCTCCGGCAACGGTGGCCCGCCCTTTGACGTGCCCGCTGTTGGAGCGGACGCGCACGGCCACCGCCTCTAGCACGAGCTGATCCCCCGGACGCACCGCCCGGCGGAACTTGACCTTGTCCAGGCTCAGCAGCACGGCCACCTTGCCCTTGTGCTCCAGCTCCTGACTCAGCAGCACCCCGCCGATTTGCGCCAGCGCCTCGATGATCAGCACCCCAGGCATGATCGGATCACCGGGATAGTGCCCCTGGAAGAAGGCCTCGTTGATGGTGACGTTCTTGATCCCCACCACCCGGCGGCTGCCCTCGATCTCCACGATGCGGTCGATCATCAGGAAGGGGTAGCGGTGCGGCAGGATCCGCTGCACCTGATGGATGTCCACCACCGGCTTGCGGGTGATCAGCGCCCGCCGCTGCTGCTCTTCATAGCGCTCCCGCAGCGCCCGCACCAGCTCATGATTGAGCGAATGCCCGCTCTTGCGTGCGTACACCCGCCCCACCACCGGACGCCCGAACAGGGCCAGGTCCCCGATCAAATCCAGAATCTTATGCCGCACACACTCATCGGGATAACGCAGGCGGTTCTCGATCGGCCCCTCTTCGTCGAACACCAGGATGTCGTCATAGGAAAGGTGCGTGCCCAGCCCCGCAGCCCGAAGCTCATCCGCCTCGCGCTGCAGCACGAACGTCCGCGCTGGAGCGATGTTGGCCTCGAAGTTATCCGGCGTAATCGTGACGCGATACGTCTGGTGCCCGATCGGCCCCCGCGGCCCATAGTCCAGGTCGTAGCTGATCTCCAGCAGCTCCGACTTGGAATCCAGCGGCGGCAGCGCCACCAGCTCGCAGTCCCCCTCCACCACCCGCAC
>SBAX01000420.1 GCA_005240095.1 Phycisphaera mikurensis
GCCCCGTTGCGCCCCAGCAGCCCCACGATCTCCCCGCTGCGCACCTCGAAGCTGAGCTGATCCACCACTGCCCGGCCGTTGTAACGCTTGACCAGGTCCTTCACTTCCAGCAATGTGTGATTGTTCGCCGGCATAGCAGAGTTCATCCTACCCGAAACCGCCCAGGGTTGCGCCAACCGGTCGCGGCGGTCGTTGACCGGCTGAGCCGAGCCAGCTAGACATAGATCGTGAATAACCCCCGAGGCGAAAATCTTGCGGAAGGGCCGTCTGAAGACTCGCCTGGCGGCGGCCTGGGCACGCCGTTGTGCCCCCACTGTCTCGCAGAGGTTACCGAACGCACCGACTTCTGCCCCAAGTGCAGCGCCCCGGTCGGCGCGTTCTCAACGCTCGACCCGATGAAACAAATCTACTCCACCGGATGGCTCTTCCGGCGGGCAAGCGGCGAGGGCGTTTCCGTCTTCGCAGTAATCGGGATGTGGGTGATTCTGGGCCCGCCAGTTCTCCTGCTAGTGATCACCATGATTTTTGGAGATCGACCGCGAACCATTGACTTGCTCGGCCTAGGCCGCGTGGGGTTGGGCATCCTCGTGGCTGTCCTGTATGGCGCGATTCTCTTTCGCGTCACGAACTCGTATTGGCGATTCAAGCTTAGGAAGCCCGGCCACTGCGTGTGCGGCTACGACCTTCGCAAGCTCACGGAGCCTCGCTGTCCGGAGTGTGCTCGGCCATTCGACTTCGACACCATCGAGCATCTCGGCGACCCACGCGGCGAGCAGGCAAGGGACAGCTACTAGCGTATCCAGCGCATGCGGCCCACGTCGGGGACGACGCCCCAGCGGTCGAAGAAGGGCAGCCAGTCGAGGCGGTGTCCGCTGGGCCAGTAGACGAAGAAGGCCTTGCCGATGAGCTGGTCCCTCGGCACGGTGCCCAGTTGGAAATCCTTGCCGCGATCCAGCAGGTGTGGCCCGACCACGTCCCAGAGCCGCGAGTCCTTACTCGCCGCGGTGTTGTCGCCCAGCATGAAGTACTCGTGCTCGCGGAGCAGGATCGGGCTGGTCGCGCTGCCCCAGCCTCCTCGGGGACCCCACGACAGCGTGCCCAGTCCGCCCTGGCTGGCGTCATGATAGTAATGCTCGTCACGCTCCACGATCAGATGCGTCAGCTCGAAGTCTCCGCCCTCGGCATAAACCCGCGGCGGAATCAACACCATCTCCTTGCGGGCATGGCGAAGCTGTCGCACGTTGGGGCCGTAATAGCCCGGCTGGCCCGCCTCCGAGGAGCTGGCCGCGACCTCCTCGCCGCCCACGCGGAGGGACAACCGGTAATCGACGTTCTCGAAGCTGATCTCCACCGGTTTGCCGGGCACGAAGGCCGGAAGCTGCTTCGAGGCCATCACCGCCGTATGGTCGCCGGGGAGGTCGTTGGATTCCTGGAGCGTCACCAGCCCGTTGATCCGGATCGTCGCCCAGAACACCCGCGACCACTTGCCCAGCCGGATCATCACCTGCCCGTCCGCCGACTGCGGAGTCAGCACGAACCGCATCCGATGATCGGAAACCACAGGTGGCGACTGGCCGCGATGGATGTTGTAGGCGCAGGTCGCCTGGAAGTTCTCGTTGCGCAGCTCGAGGAAGTCACCCGTGCGCCCGTGCGGCGAAAAACGCACCCGTCGTGAGGAAGCGTCCCAACCCGATTCCTCGCCATACCCCGCAGTCCACCGGGGCTGGTTGGCGTCCGGGTTCCGCGGCGGATAGTCGTGGTTGTAGACGTTGAACCACAGCGGCTCCTGGGCCTCCGGCGTCTTCCGGGCGATGCGCAGCTTCTGCTCCAGCTCTGCGAAGGCCTGCTCGGAAACCGCACGTAGGGTGCCCTGACGAACGTTGGATTGGAACTCATATTTCTCGTCCAACTGCCGCTGGAACTCCGCGAGGGTGTCCGCGGAGAGTTCGCTGACCGGCACGGTGTACACGTCCCCATCGAGAATCATGAGCACCTCGTTGGGCATGCCCGCCAGGCGCTTGATGAAGTTCGTGGTCCCGTCGGCCGGGTCCTTGAAGACGATCACGTCCCAGCGGCGGGGGTCGAGGAATCGTCCGCCGATGTCGAAGGGCCACTTGAGGACCAGGATGCGGTCGCCCTTCTCCGCATTGCGCTTCTCATCGCTGATGGGCAGATCGGAGTTGGGATGATCGCAGTTAGGGCACCGGGCCACCGCATTCGAACGCACCGGGGCGCTTTGGCGCTGGTCGTCCAGGTCGCGCACCCCGTAGGCGAACTCCGTGCCGCAGTCCTCGCACAGGATCGTGCCGTGGGCCCCGTAGAGCGTGGGGGCCATCGAGCCCGTGGGGATGACGAAGGCCTCAACCACGAAGGCCCGGAACACAAACGCCAGGATCAAGGCAATCACGATCGACTCGACCGTATCCTTGAGCCCCTCGCGATGCACCTCCCGGCCCCTTACCTGCGTGTTGCCTGCCCCTTGCTGCATACGCTCTCCGTCTTCTACTTTGTCCCTACGTCCCTGAGTTCCTTCGTCCCTTCGTCCGTGCCTCCCCCCTTACCAAGGGGGGATCAGGGGGGTTCACGATCCACGATCCTCGCCGGCCGTCCCTTGCCTCCTGGTCTTATTCGCATTGTTATGCCGGATATCACCCCTGGCAAACCGGAGGTGCCTTACGCTGCGGCGGGCGAGTGTCGTTTCTCGTCAATTCGCAGCCCCCCTCCTTAACAAGGAGGGGATGGGAGTGGTCTCGTCGGGGAAACAACGTGGCGACGCGCACCCGGCGCCGGTCGACGTGAGCCCGTCTCCCCCTCTCCCTCTTAGGGAGAGGGCCGGGGTGAGGGTAAGGCCGCTGGTACATCGCCACCCGTCACCCGCCACAAGTTTTTTTCTCATTTTCTTCCGCCGAACTCCGTCCATCCGTGTTGTATAGGTTGAGGACCGCGGAGAGGAGCAGGCGTCAAACGGGAGGCAAGCTATGCCCAGGAAGATTCCTTGCGCTTTCATCGCGCTGTTGGCGGCTACGTCGGCAGTCCCCTCCC
Source organism: Phycisphaera mikurensis (assembly GCA_005240095.1). Lineage (GTDB taxonomy): Bacteria > Planctomycetota > Phycisphaerae > UBA1845 > UBA1845 > SBAX01. The sequence continues at coordinate 3,043 of SBAX01000420.1, forward strand.
GCGCCGGCGAATGCCTGACGTGGGAACAGCAACGCACAACTCCAGAGCGCCGTACGAGCTTTGCCATGGCCTACGACAGCCACCGGGGCGTGACGGTACTGTACGGCGGATATAAGCATTACGCGCGAATCGTGTTCCAAGATACGTGGGAATGGGACGGGAAGCAGTGGGCACTTCGGAACACCAAAGGACCCGGCCCGCGTTCGCAGCACGCCATGTGCTTCGACTCGCGCCGCAGCGTTACAGTTCTTTTCGGTGGTGGGGAAAACGACACGTGGGAATGGGATGGCGCCGATTGGGTGCTTCGGGATTCCAATGGACCATCGGCCTTGGCCGGCGCCCGACTTGCCTACGATTCCCGCCGAGGACTTTCTATCCTCGTGGGTCAGGTCTATGACGGCCTAAGCTATCCATATCCATTCCAGACCTGGGCATGGGATGGTGAGTACTGGGCGATGCTCAGCGAGGAGTCCCTTGCCGCTTGGGACTTGCATAGCCTGGCGTTCGATGAACGGCGCGGCGTACTGGTCCTGCTTGGCGCATTCGGAGACGCTAATCTGGTTTGGGAATGGGACGGTGCAAGCTGGGACCTTCGTGATTCGGTTGGTATTCGCGCTTTCGGTAACTTCGACCTCGCGTACGACACACGACGCGGGAGGACGGTCGCCTACGGAGGCACCCGCTGGGAGCCCTTCAACACCTGGGAGTGGGACGGGTCGTCTTGGACGGCATATGCCGACCCCGAATTAGGCGGTAGCGATTACCACGCTCGTTCTCAGGCTCTGGCCTATGACTCAAAGCGCGGCGTGACCGTTCTCTTTGGCGGGCGTCCCCGTCCGGCGACGAATACTGCCAAGGTCTTCCACGCCTCGGACACGTGGGAATGGGACGGTACACATTGGATGCAGCGACAGGCGGGACTCTGGGGCATGTTGGATCACGCCATGGCCTTCGACCGTGAAGCGGGCGCACCTTTGATGTATTTCGGCAGCATTTGGCCCAGCCACTTCGGCGACCTTTGGGAGTGGGGCGGCCAGGGATGGACGAAAGTCGCCGGAGGGGGTCCAGGGTTTCTGGAAACTCCTTCAATGGCTTTCGACGAATCGCGACGCGTCACCGTGTTATTCGGCAGCTACTCCGACGAAAACTACCAACTTGTGTCCGAAACTTGGGAATTGGACAGCACTGCGTGGGTTCAACAAAGCAGTGCCATGCCGCCCGGGCGATACCAAGGTGCCCTGACCTACGATCCCGATCAGGGCAGAACTCTACTGTTTGGCGGTTGGGTCAATTATGGTGAGTACCTTGACGATCTATGGGCGTGGGATGGCTCACAGTGGCGGCTCGTGGGAACCGGAGGCCCGTCGCCGCGTGGCGGACACGCGATGGCGTATGATCGTCGGCGGGGACGCCTTGTGCTGTTCGGCGGTGAGCGTAGCGACTGGTCATCTTGGTTGTCTCTGGGAGACACGTGGGAATTCGACGGGCGGCAATGGTCGCTGCGAAGCACGAGCGGTCCCTCGCCGCGCTATAACCATGCTATGGCATTCGACGAGGCGCGCGGCGTGACGGTCCTTTACGGCGGCGTCGACGAGGAAACCTGGGGACTTGCCGACGTATGGGAATGGGACGGCGCTTCGTGGTCTGAGCGCCCCCACACCGGACCGACCGGTCGAGAGGGCCACGTACTGATATACGACCCCATTCATCGAGGCGTGCTCCTGCACGGTGGGAGCTGGGATGAAGACGCCCGTGCCATCTGGGAACTGGGATACCACGAACTTCTACCTGATTGCGACCAAGACTGTGACGTCGATCTTTCCGACTTCGCGGTGTTCCAGAGCTGCATGGGGGAGGGGCGCGGGGCGCGGGAGTGCGTGCCCTTCGACGCGGATTCCAGCGGCGACGTTAGCGTAGCCGACTTTCGCGCCGTGCAGGAGAAGCTCAGTGGGCCGGCGGGGCCGTAGTTCGCATGTAGCGTCGGGCCTTGTGCCCGGCGCTTGATAGCCGAATCGATTCGGGCATCCAAGCGCCGCCCGCCAGGCGCGACGCCGAATTGGCTGTGCAGGAGCTCAGGCTCGCGCCGCCGCAGGCATCCCAGTCGTCCCAACGCCCACCAAGAAGCGGCCGCTGCACTTTGACCGATGCAGCGGCCGCGGGGGTCGTATCGATCGTAGGTGTTTATCGCCGCTCGAAGCGCACTTCGCGCCCCGTCGCGTCGCCGAGCTTCACGGAGACCGCCTCGACCATCTCGCCGACGACCTCAAACCGCGCCGGGTCGGGCTCGCCTACGCTGGTGATCATGTCGAACTGATTCTTGCCCGTGGAACCGAGACGAAAGGCCAGCTCTCCGAAATGTCCCACCAACTCGCCATCAGTCAACTCGATGGTGATCGTCCCCCAGTCATTGTTCTTGAAGGTTCCCACGTATGCCTTGGGCGCCAGGGACAGCCCCTCGCCCGTGGCCGGGTTGGGGCCGAACTTCGCGGTCTGTTCCTGCTCACGCGCCCGACGCTTGACGGCCTGCTCCTTCAGGCCGGCGAGCGGGTCGGGGGCTTCGATGTGCAGCAATCGGTTGTACACGTCGATGGCCGCCAGTTCGGGCAGTGGCGCTCCCGCATTGGCCACCGCGGCGACGCCGATCCGCTCATCCGGCATGAAGCTCACGCTCGCCGACGTGCCCTCATAACCCCCGCCGTGATCGAGCAATCGCCGCCCCTGATACGCGCCGGCGAACCATCCCAGCCCGTAGCCTTCTCGCGTGCGCCCGGCGATCCGCGCCGTCGCCGCCGAGCCCTTGGCCTGCGTGGTCTGCATCTGCTGGATAGTTTCCTTGGAGACGATGCGCTTCCCGTCGATTTCCCCGCCATTCATGTTCAACTGCAGCCACCGCCCCAAGTCGCTCACGCTCGATCCCAGTCCGCCGGCCGCGTGCATCACCCGATCCGTCTTCCGCGTCGAGGCCAGAACGAACTTCCCATCCTTGAACGCCGACGGAGTCGCGCAGTCCGGGTCTGCATACATGCGGCTGGCATACCCCGTCGTCCGTAACATGCCCGCGGGCTTGAAGATTCGCGCCTCCAGCAAGTCCCGCCAGGGCTTGCCGCTCACCGCCTCGATCACTCGCCCCGCTAGGGTGTAGTGAACGTTCGAATAGTCGAACGTGCCTTTGATTTCCGCTTCCCGCAGCCAGCGGTAGTAGCGGTCTTCGGTGATCTCTCCGGTGTAGGCATCCAGGGTCACGATGGCGTCGCTTTCGATGCCTTTTGCGTGCGAGAGCAGATCGCGGATGGTCAGCGTGTTGGTCAGCGTCGCGTCGGAGAGTTCCATGCGCGGCAGGTACTTCTTCACCGGCGCGTCGAGCTCGACCTTGCCGTCCTCCACCAAAGCCATCACGCCCATGGCCGTGTACGACTTCGTGCAGGAGGCTATGTAGAACATCGTGTCCGCAGTGACCGGCAGGTTCTTCTGCGGATCGCGAAGCCCGATGGTCTGCGTGTAGATGACCTTGTCCCCGCGAACCACCACCACGGCCATGCCGGGAATCCCCAGGTCGGCCATCGCCGACTCCCACCGCTCCCGAAGACCCGCCAGCTCCGCGGGAACTTCCGCCGGCCCGGCCAACACCATCTCACTCAACATGGCACAGACGACGACGGCTTTCGCAATGGTATGCATGATTGTCTCTCTCCTCTTAAGGCACCGGCCCCTCGAATGGTTTGCGCCAAAACCGAATTCGAGGATGGTGGGCATCTATTCGCCCGCCCTGCACGTCAATAACGCGCGGGGTGCTCGGTCGCAAACGATTGGAAGACCCCGTTAGGAAGCCAGGAATGAGAGTGCGGGCCGGAAACCAAGGGGCCCGTGACACCAGTGTCACGGGCAAAAGGCCCTAGCAAAGCGGCGGTCTGGCGTCCCCTTTGCGTCCCTGTAGCGTCCCTGTAGCGTACCCTTTTGGCAGCATAATCGCCCGCTTGCGCGCCGGTCGCGCCGGCGGACCACGGAAGAGTTGCCTCCGTGCCTCTCACAACAGTGGAACCTTTCCCGGCGTTACGTCGGCAGCCCGCGACGGCCGCGCAAGACCAATCGACGGTTCGGCCCATCGCCGAACCTTTAATCCCTAACATAGACCAAACCAAGGTCCAAGGCAAGGGTCGGCGCGAAGTTCTTTTCTGCGATCTTTTTCCAGGCCCTGGCACGCGGCTTGCTGGGAGTTCGCGACGCGCGGCAGGTTTTCAGGGCGCTACGGCGCGACGAACACGTGTTCGAGCAGGTAAAAGTCGAGGAGGTCGACGTCACCGTCGCCATCGAAGTCGAAGGATTCGCAATCGGACCCGCCGTCAGGGCCCGTCATGCAGGAGGGCCAATTCGCGAAGTCGGTCAGGTCCACCGTTTGATTGCAGTCGTAGTCCCCGACGCCGAATTCGTAGGCCCCGATATCCACCCGCCCGCACAGCACCCGTGCGTGGCCGTCCAAGTCTGTAGCCGGTAGGTAGGTCTCATCCGGATCGCCCGCGTTGATCGCCGGAGAACTTGGGAGCAACCGAAGATCGTCGTCCTCCGTGCCGAGTATGTCATCCGTCCCATCCGCATCCACGAACATCGGATCGACGCCGCTGTTGCCGACGCCGCCAAGTTGCCCCGTCCAGCCCTGGATGATGCTGTTGTCAACGTAAAGGTTCGCGCGAAGAGGGTCGGTCAGGTAGAGCTGCATCCATTCGAGCGTCCCGTTGTTGCCCCAGAAGATGCTGTTTCGGACGTATCCTGTACCGCTCAAGACAACTCCGCCGGTAGGCCCGGATAACGACGAGTTGCCGACGAAAGTGCTGTTCACGATGGCTGTCGATCCCATGCCTCCGCTAATGGCGCTCCCCTCGTTTCCGACGAAGAGGGAATTCACCACCGTCAATGAGGATCCTCCAAGGATGCCACCGAAATAGGTGTTTCCAATGAAGTGGCACTCGCTTACGTATGCGCTATCTACGATCATTCCACCGAGCCCGTTGCGTACGAAAGAGCAACCCTTGATTATGGGCCGCAGGTACGAGCCGTAGAGACCTGAGCCACTGTTGTCAATGAAGACCA
>SBAX01000006.1 GCA_005240095.1 Phycisphaera mikurensis
ACCTTGGGCGCCGCCGTCGGCGGAGCCCCTCACGAAAGCTCGGATAGAAGGTTAGGCCGATCGAACCCTTGGCGCTTGACAGACCCGGCTTCATAGAAGAGGCCGGACGATCACGAATCTGGTGATTGCGGAAGGGCGATTCGCGGCGCGTCGGACGCAGGGGCGACCGCCTGCCTGACCCCCATGTTTCCAGACGTGCGTGCGGGCCCGTCGTGGCGATAACGCGTTTGTTTGAGGCGTTGCGGTATTGACTGGGCGTTTTTTTGGCCGAAAAGTAAGGCGGCGCCCACGAGATGGAGCTTGAGCCCTCCCAAGCGCGTGGTGCCTGAGAGGTTAAGGATTTCAGCCATGATGCAAAGACACGTACACAACTGGGTCGTTTGCGTTGCCGCGACGCTGGCGTTGACCTCAGCCACTTTTGGGCAAACCGCCAATCCGTTCCCGCCGGACATCAATACCGAGCAGAATCCGCTGCGGAACGTCCGGGCCTCTGCCACGCGTGCACCGGGCAACATGGTGAATGCCGGCGTGGCCCGAACGGTTCTGGCCGCCAACGCCGCACGGGGGATTATCCAGATCACTGAGCCGCCTCCCGGACCTGATCCCAAGGCCGTGTTCCTCTCTGAGGCCGTCGAGATCATCTTCGATCAGATCAACCAGGCCATTCTGCTGTTCGAGAACCTGCTGCGAGCCCGCGCCGGCCTGCCGCCCCGCGTGCCCATCGACCTGCCCACCGACGGCGACACCACGGATGGTGACACAACGGATGACACCACCGACAATATCGACTCCGAAGACGTGCAAGGTATTCTCGATCAGCTCGAATGAGCGCTCGAGAGCCGGCATCGCGATTCTCCAACCGCGTCCATGACTATGTTCGCTACCGGCCCAGCTATCCGGCGGGGGTGGTGGAGTGCTTGGTAAGGGAGTTTGGGCTGCGCACGGGGCATCGGGTGGCGGACGTGGGCGCGGGCAGCGGGATCTTTACCGAGCTGTTGCTCAAGAACGGCAACACAGTTCATGCCGTCGAGCCGAATCGGGAGATGCGGCGAGCGGCACAGGCGGCCCTGGCCACCTTCCCGGGGTTCGTCAGCGTTTCAGGTTCGGCGGAGGCCACGACGCTGCCCGACGCCAGCGTGGACTGGGTCACGGCCGCTCAGGCGTTCCACTGGTTCGATGTCCCCAAGGCTCGCGACGAGGCGCGTCGGATACTCCGCCCGCCGGGCTACGTGGCGCTGGTTTGGAATAATCGTCTCGAGGAAGCCACGCCCTTTTTACGTGAGTATGAGGCTTTTCTCCACGAGTACGCCATCGACTATGCCAAGGTGAAGCATCAGAACGCCGAGGCCGATGGTCGGATTCCCCAGTTCTTCGGTTCGGAGGCGTTCGAGGTCCGCTCTTTCGAAAACGGTCAGGTGTGCGATTTGGACGGGCTCAAAGGGCGCACGACTTCGGCCTCGTATATGCCCGCTGCGGATCATCCGCGACATCGGGCCATGGTGCGGGCCCTGGAGGATCTTTTCGCTCGCCACGCGAACGAGGGCACGGTCAAGCTGGGATATGAAACACGGATGTACGTGGGGAAGATGCTGGGCGTGGCGTGAATGAGTCTACTGGGCGGTCAAGCGTAGGCTGAGGCCGAATCTCCGCGCGGGCTGAAGCCCGCGGCTCGCCGAGAATATCAAACTGCGGTCAGCTCTTGGCCGCGGCGGTGAGCTTGGCGAGGGTCTGGTTGATCTTGTCGGTGAGGGCCTGGGTGGAGAAGGGCTTGACGATGTAGTTGTTGACGCCCGCTTTCACAGCCTCGATGACGTTGGCTTTGTCCGCCTCGCCGGTGCACATGATGATGGGCACACTCTTGTTGATCTGACGAATGGTCCGCACCAAGGTCACACCGTCCATGTTGGGCATGTTCCAGCCGACGAGGATGAGGTCAGGGCAGTGGCGCTGAAAGGAGGCGAGCGCCTCGCGGCCGTCGGCGGCTTCGATGACCTGCGAGTAGCCGAGGCGCTGCAGGACGCTCCGCTCGATCTTGCGGATGGTGGTCGAGTCATCAACGATGAGCACTTTCACGCTACCAGCTCCGAACGTGTGAAGAGTATCTTGCATTCTTTTCGGCTGCGATCAGGAACCGGTGGAGTGCCAGGGCTTACGGTTTTGCCCTAATATCGGAGCGTCCGGGAAACTGCCCCAGCAATTGTGCCTCCGCTGAATGCTTGACGCGGAACGGGCGACGCGAGACGCTGGGGAAGTTTGTGGGACTGGCGACGGCTCAGCCGGAGCCCTCGCCCTCCCGTACGGCTCGGCAGGAGAGCTCGCCCTCCCATACGGCTCGGCAGGGGCCTCGCCCTCCCGCTGATTGGATCAGAACCATGATCGCGGCCGAGGCGGCGGAGAATCGGATTGTGGCCAAGCTGATGGCCGAGGGTGCACTGACGCCCGGCGGGCTGGCGTCCATGCGGCGAGAGTCCGAAATCAGCGGCATGCCTCTGGTGGAAGTGCTTCAAACCAACGACCTGCTCGGCGAGGCAGCCATTGCGCAAACCTATGCAGAGTTGGGCGGGGTTCGCTTCCTGGACCTTACCCGGCGCACCCCAAGCCGGGCGTGGGTGTTGACGCTGCCGGAGAACATCGCCCGCCGCAAACACTGCCTGATCTTCGGCGAAGTAGGCGGGGACCTGGTGGCGGTGGTGGCCGATCCCTTCGATTCGTCAGTGCGGGCGGCGCTGGCCAGCCGTTTCGAGCGTCCAATTCAGTTCGTGGTCAGCCCGCGGTACCAGATCCTCGACGTGATCAACGATGTGTACGGCACGGCCCGGGCGCAGGGGGCGCGAATGTCCACCGCGCCGCTGGCAACTCCTGTAGCCACGACGAGCTCAACCGGCCTGAACATGGTCGAGGTTCTGGACAGCGTCATTGACGAGGCCGTGGATCGGCGAGCCAGCGACATCCATATCGAGCCGGAGGATAACCGGCTTCGTGTCCGCTTCCGCATCGACGGGCGGATGATCGAGGCCCGGGCCTATCCGCCCGATGCGGCCGCCTCGCTCATTTCGAGAGTCAAGGTGCTCACCAAGATGGACATCACCGAACGGCGCAAGCCCCAGGACGGGCGCTTCACCAAGCGGAGCTTCGATCAGGAGATCGACGTTCGTGTGGCCGTCATTCCCACGGCGCGCGGTGAGCGGGTAACCTTGCGGCTGCTCTCCCAGGACCGAACGCGGCTGAATCTCGAGACGCTGGGCATGGGGCTGGAGATGCGGCAGGCCTTCGAGCGGCTGATTCACCGACCGTACGGCATTATCCTGCTGACCGGCCCCACCGGCAGCGGGAAGACGACCACGCTGTACGTGGCCCTGCAGAAGATCAACACGGTCGATCGCCACATCATCACCATCGAAGATCCCGTGGAGTACCACATTCCCGGCGTCAACCAGGTGGCCGTGGATGCCGAGTACGGCGTGTCCTTCTCGCACGCTTTGCGAAGCATCCTGCGGCACGATCCGGACATCATCATGGTTGGCGAAATACGCGATGAGGAGACGGCCCACCTCGCCCTGGAGGCGTCGCTCACCGGGCATCTCGTCTTTGCCACGCTGCACACGAACTCCGCGGTGGGCGCGGTGACCCGGCTTCTGGACATGGGCTGCGAACCGTACCTGGTGGCCAGCGCGATCATCGGGGTCATGGCCCAGCGCCTGGTGCGGAAGATCTGCACGAACTGCCGGAGGGGCTACGAACCGGGCGAGGCCGAATGCCGCCTGCTGGGCATACCGCGGGACCGCACGGGCATCCAGATCTACCGCGGAGCGGGCTGCTCTCGCTGCATGCGTTCAGGCTACTACGACCGCGTGGGCGTCTACGAATACGTGCCTTTCGACACCGGCCTGGCAGCGCTCGTCACCGAAAAGGCCACGACTGAAACCATGCACAGCTACGCCGTAGAGCATGGAGCGATCACTCTGCGTGACGACGCCATGGCCAAAGTGCGTGAAGGGCTGACGACGCTGGAAGAAGCCTTGCGCGTCACCGTGCATTCCGAGTGACCACGGGCCGGTGGCCAGTGGCCGGTGACCAGTGACTAGGCCATCGGCCACAGGTCATTGGCCACTCAGCGCCGCCTCTTCGATCTGGTGGGAGACGAGGGTCATCAATTCGAAGTAATCGGCCTGGGCTTTGAGAAGGTTCTTAATCACCGGGCTGGCGATCACCTTGCCATGCAGATCAGCGAGTTTCCTTTTGTCCTCGGGCTCGATGGGTTTGCCGGCGACCTCCAGGGAGTGGATTCTCTGCTGCTGCTGTTCGTAGTCGGCGAGGAGCTGCCGGTCGGCCATACTGGCTTCGAGAGCGCTCTGCGCCGCGGCCATCTGCTTGCCGCGGGCGTCGGCGGCGATGCGTTTGCCCAATTGGGCGGCAAGTTCTAGAATCTCTTCCACGAGCGTCTCCCGCGGTGACGCAAGACCGGTGGCGAGTTCCACGTTCAACCACTCGCCAGGCCACAGCCACTCGCAGCGAGCATTATATGGCATCTGAAGCGTTTGCCGAGCGCATTTTGCGATTCATCCAGGCCAAGGGGTATCAGCCGCAGCAGGCGGCCGATATGGCGGCG
>SBAX01000413.1 GCA_005240095.1 Phycisphaera mikurensis
GCCAACCAACTTCTTGAAGTTGTTCACCGCGCCCACGATGTCGAGGGCGTTGGGCTGAGTGCGCGGAGCCGCCGGATCCTGGAAAGCCGGGGCGATGTCGCCCGCACGACGCGTCTGCATGGTCACGTCCGCAGAGACGTTCGAGCAGGTATCTTCGCTGCCCTTGCAGTCGCTGCCGTAGGACCGGACGGCATATGTGGAGCTGGGCGTGATCTCTGCCCCGATCACGTTGACCACCTGACCGGGCTCATTCTCCCAGTCGTCGTAGTACGGCGTGCACTGCAGACGCGAGGCACGGTAGTTGCCGAACCCCGGCAGCTCCTGGGCCTCCAGATAGGTGAACGGCGTACCGACCCAGCGGCTACACGAATGCGCACCCGCGGGATCGCCCGAGCAGGTGGCATCCTCGAAGGCGCTGAAGTTCTGCGGCGGGCAGCACGGGTCGTTGGCCGGCACCGGGTTCTCCAGATCCATCATGGTGATGCGGATGGCCGAGGTGCCTCCACCGGTGGCGACCGCGGGCGGAACCATTCTGAAGGTCAGCGCCCGAGTGCGAGCTTGGCAATTGGCGTTGCCGAGACCGCCCGAACAATCCCAGGTGGGTGTGGGCGGCAGTGTTCCCGAGGGCGTGGGCGACCAGAAACCGCCGGTGAGAATATAGTCTCCGCCCGTCGAATTGCCGGCGTCGTGCTGGCCGACGGTGCCGCCAAGCCGGTACTCGCCACCCGCGGCGAAGGTGACGCCCCCCGAGTCGATCGTGCTCTTCTTGATCACATAGCCGCCGCCGCTTTGGGCGTTTGCTGTAGCAACCACCCAAAGAATGGCGAATAGCGAATAGCGAATGGCGAATGACGAGGAGGGCATGGATTCTCTTTGGTCCATCGCCGATTGCCAATTGCCAGATGCGGATTGAATGTTCACTTGCCACCTCCGTTGGCGCTCAAAATCCGTTCGATGGCCGATAGCCGCGCCTCAAGCTGACGATTCTGATCTTCGAGCTCGCCGATGCGGCAATCCTTTTCCTCTACCAGGTCGTGCAGCCCCTGAATGGCTGCCAAGGCCACGCCGTCGGCGTCCACCGTGGCGATACCCTTCTCCGTGCTCCCCAAGCCGAACGCAGCGTGGAAGTCCTGTGCCATCGGGCCCATATGGTCAACCTCGGGCCCGTCGTGCTTGAAATTCCATTGCGTGATCTCGAGTTGAGCGACTCGCGCGAGGATTTCGTACGGATCGACGCTCTTGAAGTTCTGCTTGGCGCTCCGGTCGGAATTTGTGATGAGTCCTGTAGCGTGGACGTTCCCCTCAAAGTACCCGGCGTAATGCGGGACGGTGGAGGTAACTGGGTTGAGGTCACGTCCAATGACCGCGGCGACAACGCCAGTGCCCGCCGAACCATTGATGGGTTGCGTTCCGCCGACCGTCGCGTAAACCCCGCCGACGTAGTAGGCGCCGGTGCCGTCCAACGACAGTGGAGCGCTAGGTGGAGCTGCGCTGAAATGCCCGCCGACCCCGAAGGAAGTGCTCGCACCTATATTGCGCAATGCGGTTACACTGGATCCGCCCAATACCCCAATCATCGCACCATTGCCGCTGAATCCGGACGATTGACCCAGACGACCGGTCGCAATTCCGTTCTGTACGCCACCATAGTTAAACGAAGTCACTCCTGACACGCCGATTTGTCCTCCCTTGTTCACCCTGGTGGTAGAAAGCACGTCTAGACCGTAGCTGGCTGCAGTAGGCTGGTCGGGCTGCAGGTCGGAAAAGGTGATGCGAGCGGCCGCCCCGCCAGTGTTCCAGGTGGTGGGGAACACTCGGTCCACGTGCAGTGTCGCGTTGCTGGGGTTATTCGTGCCGATGCCCACGCCGCCCGCGGCGCGGATGAGGAACTGGTTGGCGGCGGTGGACGAAATTCCTGGCCCTGAGTAGTCGGACCAGACGAACGTCCCATCGTGGATGGCTGCGGCTTCATGCCCCGCGGCAAAGCTAAGATCCCCCGAAGCGGTGTTCAGGGCTCCACCGGGGACCGTCGCGTGAACGCCGCTGGCCGTGTTTTGAAACCCACCCCCAACCGCCGCGGTGTAAGCGTTGGCGGTGTTGGACTCCCCGCCGGCCACAGTAGCCGCCCAACCGGCGATGTTGCCCGAGCCGCCGCTCACGGTTGCGTATGGCTGGAGCGTAGGATCGCCATCGGCCGGGTCGCCGGCCTGGTTGCCCTGGCCGCCCCCAATGACGCCGTAGACATCGGTCACGGTATTTGCCGCGCCACCCGCAATGGCAGTGAAATCAGCCTCGGCCATGTTGCCGTCACCGCCGGCAACCGTTGCGGCATGGCCATCGCTGACGTTCCCCGATCCGCCGCCGACGGTGCCATGCCCGTCGCGAACGTTGTTAAGCTCGCCGCCGCCGATGGTCGCCCCATCCGCGTCGGCAATGTTTCCAAAACCGCCTCCGATGCTCGCGTGCGGCTTGCTGGCTTTGTTGGACTCCCCGCCGCTAACGGTTGCATTATCTGCCGTAATGGCGTTGTAAACCCCACCGGCAATCGTGGAACTGTTACCGGTAACCTTGTTAATCTGCCCGCCACCGATCGACGAGCCGGTTCCATCCGCGGTATTTTCGATACCGCCTGCAATGGTGCAGTGCCCCGCGCCCGGTGTAGGTATGTTGGTCGCGTTTCGCCAGCCGCCCGAGATGACGTCGCCGTAGGCACGAGCGATGTTCCCGAATCCGCCGCCGATGGTTATGTTGGTGTACTGTGAAGGGGACACCGAGGCCGGATTGCCGGCTTCGTTGCCGTACCCGCCGCCGATCGTACCGTAATCGTTGTGGATCATGTTCGGGGCCAGCGTGCGGCCGCCTCCGCTGATGGTCGCCCCGTCGACGCCTCCACGGACGGTGTTGCTCACGTTTCCGCCAATCAGGTTGACACTGGCAGGGTCCGCACCTCCTTTTTCAAGGTGCAGAGCCCGATCGGCTCCGGCAAGGGTCGAGCAAGGTGTGGCCGTGTTTGGATCGTCCACGTAAAACTCCATAAAGTCATCCGAGCTGATCCAACGCTGAGGACTACCTGCCGTGGGGCTACATACCGTGATTGTGTTCCCGGTACTTATTCCATCTGACGAATGAATAACGCCCACCACGTCGAGCTTTTGCGCGGGGCTCTGTGTGCCGATGCCCACGTTCCCCTCCGGCGTCACGCTCAGGACTCCCGGGGGTCCCACGCCCTCGGTCGCCCGCAGGGCATACGGGGCCGGCGTCAGCGCCACGCGCGGGTCGAGCGATTGAAAGAAGGGGGGGTCGCCCGGGCACATCACTTCGATCATCAACCATCGGGCCATGCCGTTCATGGCGTCGCCCCCGAAGTCGATCGTGACCGTAAAGAGCCCGCGCTCGATGCTGACGGCATCAAACTCCTGTGGCGAAGTCCCGACTTGACTTCCCTCGGACAGGGAAGCGGCGTCCCATAGGCTGAAGCGAAGGGCGCAGATATCGTCCACGGGAGCGGGGGGGCTGCCTCTCTCCAGATATCCCTGGTACGTGAATGCGGTGCCGGCGTCGGCGGCGAAGGTGACCTGCCCACCTACCGCGATGGCGAACGCGACCAAACTGCTGGAACAGACCGTGTGTCTCATGGCTCATCTCCTTGTTTGACTCGCCGCTTGCGATTGGGAGTTCCCGCCTCCCGCCGGGAGCGGCACAGGGTCAAGGGCGACGAATGCCCTTGCCCGGTCACGCGGTTGACACCAATTCCGGCCAGGCTAGACTGCCAGATGTTGTCCCTGAACAACTGCGCGGAATGGGCTTGACGTGGTCACTTCTGACGACGAGTTTGTCGTGAAGGCAATGCATGGCGATCGGGAAGCGCTGTGCGTCCTCCTGGAGCACCATGGCGTGCCGATTGGCAACGAATTGAAGATCGGTTCCAAATGGAACGGCGTTGTCGATGCCGACGACGTGATGCAAGTGACCTATCTCGAAGCGTTCCTGCGCATCGTGGACTTCCAGGGCAGAGACACGGAAACATTCCGGTCCTGGCTGCGGCGCATTGCGGAGAACAATCTGCGCGACGCCATCAAGGGACTGGAACGCCAGAAGCGTCCCCAGAACCGGGTAGACAGTCCGGCGGGCGCGGAGTCCTACGTGGCCCTCGTGGAACAGATTGCGGGAACCACCACGACCCCCAGCCGCCGGGCGGCGGCCCATGAATTGCAGGAGATCGTGGAAGCGTCGCTCAAGGACCTGCCCCCGGACTATGAAAAGGTCCTGCGGCTGTATGAACTGGAAGGGCGTGCGGGGCGCGAGGTGGCCTCGGCCATGGGTCGCTCGCCGGGGGCGGTGAAGATGTTGCTGGCCCGTGCCCGGGACCGCCTCCGTGAGGCCCTGGGGGCGCGATCCAGATTCTTCAGCGATCCGGCGTGACCGAAGCACCCCTGGCGTCGCCAGATACCCCGGACCGCGCGGCGGCGCGTGACGGCGCGGCCCGGACGCGGCTAGGCGGTTGGCTCGATGACCGGCGGCAATCTGGAATCCAGTGCGGAGTTGCAAGCAAAGCAGGCGCGGCACCATCGCCTGATCCAGGACGCGTGCGCCCAGGCGGGGCAGAACTGCGTTCCACGTGGCAGCTCTGGCGCGCCCGTATCCGACCGCATTTCGCCGTCACCTCCTGCTTCCTCGGATGCGAAGTCTGACGGGCCCCCACCCGACTCGTTCACCGGCTACCAACTCATCCGGGAGATCCACCGCGGCGGGCAGGGCGTCGTCTACCAGGCCATCCAGGAGTCGACCAAGCGCAAGGTGGCCATCAAGGTCATGAAGGAAGGCCCTTTCGCCAGCACGGCGGACCGGGCGCGCTTCGAGCGCGAGGTCCAGGTCCTCGCCCAGTTGCAGCATCCCAACATTGTCGCCATTCACGACACGGGCGTGGCCGCAGGTCACCACTACTTCGTCATGGATTACATCAGCGGCCAGCCGCTGGACGTCTACATGGCCAGCGGAGAGCGCCGCGTCGATGAAACGCTGCGTTTGTTCGCTGCGATCTGCGATGCGGTCAATGCCGCCCATCTGCGGGGGATCATTCACCGCGACCTGAAACCCGGAAACATCCGGATCAGCGGGAACGGCCAGCCGCACATTCTGGACTTCGGGCTCGCCAAGTTGCCCACGGGGTCATCGGACGTCTCGATGATGACCATCACGGGGGCCTTCGTTGGATCGCCACCATGGGCGTCACCGGAACAGGCCGAGGGTAACCTCTCCAGTATCGACACACGCACGGACGTTTACTCGCTCGGTGTGATCCTCTATCAGACGCTTACCGGCAAATTGCCGTACGATGTAACCGGCAGCATGCGAGAGGTTCTTGACAGGATCCAGAAGGCAGAGCCCAGACGCCCGAGTGCGATCCGAAAGGGCGTCAATGACGAAGTGGATACCATCGCCCTGAAGTGCCTGGCGAAGGAGCGCGAACGGCGGTACCAGACGGCGGGCGAGCTCGCCCGCGACGTGCGGCGGTACCTGGCGGGTGATCCGATCGAGGCCAAGCGCGACTCGGTTCGCTACGTTCTCCTTAAGCAACTGCGTCGATTCAAGCTTGCCGCTGCGATTGCCGCGGTGTTCGTTTTGGTGGTGACCTCCGGGTTCGTGACCTCCCTGACCTTATGGCGCCGGGCCGAACACGCCCAGTTGAATGAAGCCCGACAGCGCAGAGTCGCCGAAGCCGTAAGCCGCTTTCTTCAGGAAATGCTCTCGTCGGCCAAGCCGGACAAACTGCTCGGGCCAGACGTCACGGTTCGGACCGCGCTAGACGAGGCGACCAAGAAGGTCGAGCAGGGATCCTTTGAGGACGAGCCCGAAACCGAAGCAGCCGTACGGGCTACGATTGGGACCACGTACTGCGCGCTGGGCCTTTATGAACCGGCCGAGGCGCAGCTCCGCGTTGCTTTGGAAACCCGTGAGCGCCTCTACGGAAAAGAACGGATCGAGGTGGCGCCTTCGTTAGATGACCTTGCCCGGGTGATGGTGCAGAAGCGAGACTTCGCGACTGCGGAGTCGCTTTACCGGCGGGCGCTGTTGATTCGGCAGGGGGTGCTGGGCGAAGACCACCCGGACGTCGCCGCGACGCTCTCCTCCGTGGCCTACATGACGCACTGGCAGGGCGGCCACAGGACCGCGGAACCACTGCTCCGCCAGACTCTGACCAGTCTCCGGGGGCATTACGGTAACGATCACGTGACCGTGGCCAGGTGCCTGAACTATCTTGGCGTGGTGCTGCTCGACAAAGGCGAGTACGACGAAGCGGAAAGCCTGTTGCGCGAGGCCCTGGCGATTCAGAGAAGGCTCCTGGGCGAAAGACACCCAGATGTAAACACGTCTCGTCGCAACCTGGCACTCGTGCTCCAGAGTAAGGGGAACTACGACGAGGCGGAAAGAGAGCTTCGCGAGGCTCTGAGCCAGAATGTAACCGTTTTGCCGCCAGAGCACCGCTACATCGCGACATCGCGATATCAACTGGCGACGAGTCTGCAGAAGCAGGGTAAGTACGACGAGGCCGAGCGGCTTTATCTCCAAGCCCTGGCCATCGCCCGGAAGTCACCTGACAGCGAAGGTACGGAGGCTGATATCCTCAACGACCTCGCGGATCTATATTTGGAGAAAGGCGACGTTACCTCCGCCGAGTCCCTGATCCGCGAGGCTGTGAGCATCCATCGAAACCTTCCAACATCGCAGGGATGGCCCTTCATGCACGTTCTCATCACCTTGGGGGAGGTGCTCGCGGCAAAAGGGGATCCGCAGGGCGCGCAAGCGGCCTTGCGTGAAGCCCTTGCGCTCCAACAGAAAACTCTACCAGAGAAGGATTGGCGCCGGGCTTACACCGAGAGTCTGCTCGGTCGATGCTTGGTGGATCTGCATCAGCATGAGGAGGCCGAGCCGCTCCTCAGGCGCGGTTACTCTGTCCTTCAGGCCAATCGTGGAGATGGAGACGAGTATTCGGTCAGAGCCCTCCGAGGGCTTGTGGACCTCTACGAGGGGTGGGGCAAACCGGACTTGGCCGCCGAATACCGCGCGAAGCTCGAAGGGTTGCCTCCTCGCGGTCGTTGATGAGGCGGTTCCCCCCGGTGCGTGCCGGAGCGCAGGACGCCCCAATACGGTTTGTGCCGTTTGTAGGGGCGTCTATCGCTGAACCGCCGCAGGCAATCGTTCAACGAGTTCAGCAAGCCGATCTTCGATGGCTTGGAGGCGCCGCTCCAGCTTTTCCAGACGATGCTCTACCATTTCGCGGATCGTCCGGCGCAGGTTGAGGCACGTGGCCAGCGTCGCACCGCGTACGATCTTCGCCGTGCCTGTAAACGATGATTCTTCCTCCACCGATTCCGCGTACCACTCGAAAATGCCGTCTTGGTCAATTCGAACGCGAGAACCGGATGGACCTGCATATGGTTTTCGTTTCTGAATCGCGAACCAAATCGTTCCGTCCTTGAGCCCAAACACGGTGTAGTATGCCTTTCGATATCGCATAAGTCAGCTCCTGCGTACGGGTTGTTTGAAGGCATCGGGACTAAGCCGTGCACGCATGGCCGGTCAATGGTAGCACCGCGCCTCGCCTGCCCGCCTCTTCTTAAGAGGTTGCGAAGAGGCGGTCACCAAGATGACAGCCCTCGCGGAGAAGAACATGGCAAACAACAAGCCCAAGGAAAAGATCAGCGCGGGGCTGGTTGCATGCGCCCCCTGACACTGCGACCCACGTATTTCACTTTGATTGCCAGCCCGCGCTATGAGGCCGCCACCGTCTCGCCACGTGCGAAGTAGATCTTCGCTGCGATCAGCAGCAGTAGCGTCAAGACCACCAGTCCCCACTCGGAGACCGTCGGAATCGACGGAATTACGCACGCCTGGCGGGCCTCGTCGCAGTGAAACGCCGGTGGGCATGGAGAAGGACCCGTTCGACACTCGCTTGTGTCGGGATCGAAAGTTTCACACCCGTTGCAGAACAGGCCGTCCCCGCAGGGGCCGTCTGGTCCGTCCGCGCACAGCGCGTCGGGGAAACAGCAGCCGCAACGGTGTGTCGTTGAGCCAGGGTTAGAGTCCACGAAATCACGGCAATCGCAGGAGGAGGACAAGGGGCAACCCCCCGTGCAGAGCGGTGTTCTCCCTAGCTGCGCTTGGCAGTTGCTCACGCCGATGCAGTTGCAGTCGCTGATGATGCAACCACCAGGGTAGCACGTCACACCGCTCGACCGACAGGATTCGCCCGATGGACATGCCCCCAGGCAGGCCGTTCCGGTCGGTTTCGGCTGACATTGTGGGGTGTTGCAATCGAAGTCGTAAAGCAACCTGATGTAATCGACAGCAGTATCGTCATGCAGGGACACGTCCAAGGTTCCATTGATGAAGGGAAGCAGATTGAAGGTTGCGCCGCTGGGCAGGGGGAGAGCTGCAAGGTCAAGACAGAAAGTGTGCCGATCGTCGAGCGTATCCCATGGGCAGGACACGAGTCCAGCGCCGAGTGGGTTGCAACTTGCCGATGGCCCACTACCGATGTGCCGCGTCCATAGAAAAGTGTTTGCAGTGTTATTCCACTGCAAACCCAGGGTATCGTCGCATGACGAGTCGCCCAAGCTGCGTAGCCGAATCTGCAAGGTTGCGCCGCCGATATTCAGTGGAAGCCCGCTGAACGTATGACAGAACGCCGTGTTGGGATTCGGCCAATCAAACGGCGCCGAAGTACCGCAAACCCCCGGATTCGGCAGCGGATCGGGGATGCCCGTTAAGTCGAAGTCGTCCGAGATTCCGGCCGTCCATTCGCCTGACACGCCGTTCGGGCAGTTGCTGGGCGGGTCCGGAAGGCAGCCGTCTTTACATTTTCCATCGGTGTAGGCCTGAAAGATGGCCCTGACTTCGGAAAGCCCGAGTGCGCGACCAAAGATGTCGATTTCGTCTATACAACCATCAAAGAATTGCGATGGAGCTGTGCAGGATGGGCTCGCGCCGATCCGCAGGGGACAAGAGGACGAAATGGAACCGAACGCGAGGGAGGCGACCGAGGGGGCACCCGGCATGCCATCGACATAGATCGTGGCCCTCGTTGTAGAGGTTTCACGCCTGACGGTCGCCGCGATGTGATGCCATCCAACCCAAACGGAGGTTGATGAGAGGGTAGACACAGAGTTGGTGCCGTCAGAGACGCCAAAAAACACGTGCCCGTTGTTGACCAGGGACAGGGCGTAACCCGGGTCCGAAAGTGAAGACAACCCCTTTGTCAGCAACGGTCCGTCACTGGATGTGTTGACCCAAAGATCGATTGTGAAATCGCCGTCCCCGGGATCTAGCTCGCAACTGTCCGGAACATCGACGTACTGCGGACCATTTGTGGAACTGAAAGCCAAGGATCCGTCTCCTACGAAGCCGAGGCATGAATTATTCTCGTTGACAATAACTCCATTGTGATTTCCGAGGAAATCCGAGGCCGAACCATCGTCCGCCGTATACCAAGCCACTAAGCCCGTCGGCGGGTCGATGCATTCGCAGATATCGTCGAGCCCGCTGTGGTCGTTGTCGCCCCGGCATGGACTTCCGCGGCCATGCGGCGTACCGCCGCCCGTGACGCAGCACTGCCCATCCATCACCTGACACGTGCCGTCGGGAAGACAACAAGCTCCAATGCCCAGCAGGCTGTCCTCGAGGTGACCGATCTCTCCGAGCATAACCGACATGCCGTCATGGGTCTGACAGACGTGCCCGGTGTTTTCGGTTGGCTTAAACCAAGCGTTATCAAACGGCGTTTCGCCATGCGTACATTGTCCCGGGGCGGGGCATGATGGTACCCAGTCCAGGGCAAGCTCGTCGCCGCCCGGCGGTTCGACGTTCAGGGCACTGAAGAGAGGAATGAAGCTGTGGTAGTCGTGGGTCCCGGTCATTCCACGAAGATCGAAGGTCAGTCCTCCAAAAAAAGTGGAGACCGCCTTTTCATTCCAGGCGTCCCGGAATTGTCGGGGGCTGTTTCGCAGCCCCCCTCTGGCGAGATCGACGTACACGGCGTGGGGGAGCTCGACGAGTTTAACGACGGTTATTCCCAATGCGGAGAGCCGGGATTGGAACACTGCTCCGGGGTAATCCGATTTGATATTGAGAGCAAGTTCGGCAAGCTTGGTGGTTACCCACTTGAGGCAGTCTCCGTTAAAAGGATTCCAAAAAGCGCAGACCTTCCCGTAGATCGTTTTGTTAAGGTCGGCGAAGTTCGCGACGAATCCCTTCGGAAGGTTGTCAACACGATGGTCCCAGGTGCCGCTTGCGAGAGCAACGTTTCTCGATTTCAGGGGAAGGCCGATCGAGTTTACTTCGTCATAGTAGGTTGCATGCAACGGATCGACATTGTAGAAGCGCAGCAACTCTCGGGCTGCAGGGCTTTGGAGACCCCCAAGGAACTTCTGCGCGCCAGCCTGACCCAGGCCGGCGAGGAACTTGGTGGCCTCCTGCAACCCAACGGGGATGGCGGCGCCCCGGAAGGGGCTGTCAATGGCAATGAAGAGGCCAACGTTATGGTCCTCGCCGGCTAGCTCCATCGTTCTCAGGGCGTACCTCCCCACCTGTCCACCCATGCTTCCCGAAACCACAATGAGCGGACGGCATTTGTAGTCATCGTCGATCCAGCCAGGCAGGTGATCCTTCAGCAGGGTGCGCAGCGCTAGTCCGTTGCGCTGGACGTACGTCCGCCCGTCGAGGTAGTCGGGGGCGACAATGTCGTAGTCATGGTCACGACGAACGATCTCAAGCGAGTCGCCGAAGGCGCACCAGATGTCGCTGTGTGTTCTACAATTGGCGGGATCGAACCCATCGACGGCGACTACGACCCTCCGGAGGAGGCCGGTCAGCGAAGGCGGCGGATTGGGAGATGCATACGTGGCGGGAGATGGATAGATGCGCACGTAGAGCTCTCCGTTCCCATTCTCGAAGGGGATTGCAGCTACAATCGGATTAGTCAGGTGAATGTACGGAGGCTCGTCCGGCAGGGGCCCGCAGATCGAATCGGGGCAGGCAGCGGGGCAATCCGGAGGACACTGATGAGTGAGGGAGCACTGACAGATGTTTTTTGTGCAGTTCCGGACGCAGCTATCCTCGCATCCGCTCTTTGTGACCTTCCCGCTGGTGCTGTAAGTGAAAGGCGGTCCGAAGGCCGGAGGTGCGGCGCTGACACCTATGTTCATCGAGTATTCGAGAGTGCCTTCCTCGTCGAATTGCACGGCGGGCACATCGAACGGGACGTCTGGTTCGACCCCGTACTCGGTTGGGTCGCCAGGCAAGCGGATGGTAATCCCTGCGATGGGCTCGCCGGTAGTGTTGACGAGTAATGCCGACGGCAGAAGGAAGGTTACGGAGCTGGTGGTGGTACGCGGCGCAAGGATGGACGAACCGACGAAGCGTCGGTTCTGAAAAACTGTCGGATCGGACGGGGACGTCAGGACATAGTACTCTCCGCTGGGTGCGACTCGCCCGTCGCCCCACGCGGCCGGGTCGACCATCGTGTAATCGACGATGGCGAGAATAATCGGGGCCACGTGGTCGTTGTCGCGCAGGTTCTCGGCGGCTGTCGCAAGTGCGTCGTAGGCGGGCAGGATGGTCCCCACCGATGAGCGGACAAGGTCCTGGTAGGCTCCGGCGAAGGTATCTCTGTCAAGCGGTGGCGCCTCGGTGTTGCTCCCGGTCTGCTCGAAGATCGAACCGGCGTAGATGAAGGATCCGGTGTTCAAGAGTATTCCCGTGGCCGCTTGATCGAGCCCAATCCGGCTGAAGGCGTGGCGAAGCTTGTCGAAGAGATCGCCTTCGATCGTGGGCATCTCGAAAACGGTCTGCGTAACGCGGAACCCGATGGTGCCGGCGTCGGCAGAAATGGCCGCCCTACTGGTTCGATGCGAGGAAAGCAGTTCGTTGGGGGGACCATCAAAATGACCACCTCGCACGGCACGGCCGAATGGCGAACCAGCGTGGTCCTGGAGCCATTCGGCGACGTTGCCATTGAGGTCGGCAATGCCGAAGTAATTGTTGTGCGGGCGGGTAAGCGTGGGATTCCCGCCTGGTTCCAGGATCGTGCCACCGTCGAAGGAGCCGACGGGCAAGTCATCGCTGTAAAGAACGCCGTAGTTGGCGCTCGCTACGTCTATCTCGTCGCGACCAAACCCATAAAAGGCGTGATCCGGCGGATGGGCAGCCCCGGCAGGATCAACGCCGCCTGGGGCGCCGGGCCGGTAGGCCATGGCCTTGTACCATTCGTTGTAATTGTTGTCCTGATCGCCGATCCAACCCTCGCCGGCACGGAGATTGTCCATGGGTAGGCGGAACCCGGCGTAGCCCTCGACCAGGGCCTGGCGCTCCGCATCGTTGAGATCGCGGACGGCCCAGTCGAAAGCCGAGATGGTGATGGGATGCCAGTCGCCCGCGGCGGGTCCCTCGGTGTAGGAACGCTGGTCGCAATCGATGCCCTGATCGAGCGTGAGCCAGTTGCAGAACTTGAGCGCCCCGAACCAGGTAACGCTGGTAATGGGGTGCTGCTCGAATCTCCCCTCGACCGCGTAACGGTCGCCGATGGGCGCTGAGGCGTCGTATTGGATGCGCGAGGCCGTCCCCGCGACGCCCTGCGGACGGAACAGGACCGTTCCGTCGTTCAGCGTGACGCTCCCGTCGGCACTGAAAACCATGTGTGCGCCGAGGCCGGAGGCACCACCGTCACGTTCGGCGTCGTTCAGGAAGACGGCGTACTGTTCGTTGGTAACCTCATGGATGCCCATGTAAAAAGTGTAATCCGGGCCTGCTCCACCACCTTCAACTCGGGCTTGGGGCATCTGAACCAACGGTGGCCGGGGGTCCGGCGGCTCGCACGCAGTGGTACATGCCGCTTCTGACGAAACCGCCAACTCGAATGAACCGGTGTTGGAGCTGGATCCATGGACCAGGAAAAAGTAAGTCACACCGGGCGAAGCGTAGAAGGTGACGCAGGACTGCAAACCACAAGAATTGTCGTTCCCGACTATACAAACCGGGACATCACAGCTCCCACTAAACACGCTCAATTTGCTGTCATACGTGGTCGCACCGGTGCAGAGATTTGCGGTAATCGTGGTACCCGTGCCGATGAAACTATACCACACACCAGGGGCTGTAACGGGAGTAACGCAGAGGGACAGCCCTGGATCGACGGTCGCCTCCATCGTGGAGCCTGGCGTTGTCGATGGCGGCGCTCCAACGGATACGGCGTTCACACAGGCGTCATTCGGTGGCGTCAGGGCGCGTGCAGGCAGCCCCGATAGGGCCGCTACAAGCCCGCACATAGTCGCGAACCGCGCAACCTGTGAATGCGGTGGGATGCCCAATTGACATGTTGTCGGCGGTCCAACCAGGAACTGACGGCGACGCCCCAAACTGCCGGAAGGAGCGTGCCGCCCGCGCACGCTGGCATGACAGGTTTGCATATTAGACCCTCCCTCGAAGAAAGAATTGGCGTCGCGACAGTCGCTGAGTGAGCGGCAGATAGCTCGCAGCGACTTTGAATCTTTCGTTAGTATCAGATTCGAGCATCTGTGTAAAGGGAAATCCGATTTCGGCATGACCTGAGGTGGGTTTGTTGAGTCCTGCCCCCCTGATCCGTTTGCGCAGGGCTTTGATCTGCTTAGCGCGGCCACGGAAAAGGGGCGACGCTGCGGTGCCGTCGATCGGCTGGGCGCAGCGTCGAGCTCGAGGCCTGAACCTGAAATCAAGGTCTTGTCGGAAGCCGGATCCTTACAAGAAGCTGCATCTATTGGGACACTACCGTTGCCGAGCTTCTTCCAAGCGACTTATAGGCTGCCCGCCTCTTCTCAGAGGTTGCGAAGAGGCGGTCACAACAGATGACAGCCCTCGCGGAGAAGAACATGGCAAACAACAAGCCGAAGGAGAAGATCAGCGCAGGCCTGGTGTCGTGCGCCCTCTGGGAAAACGACGTGACCACGCGCGATGGACGCACCGTGACGGTGCTGAAGGCGACCATCGAACGCCGCTACAAGGATGCCGCAGGGGGCTGGAAGAGCTCCAACAGCTTCGGTCGCAATGAAGTGGCCCAGGCCATCTACTGCCTGACCAAGGCGTACGCGGCGATGGTCGAAAAGACCAGCGAAGACGAGGAGGTGACGGAGTAAGCAAGCCGCCCCAAGCGGCTCCCTTGTGAGCCGCTTTGTTGCGGCCTCGAGGTGATGAAGAATGGCGAGTTGGACTGAACAGCTGAAGGTGAAGCGACGACAGGCGCTTGCCCGACGGGAGATCGAATTGGCCATCGATGAGGTCATCGGGAACCGCTCGGACAAGGTCTGGCGTGAGTGGTACCGGGCGCTCGTCTTGCGACGCAGGACGGATGACGCCGATGCACCTCGTGGTCGATAAGCCAGGCCTTTCGCGGTGCAGAAGTGCACTCCAAGGCGGTTCGCTTGTGGTGGCGAACCGCCTTGGGCTGTTCGATGGAGGTGATGAATATGCACCAGAGAAGAGAACCAAGAGGGTTGCCGGCCGTGCGTCTCAACGGTCGAGATTATTTCGTGGACCGGGACCTGCGGGAGTTCCGCAGCGCGGGGAACGGAGTCGCGCCCGCCAAGTCCGTCCAATTTGACTCGGATGAAGGCCAGGCCTTGTGGGGGCAATGTCTGATTGCGACGTGTTCCCACTGCGGGACCGAGCGGATCGAGCCGAGGTACGCCTCGGGGGTGAAATGCCAGCGGTGCGGCGGGTGGGTGTTGCTGTGAAGGCGTCGGCTGCCGAGGGCAGGAATCTTCGCCGCGCAGTCTCGACCATTTAAGGCTTTCGGTCGCGGTCCCATGGGGGTTTTGGTTAGTGCGACCCAAAGCCATAAAAGGCGAGCCCGCTCAGGGGCAAAGATTCGCAATTCCTCGCCGTCGTCTGGAACCTGGTTGGCTGCGAAGCGTCTTCTTGCCAACCAGAACCCCGACCCCCTTGCCACGAGACGGCTTTTCCCCCGTCATTCGCCACGGGTGTCGAAAGACGGAGGTATTGAACATGAAACCAACGCAAAAACGGGTGCCCTTCTGGGTCTGGCTGGAAGCCCACAAGACGAACCCTTACGGCAGCGTCCCGGATCTTCCGGATGAGGAGCTGGCGGACCCCAGGGAGCTGGAGCGGCAGGCGTTCATCAAGGATTGGGGACCGATCCTGGCCCTGCCCGTGCGCGGCAGCAGGATGACCATCCGGCCGGCGATTGATGAGGACGGCGACCTCAACTGGGGTGCTTTCGGTACGGTTGATTTCGAGCGATATGCGCCCACCTTCGACAGGACGAAGTACAAGCTTGGGAAGCTCACTGAGCAGTGGCGTGACCTCAAGATCCGCATCGACACGGTACGCCATTGGGTTCGAGCACCGGAGAAGCACCTCGTGTTCAAGCATGCCCTGAGCGGGGTGCTGGCCTTGGAGGACATCCTGGACGAGGAGCTGCGTGAGGACGTGCGCGAGCTGCTGCGGCTGTACCGGCGCATGCGAGCGGTGTGGGATGAGATTCAGCGCCTGCGGGAAGCTCGCCGCAAGCGTAAGGAGCGGGAGGTGGCCGCGATGTTTGCCCGGTGGAGCTGACCGCCGGCTTTCTTTTTTTTGATGCTTTGCATGGTGGACGCTCGGCTTCGCCGAGGTCCCCCGCCCGCCGGCCGTTCCGGCCGGCGGCGTTGGCGGCGCGAGCGCCGCGCTGGACGCGTCCGGGGACCATTTGAGGCGGCGGAAGCGTTTGATGGTCGGTACGTGGGTGCCGGCGATGGGTCTCTTGCGGGGGCGTCACGTGTGTGGGTGACAGCGCGGCCGGAGCCCAACGACGTGGCTGGGGCCTGCAGGGCGAATCCGTTCTCTGGGGCAGTGGACTCGGGCCCCCGGGCCCGAGTTGGGGGGTCAACCCTGCGAGGTCGACCCCCCGGTGAGGACCGGGAGATGAACTGACAGGGGCTCTCTGACACGTGGAAGTGCGCACGAAGGCGATGGGATGAGACAAGCGGGGGAGTGGTTTTAGCGTGAGGCGGGATGCTCGGAGAGCGAGTAGGAAGATGAGATGAGACTATATGGGGCAAAGCCCCCAGAATCTGAGCTGCCGAAGGGCTAGTTGACGGACTTTGATGTCGGACTTGAGAGTCAAAAGGTTTATCCGAGCCAGCAGCCTACCAAGGTAAGTCATCCTCGTCGCCGGCCATCCAGCGCTCGAACTGGAGTTCGGCGAAGACTCGTTGACCGAAATGCTGAGGTAGCCCGCCCCAAACAACTCGATGCCCTAGGACGGGTGTCTCGCCCGTGTTCGCACCGCCGAGTCGGCGGTGCCACACAGTGACCAAGCTGCTAACAGGCCGCTAGGTTGCCACGGAACCGGCGACACGCGCCTGGCGCGCATGCAGTTGCTGCTGTCGGGGGCCTTTACAGCTTCGTCGACCGCCAAGAGCCGCGCCCAAAGAATCAAGGCGCCGACTTCGGCAGGACGAGCACGTTGAAGTCGGCCCCGAGCGGCATAGTGCTCTGGTCCTCGTTGAGGATGCCCCACCGGCCGGTCTGGAGATCGTAGCGGACGCCCACGGGGGCATCGTTGTAGGTACCTCCGGCCCCGCCGGGGTTCCAGTTCTGCGTCACGAATAGCAGTACAGCGCAAAGTTGCTATCCAAACACGAGCGGATTCGATGGAGGTCGATGCCGCGTCGTGACAGTTCTTTGATCGTGGCCCGCGTGTGGC
>SBAX01000095.1 GCA_005240095.1 Phycisphaera mikurensis
CGCCAACTGTTGCCGAATCCCGCCTCCAGTAACTCAAAGCTTTCTAGCAGCGTACGCTCTGCGTCGTTGAATTGTTTCAGCCCCGTGCGTGCGCCGCCCAAGGCCTCCAGATAGATGCCCAACCACTTGACGTTGTCGCCGGTCCATACTCGGCGCGCCGTGGCTTCCCGACTTGATAATAATCGCGCCGCGTCGTCGTAGCGGCCGAGCCGGTTAAGGACGTTACCCAGATCGTAGTATGAAAAGAGCGTATCCGTGTGGTCCTCACCCAGAACGCGGCGATGACCATCGAGCGCCTCGCGAAAGTATTTTTCAGACTCGGCCGGCAGGTCGGCGAGATTGAGTGCTTCGGCCATTTTCTTGATCGCGTCCAGCGTAGCGGAGTGGTCATTTCCCAGCAGTCTACGGCAGCCTTCGAGGGACTCCCGGCTGTAGAGCATCGCTTCGTCGCGCCGACCCTGTGATATAAGACAACTGACCATATTCGTGATCGACACAAGCGTGTCCGGGTGATCATTCCCCAAGATGCGACGGCGACCCTCAAGGGCCGCGCGCGTATACCGTTCCGCGTCAGTGATCCTGTTCAAGTCCAGCAACAGGTGGCCCATGCAGTTCATCGAAGCCAGCGTGTCCGGATGGTCGTCGCCGAGCACCCGGCGCTGACCCTCGATCGCCTCCCGTAGGAAGGTCACGGCGTCAACGAATTTGCCCTGGGCGTGAAGGAACCAGCCCATGCTGTGGATGGAGTTTAATGTATCGGGGTGCTCGCTGCCCAGGACTCGGCGACGGATTTCCAGTGCGTTTTTCTGCGGTGACGCGGCTCGTTCGAGAAGACCAAGCGCCACCGCCGTGTCCGCCAACGCTTGAAGGAGCCGAGCGCGGATCAGCGGCCTGCTCTCGAACTGCACATCGATGTTCTCTACTGTCCGCTCGAAGATGTTCTCGTCGAGTACGTTCAGTGCCAAGCCGGTAAGGTCCACATCGACCAGAAGCTCCTCCAGTTGGGCCGTCCGGGCGTCGGCATCCTCAGGATCCAGACGCGATGATGCTATCCGGGCCTTCTCGATCAAGCCGTTGCGCAGGCGAACCGCCATCAGCGGGACTTCGATCGAGGTCAATTGCGTCTCCTGGAATTTGGCGATCTCGTCGAGTTCCTCCGCACGTCGGGTCGCTTGGGACCGCGCTGCTTCGGCGTCCCGCCGGGCAGCATCAGCCTTGAGATACTGTGTGGTGCTGACGATTACGCCGGCGACCAGCACGGCGAACACCGCGGCGACGGCGGTGATGAGGCCCTTGTTCCGCCGGGCGAAGACGCGCAGCTGATAGGCCACACTCGGCGGGTGAGCGCTGATGACCTCGTTGTTGAGGTAGCGTTGGATGTCCGCCGCGAGTTCCGTCGCGCTCTGGTATCGCCGGTCGCGGTCCTTCTCCAGCGCCTTGAGGGCCATGGTCTCGACGTCGCCGCGCAGGGTCCTGTTGAGCGTGCTGAGCCGGGTGGGCTGCTGCTCGCGGATGACCCGTGTGGCTTCGTGGATCGCTGCGCCGCGAATCTCATACGGCGATCGCTCGCACAACACTTCGTAGAACACGACCCCTAAGGCGTATACGTCGCTGCGTGTGTCGATGTCGTGCGGGTCGGCGGCGCACTGCTCGGGGCTCATGTACTGCAACGTGCCGATGAGCTGGCCCACGTCCGTCTGAAGCGTGGTGACGGCCATGTCCGAATCGGTGCTGCGGGCCACACCGAAGTCGATGATCTTCGCCTGGCCCGATGAATCGATGAGGATGTTCGAGGGCTTGAGATCGCGGTGGATGATGCCCTTCTGGTGACCGTGGTGCACGGCCTCACACACGTTGGCGAAGAGCTTCATGCGCTCGCGCGTGCCGAGCTTCTTATCCTTGACATAGTTGGTGATCGGCTTGGCCCCGACGATGTACTCCATGGCGAAGTACGGGACGGTGACCTCGCCGTCACGGTGCGTGCCCGCGTCGTAGACCTGGGCGATGCCCGGATGGCGCAGCCGGGCCAGCAGTTGGGCCTCATAATCAAAACGGCGAAGCGCTGATCGCGAGGCGATCCCCCGCCGCATGACCTTCACGGCCACGGTGCGGCGGGGCTTCTCCTGGAGCGCCTCGTAGACCGTCCCCATTCCGCCTGTAGCGATCACCCGTTTGATGCTGTACTGGCCGATACGTTGGGGAAGCCGTCCGGATGAAGTCGGATCGCCCACCGTGACCGTGGGCACCGCGGCGATCGCGCCCGCGTCGGCATCCGATCGGTGGCCTTGCTGATCCTGAGGGGACAAGATGCGTCGATTCTACCGCCGAAATATTGACGCATCCAGAGGCGGTGCGACGCGGCCGTCCGACCGGCGAACGCGCGTAAGTCACGCTGCGACAAGGAATTACGCACGGTCCAGCTGCCCTCGGCGTTTGACGCCCCGCTGTAGCGTCGCCCCTTGCGGCCGGCGCGACGCCCTACCGCGCCTCGCAGCGCACTTCGGTCTTCACCGAGCTGGCGATGAAACATTCCGCGTGCGCCTGGTAGTGAAGGGCGTCGATCTCCTCGCGCGAGGGAAGCCTTTCCCCCGCGAACTTGACCACGGGGCGTAAGGTCACCTGGGTCATGGCCAGCTTGCCTTCGGGGCTCCTGGCCATGACCCCCACGGCCTCATCCACGTAGCTGTCCACCACGAAGCCCCGTTTGGCGGCCAGGTGCAGGAACCACAGCATGTGGCAACTGGACAGCGCCGCCACGAACGCCTCCTCCGGATCAACCGCATTCGCCTGCGACAAAGGCAACGGAACCACGTGCGGCGACGCCGACGCAGGCACCTCGACGCCTCCGTCGAACTGCCACACATGCCCGCGGCTGTAGCGGTTGTCCGTGAACACCGCCCCACCGCGATCCCATCTCACAATTGCGTGGTATTCACCCATGACCCCCCTTGATCCCCCCTTATGAAGGGGGGAGGCGCAGAATCCTACAGTTCCTCAGGCATGCCCCAGCGCTTCTTCGTTTCCGGCGTGGGCTCCCACAGCACGTTGACGATCTTCCACTGCCCGCCGGACTTGACCATGTGCATGTAGTCGATCCAGTCGTGCATGTCCGCGCGCACGCTGGCCGTGTTGCCGTAGACGTCGAGCACTGTCACCTTCGCCGTGCGATCACCTTCCGGCGTAGGCTTCTCCGCCTGGCGGCGCGTAAACTGAATCAAGGTCAGCGCCGACATGTGCTCGACCTTGCCCTTGCCCGAGCGCGGGTCGTGCCCCAGATGCCGCTTGGCCAGGTCCGGATGCAGCGCCCGCTCCATCCGCGCCGCATCGCCCGTGTACCATCCCTCCACATAATCCAGCGCCGTCTTCCTGATCCCCTCGTTGGGATCGGCCGTCTGCGACGCCACCACTCCGCAGAGCCCGCCCACCGCCAATACCGCCGCCGCGTACGTCTTCCACATGTGCCTGTCTCCTAAGGATGCCGTGCCCGCCCCATTACGAGCGCCAGTGCGCTCCTGGCACATGATACCGCGGACACGTCTTGCTGCTACGGCGCAACGCCGAAGATCGGCCGCGACCTGACACCTTCTGACGAAACCGCCCGCGACACCTTCTCTTCGAGGTCGAGCAGAAACTTCTTCCGCCACAGCCCTCCGCCGTAGCCGCACAGCGTGCCGTCGTCGCGCACCACGCGATGGCAGGGAATAAGAATGGCGATGCGGTTGTCGCCGTTGGCCCGTCCCACCGCCCGCTGCGCCCCCGGGCGACCGATTTGTGTCGCAAGTTTCGAGTAGGAAAGCGTCTTCCCGAAAGGAATCCTGCGCAGGTTCTCCCACACCGTCTGCTGAAACAGCGTCCCCGGCGTGATCAACGGCACGGTAAAGCTGGTGCGCCGCCCATCGAAGTACTCCGCCAGTTGCGTGCGCAGAATATCTAGATGCTCGTTGCGTCCCGGGAGGAACGCCGCCCGCAGCCGCTGTCGCAGAAAGGTCAGCTCCCGCTGCAGGGCCCGCCGATCGGCAAACTCCAGCAGGCACACGCCGTCCTCGGTAGCCCCCGCCACCATGGGACCGATCGGCGTGTCCAGCCGCGTCGTCTGAATGCATTGCACGTCACCGCTGCGCCCCGGCGGCGCTCCGAATGTCTTCTTGAAAGCATCGCGAAATCCGCTCAGCGACTCGTAGCTGTGATCATACGCCACCGCCGTGCAGTCCTCCCCATTCCTCAGCGACGCCAGCGCCAAGCCCATCCTCCGCGCCCGATGGTACGCCTGAAAGCTCATATCGAAGTTCCTCGTGAAGTACCTTCTCGCCCGATGCGGGCTGATCCCCATGGCCGTCAAGTCAGTATCCGTCAATCGCCGCGCCGGATCGCGCTCCACCGCGCTCAGCAGCGGCGCCAGCCACGTCGTATCCTCGGCCCCCACCGCGAGCGGCCGGCAGCGCTTGCACGGCCGGTAGCCGTCCAGCAGGCAATCCCGCACCGTGGCGTGGTACACGACGTTCTTCTTGTTGGGCTTTCTGGCGCTGCACGACGGCCGGCAGAAAATCCCCGTGGTCCGCACGCACACATAGAAAATGCCGTCGTACGAGGCATCCTTGCCGTAGGCGGCCTTCTCCATCTCCGCCGGAGTTGGAAGCGCGTTTCTCATGCCCGCAGCCTATCCCGCCGCGCACCCATCTTCCACCGATTTCTTAGCGCAGAATCAAGATTCGGGAGGCGGTATCAGGCTCCTGCCGAACCGTTCCCCTCTCCCGCGGGGAGAGGGGTCAGGTGAGGGCTGGCCTCGGCGAAGCCTCCGGTTAGTGCAGCGGTTCCTACTTCATCCCTTCCGCAAACACCGCCTGCGCCGCCGACACCCCCGCGCCCAGGGAGAACTTGTACCCCTGCCCGCGGAGCGTCATCTCCAGCGCCGAAATCACCGCGATGGTGTCGAAGGCATCCACGTAGCCCATGTGCGAGAAGCGGATGATCTTTCCCTTCAGCTCCCCCTGACCACCCGCGATCTGGAAGCCGTATTTGCCGCGCATGGTCTTTCGCAACGCCCCCTCATCGACGCCCTGCGGCACGACCATCGCCGTCACGGAATCCACCGGGTCGGCCGGAAACACCTTCAGCCCCAGCGCCTCCGCCGCCGCCTGCGTGCCCCGCGCCAGCATGGCCGTCTCCGCCCAGATGGACTCGAGCCCCCGCTCTTTGATCCCCCGCAGCACCCACAACAGTCCGCGCACCAGCGACACCGCCGGCGTATACGGCACGTCCCACTCCGCCAGCGACTTGCGATACGCCTTCAGGTCGTTGTACAGCATGGGCATCTTTCCCGACTCGATGCGCTCCCACGCCCGGTCGCTCACTGCCACGAACGCCAGCCCCGGCGGCAGCATCAGCGCCTTCTGCGAGCCGGTGATGTACGCATCCACGCCCCACTCATCCATCTTGCAGGGGATCGCTCCCACGGCCGTGATCCCGTCCACGATCAGCAGCGCCCCCCGGTCCCGCGTCACCCGCCCGATCCCCGCGATGTCCGACAGCGCCGCCGTCGAGGTCTCGCTGTGCACCAGGATCACCGTGTCGATCTTGGGATCGGCGTCCATCGCCTTGCTGACGTCCGTTCCCTTGGCCCCGCGTCCCCACTCGATCGGCAGGCGCGTATGCGCGATCCCGAAGGCGGCGCACACCTTCACCCAGCGTTCCGCGAACTTGCCGTTGTCGATGACTAAGGCCTTGTGCCCCGGCGGACAGCACCCCACGATCGCCGCCTCTGCCGCGGCCGTGCCGCTGCCCGCAATGGTCACGCACGTGGCCTTGGTCTGGAACAGGTACTGCAGCAGCCCGTGGGCCTCCCTGACCCACTCCTTGTAGATGGCCGTGCGATGGTGCTCCATCGGCCGCGCCATCTCCAGCAGCACTTCTTCCGGAACCATCGTCGGGCCCGGCGTAAACAAACGAATCTTCTTCATCTGAGTTCATCCCTTTCTCAGCGAGCCGTAAGCGGGAGGGCGAGGCTCCCGCCGAGCTGGCTAGCCGGCCTGAAAAGCTGGGCGAAAGTAGGCGTGGGCAAGCGCAGCCGCCCACGGAGAGCCGTCCACCGATTCCTCGACCCTGAAAGGGTCGCATCTGGATGACCGATGCCATCATGTCGTACGTCTCTGTGCGCGGACTCCGTAGGATCACGATCCATAGATGACCACAGCGGTGTCTAGGATGCTTTTTCGTCGGATCCAGTTCCGGCTTCTCTCGATCGCGCGGCGGGGAACAACGTCCACACGTCGCTGCAGCAGCGCCGAAAGGTCCTCACGCAACCCGATGTACTTGCGCCCCCACGGCCCGGGGTCGTCGTTCTCGAAAGTCACCAGGAAGTCGATGTCGCTGTCGGGGCCAAAGTCCTCGCGCAGGGCCGAGCCGAACAGGGCCAGTTCCTTCACCCCGTACTTGCGGCACACCTCCTCGATCTCCGCCATCGGCAGCGACGGAACCTTGCGGACCATAGTGCAATGATACCCGATGCGAAAACGACCGGTCAAAACCTCTCGTCGCTTATCATCGAGCGCGAGCTCGATCCGCCGGTCCCGGTTGTGTCGCAGTGGCGTGTTGCGGTGGTGTCGTTATTGACGCTTGCTGCCGGGACGGTCGTAATGCGGCGGCGTCCGCAGAAGGGTAACCCTCCGGAACCCGTCACAGCAGCTCCAGGAATTGCTCGACGGTGAGGCCACTCTGCCGAATGAGTGCGCGAAGCGTGCCGCGCGGGACATCCCCATGGGCGGGGATCACGAGGATTGCGGGCCAATCGTCCCTGGCCATTGTGATGTGACTACCCTTGCCTCGCCCCGCAATCACACGGAAGCCCGCGCATTCGAACGTCCGGACTACATCGCGGACCGAGACGCTGGGAAGCCGCCTGCTCACGCTGTCAGCTCCGCTGATCCGCGTTGCGATTGCGTCTCATTTCTAGACCACGCAGATCTCGGCGCTTAGCGTGTCATCGGGGATTTCGCGCCCCAGTTGCCGGGCGGCATCGACCCAGGCTTCGATGGCCTCACGCGCATCGTTGAGCGCTTCTTCTTTCGTCGCCCCGTGGGCAACGCAACCGGGCAGGCTGGGGACCTCGCACACCCAACCGCCGTCCTCAACGTCCGGATAGAGCAGCACCTGTCTCATGGATGCCATTCTATCGAAATCGACGGCGCAAATCCACCCGCCCAGCGGCGGTAGTGCCGAGCCCCTTCCATTGCGAATCGTTCTGCTTCCTGGCCACCAGCTACGGTGCCACTGGCGGCTTGCCCGCCAGTGCCACTGCTATGCCGTCGCCCCTGCCGGGCGGGCCATGCGCCGAAGAGTGGCGAGACTCTCCTGCGTCTCGCGAAGCATGCGCTGCAGTTCGTCGGTCTGCGGCGTGGTCGGTGCAACGCTGACGGCGCTCGCGGAAGTTGAAGCCGTGGTCAGCACACGTGGGGCTGCCGGCCCACGCGTCGCCGATTGCATCGGGCTGCCAAGTGCATTACCCCCTCGATCCCTCGATCCCTTGATCCCTTGATCCCTCTCTTCGTCCCTCCGTCCCTTCGTCGCTTCGTCGCTCCGTCGCTTCGTCGCTATCGCGGCCTCTGCTCGTCTTCGCATCAGCTCATCCAGCACCCGCCGTGAATCTCTTGTCTCCGCAGCAAGCCGTCCGCCGGCCTCCACCGCCGCCTGCCGCTCACGGCGGCAATCGGTCGACGCCGACTGCAGCCGCGTCAGCAGTTCGCATAGCTGTCCCGCAGCCGCGTTCACACTTCGCGACAGCTCCCGAACCCGCTCCTCGCGGCGCTGCAGGTCGCGAGCGATCGTCTCCCCCTGGGCGATGATCTGGCACGCCCGCTTGGTCAGCCGATCCAGCGACGCGTGCACCGCCACGGCCTCCGCGGCTGAGCCGCCCCCCTTATCGAGGGGCGATACAGCGCCTCCCCCCTTACCAAGGGGGGACATAGGGGGGTTCGCGGAGCCAACTGCGGCGCTCGCAGGCTGCGTCGCTGGCGTACTCACGGCCGCTGGCGGACGCTCGACCACTGGGTGCTGCGTCTGCACCGGCGGCGTACGCGGGGCGCTGAAAGCCATGCCTCCCCCTTCAATCTGCCCTCGCCCGCTGGCCACTGCCGCCGCGGCGATTCCGCCCGCATGCACCGCGTGCGTATCCGCCACCGGCATCATCTGGCTCACCACGCTCTGGATGAAATCCGCGTCGATGCGGCGGCGATCGGTGGAGTAGGCGCTGAGCATGGCGTTGTCGCATACGGCGTTGATCAGCCGCGGCAGACCGTTGGAAAAGGCGAAGACGCGATCGATGGCCGTCGGGGTGAACACTTCCAGGTCCCGTGCTGCGGCTACGGAGAGTCGATAGCGGATGTACCCTTCCGTCGACTTGCGATTCAGCGCCGGCAGATGGAAGCTGCGGAAGATCCGCTGCCGAAGCTGCCGCAGC
>SBAX01000101.1 GCA_005240095.1 Phycisphaera mikurensis
CGTCGTCGGTGTCGGCGTCGATCGGAGACGTATGGAAGAAGTCGATTTCCAGCAGGTCGCTGATCCCGTCGATGTCCGTGTCCTGCCAGCGCGGATCGCTGTACCAGACGTTGAATTCGTCGTAGTCGCTGACCTGGTCGGCGTCGGTGTCGTCGGTGCGGGGGTCGAAGTTGTGGCGGTTCTCGTCGCCGTCCCAGATGCCGTCGCCGTCGGTGTCCTTGCTGAACGGATCGCTGGTGACGTGCGCGGTGGTCTGCGTGCCGTCGTCGAAATGGACGGTGACGAACCATCCGATCTGCTCGAACCAGTCGGCGAATCCATCGCAGTCGGAGTCCACCTGCTGGTTCAACGGGGGGTCGATACCAAGACCTCGAACGTTGGTAAACCCCAGCGACCCCACCGCAGTGCCCGCGCCCGTTTCAGCGTCGATGGTGATCAACTTGTCCGCGTTGTCATCCGTTCCGTACAGCGTGTCCGTTTGGGGATCGAACGCCAGACCAGCGACGCTGGAGAAACCCAGCGATCCCACGGCCGTGCCCGCGCCGGTGGCGGTGTTGATGACGATGAGCTGGTCAGTGTTTGTGTCCGTCCCATAGAGCTTTTCGGCGCATGGATCAAAGGCCAGACCTTGAACGTCGGAGAACCCCAACAACCCCACGGCTGTGCCAGCGCCGGTGGCCGTGTTGATGACGATGAGCCTGTCGTCGGTGCCGGTCGAAGGGTTGTTTGCTCCGTACAGCGTACCGGTGTTGGAGTCGAAGGCCAGACTACCGACGTCGGCAAACCCAAGCGATCCTACCGCCGTGCCCGCGCCGGTGGCGGTGTTGATGACGATGAGCTTGTCGAGGTTGGTATCCGTCCCATAGAGCGTGTCGCTGTTGGGGTCGAACTCCAGTCCGTTGACGTCGGTAAACCCCAGCGATCCCACGGCCGTGCCCGCGCCCGTGGAGGGATCGATGACGATCAGCTTGTCCGTGCTGGTGTCCACTCCGTACATTCGGGCGGTTTCGAGGTTGATAACCGGCGGTGTCCCGCGGAATACCGCTCGCGATGGGTCGGGACCGGCGGGCGGAGCGAGCAGGCCGTCCGGAGCGGCAATGGGGTTGCCGGCCGCGTCTTTCACGTTCACTACGTGCAGGGTGTAATCACCCGAGGTCTGGGACACCGTCGTGAGATCAACGTACGTCTTGTCCGCGGAAGCCGTGACCGCGGTGACCAGCAAGTAAACCGTTTCGCCGCCGGCGATCTCATAGTTGTCGGGCTCGGTGAGTCCCGCGCCCATGACCTTGCTGAAGGCGACACGAACGCCGGTGTTGCCGGTGGACACGGCTCCCACTACGCGCGGCGGGTCGTCGGGTCCGTCGACAAGCACCTGGCCCTGGAAGGTAAACGGCGCGGACCGCGCATCGCTTGCGATCGGGTTTCCGGCCAGGTCGCGTAGCGCGGCCGACGCGGTCACCGTGTAGGGGGTTCCGGCCTGGAGCGCTTGGGTGGTCAAGGCCACCTGGGTCTGGAAGGCGTTCATCGTCGCGGAGAGAACGGCCACGGACGGACTGATCGAGTAGCTGGCGGCGTCTCCGGCGCCCGAGGCCATTGCCTCGTTGAAGGTGAGAATCACCGCGTTGGCGCCCACGGGAACAGCGCCGGTCAGGCGCGGGGCGACGCTTTCCGCAGCGGCGACGGCAAACGATGCCGCGGACGCGGCGGGGTCGATGATGTTTCCGGCGCGATCCTCGACGTTGGCGACCGTGACGACGTAGGTCGTGCCTACGGTGAGCGGGAGCGTCGAGAGGGTGACCTGCGTGTTCCACTCGTTGAGGGCGAGCCCGACGATCGTCACGCCCGGACTGATCGAGTAGTTGAGCAGATCCGCGGCCTGGTTTTCGATCGGCTCGCTGAACGTCAGGCGCACGGTCTGCGTGTCCACACCGACGGCGGAGACCAGCCGCGGCCGGGTCGTGTCCGTCCGGTTGATGCCGTAGAACGTGGCCGTGCTGTGGTCGGGGTCGAGGAGCGTGTTCGCGTTGCTGTTGAGCAGGTTGGCCACTCGAATGGTGTACAGCGCGTCGCTCTGCGAGCTGGTCGTCACAGTGACCGTATGCGTGTTGGCCCCCGCGCCGCGAACGGCGGCGGTCACGGCGAGGTCAGGGTCATTGATAGAGTAGTTCGTAGCCACGGCTGCGGAAGCGGCGTCCAGAGAGTCGCCGAAGGTGAGCAGCACGCTGGTGTTGCTCAGGGCCACGGCGTATCCCAACTTCATCTCCGGCGACGTGGAGCCGGGAAACGTGAGGGCTGCCGTCGCGCCGGTTTCCGCCGCGGCGAGCAAATCGCCCTTCACCGAAAGGCGATAGTCTGTTGCCCGCTGGGGATCGGTGGTCAACAGCACCGTGGAGCGGTCGCTGCCGACGTTCGCCTCCCGCACCGTGAGCGGCGAAGCATCGTCGGCCGCCTCGATCAGGTACGCATTCGCCAGCGCCAGGGCGCCGGATACCGAGCCGTCGAAGCGAACTTCGACGTAGTGCTCACTGATCGCTTGCGCCGACACGAGCTTCGCGGCCGGCCGCTGTGCCGCCGGATCGAGCGGGTTCGACGACCCGCATCCCGCCGCCAGCAACCCGCCCACGACCGCCCACCACACACCGCCAAGCCGACTGACCATCCGAGTGTTCATGTTCATTCCCGCCGAAAAAGTGTTTCCTGTCTCAACGTTGGGTATCAATTGCACTGCTCCGTTCGACATCGACCTGGACCTTCGGTTCATGGCGCCGGTTCCTCCCCTTCCTGCGGCGGCAAACAAGCGCCGTCCTCTGTACAGTTTTCGCCTTCTTGACAATGGTTGTCGTCCAGACATCCGTTGGTGCAACCACCCTCTCGACACCTTCTGTCCCCGCAGTCGTCGTCCTCCTCGCACGGATCCACGCAACGCCCGCGCTGGCAGGTTTGGGTCAGGTCACAGCGAACGGCCTCGTGGGAGCAGCCCGTTTCAGGATCGCACGTGTCGATCGTGCAGGCGTTGCCATCGATGCAGTCGGAGTCGTTCTCACATCCATCGAGGCACCCGCGGTCAGGACTGACTCCGCGACAGGATTGTCCGGGCGCACAGCCCGAGGCGTTGTTGCACGCCTTGACACAGTCTCCCGCCACGCAGGCCTGTTCGCTGGTGCAGAGGCTGACGTAGCTGCAGCCGGTCGTCGGCTCACATACACCTACCGTGCAAGGAGGTCCCTGGTCGCAGTACGCATACACACTCACGCAAGTAGGTCGAGAACAGTCGGGAGAGCCCTTCCAGTCGGCGTGGCAGTCGCAAGCGTTCGGCCCCACACAGGTGCCCTGACTTGGCCCGCTACAGGATCGAACGCCCCGACAGTGGAACGAGGCGCACGGGAACGGGCCTACTTTTTCCCAGCCGGGATCGCAGCGGCAGGCGTTCGGACCCACGCAAGTCCCGTTGTTGCAATTACGGACGTCCCGGCAGTCCGGCAGGTCGCAGTGCGATCCCTTCCAGCCCTCGTCACAGATGCACAACCGGCTGAGCGGGTCGCAGTGGCCGTTGTCGCAACCGCAATCGTCGTCGCCGTCGCCGTCGTCATCGTCGTCGGTGGCATCGGGCTCGCCGTCGCCGTCGTCGTCGTCATCCATCGAGTCGGACACGCCGTCGCCGTCTACGTCGTCGTCATCTCCGTTGGGGATGCCGTCGCCGTCCACGTCGTCGTCTTCGCCGTTGAGCAGGCCGTCGCCGTCCACGTCCGGCCCGTCGGTCGGGTCGGTGAGGTCCGTGCCCAGCAAGATCTCGTCAAAGTCGCTGCGGCCGTCGTTATCGCTGTCCTGTCCTTGGAGGAGCGCGACGGCTTCATCGCGCTCGGAGTCATCATCGTCGTCGGGCGCCGCAGGCGCGGCCGGGGCGGGCGGCGGTGGCGGCGGAGGGAACGTCGCGGCCGGCTCGTCGCCGGCAGCGGCAACGGCGTCGGGGAGCGAATCGCTACTCTCGTCCGGCGTCACGGCCGAAACGACCAAGTCCGCCCCTGCCGGTTCCGTGACCAGCGATTGGCTGCACGAGAGGCACCAAGCCATCAGGCCGCAGAATCCGAGTACTAGGCTGGCTCTGGCACTTCCCATTTCTTCCGTGTCCTCGTCCGAAAACTACGCCGCTGCTCGCGGGCAGCCTGTGATTTCCGACGGCGTAGGTTGCGCGCGGCCGCGACGCTAGAATGACCCTATTGGGGTCCATGATCGCCCGGCTCGCTTCGGCCCGTCCCTGTTAATCCGACGGAAGGCGACTCATCCGGTCATGGCAGGCAGGTTTTCTTTCCGGGGGATGGTTTGAACGAGGTTACGCATATTCTCAACGCCGCGGCCGGGGGCGACAGCGATGCCGCGCGCCAATTGCTGCCGCTGGTTTACGGTGAGCTGCGAAAGCTCGCCGAATCGCGGCTGGCCAAGACCCCGCCGGGCAACACGCTCCAGCCGACCGCCCTGGTCCACGAGGCCTACCTGCGGCTGATCGGCTCCGGCGATCCGGGATGGCAGGGTCGAAACCACTTCTTCGCCGCGGCCGCCCAGGCCATGCGCGACATCCTCGTCGAACAGGCCCGGCGTAAGGCCCGCCTCAAGCACGGCGGAGGGCGTGTCCGGTTGGACTTAAGCGACGTCGATCCCCCCGCCGAGCCTGACCCCCAGGAAGTGCTGGCCGTGGACGAAGCCTTGGCCAAGCTGGAGAAGGAGGATCCCCGCGGGGCGCAGGTCGTCGTCCTCCGCTACTTTGGCGGACTGACCGAGCCTGAAACCGCGGCCATCCTCGACGTGTCCGAGAGCACCGTGGTGCGCGACTGGAAGTTCGCCCGAACCTGGTTGTTCCGCGAGTTCTCTAAGACTCACCCGCAGCTCGCCGCCGGGGAGTCCAGCTCTTGACGGTGCATCACCCGGAGCGACTCAAGGCCATTTTCAGCGATGCGTTGGCGCTCCCCCCGGAGGCACGGGCCGACTTCCTCGAACGCGCCTGCGGCCCCGACGCGGCGCTTCGTGCCGAGGTCGAATCCCTTCTTGCCATCGAACAAGAAGCGCCCCGTGCGTTCATGCACTCGCCCGCCTTCCGTCCGGACGAAAACGCCGAAGGCCTCGCAGCGCCAGGTGCGGCAGCCTTTCCACGCCGCGTCGGGGGCTACACCATCTTGCGTAAGCTCGGCGAAGGCGGCATGGGCGTGGTCTATGAGGCCCGGCAGGAGAACCCGGCGCGCACCGTCGCCGTCAAGCTCATCCGCACCGTCCTGGCCACACCCGCTGTCCGCCGCCGATTCGAGAAGGAGGCCCAGCTTCTGGGCCAGTTGCAGCACCCCGGCATTGCCACGGTCTACGAAGCGGGAACGGCGGACGTTTGCTTCGACGGCGCGGGCGCGGCGGCGCAACCGTTCTTCGCCATGGAGTTCGTACAGGGCATTCCCCTCCACGACTACGCTGTGCAGCACCATCTCGGAGTGCGCCCGATCCTCGAGTTGTTCCTGCTCGTCTGCCACGCCGTGCGGCACGCCCACGAGCGCGGCATCATCCATCGGGACCTCAAGCCGCCCAACATCCTCGTCAACGACAACGGCCTGCCCAAGATCCTCGACTTCGGCGTCGCGCGGTTGACGGACGCGGACGCCCGCGCTACGACCTTGCAAACCGATGCCGGGCAGATCGTCGGCACCTTGCAGTACATGAGCCCCGAACAGGTTCAGGGCACCGGGGGCGAGATCGACGCCCGGGCCGACGTGTACGCCCTGGGAGTGATCCTTTATCAACTGCTCTCCCGGCGCATGCCCCTGGACCTGCAAGGGCGATCGATTCCCGAAGCGGCGCGGATGATCCAGGAAATCGATC
Source organism: Phycisphaera mikurensis (assembly GCA_005240095.1). Taxonomy (GTDB): domain Bacteria; phylum Planctomycetota; class Phycisphaerae; order UBA1845; family UBA1845; genus SBAX01. The sequence continues at coordinate 5,857 of SBAX01000101.1, forward strand.
CCACGCGTTTGGGGTCCATTGATCGCTCTCTCCGCGGCGACCTCGAAACAATTGTCGAGAAGGCCATCGAGAAGAGCCGTGAAAGGCGCTACGAGTCTGCCGCGTCGCTGGCTGCCGACATCCGCCGCTATCTCGACGACGAACCGATCGTCGCCCGCCCCGCCACCACATGGTACCAACTACGCAAGTTCGCCCGGCGAAATCGCGGCTTGGTCGCGGGGACCATCCTCGGCGCCGCCGCCCTGGCCGTCGGACTCGTCGTGGCCGTCGTACAGGCCTACGTCGCCGTCGGGGCGCGCAACGTCGCCCGCGAGGAGGAAAGAATCAGTCGACACAATGCGTATCTGGCAAGCGTCAGCGCCGCAGCCAGCGCCCTGCTCAATGACGACGTCGCTTTGGCCCAGCGGAGTCTCGACCGCGCGCCCCATACGCTGCGCGGATGGGAATGGCACCACCTGTGGGCACAACTGGACCATAGTTTGCTCACGCTTTCCACCGCCGGCGTCGTCGCCTATCCATTTCCCTTTTTTATTCGAGACGAGTCGGGCGAGTCTGTAGCCGTGACGACTGAACACGGCGTTCTTCGCTGGAACCTGCTCAACGGGCAGCGGATGGACGATCTTGGCCCTCCGGGCACGGTCCTGGCGACCAATCGCGCCGGGGACATCCTGGCCACGCTTGCCTCGCGCACCGTCACGATAAAACACCTGTCGCTCGGAAGTAGCCAGGACTATTCTCTGGATGAGTTCGGCGCACCGCCCTTCGACTCCATCAGACGAATCGAAATCAGCCAAAGCGGCGACCTGGTCGTCCTGATCTGGCCCGTACGGGTGGTGGCAATGGACTTGCTCGCCCGTCGCGGCGTCAATCGCAAGCTGAATAACCGTGGGAGCAGCGACGTTGCCGTGCTGGACCGGAGCCGGGTCATGCTTTCCGCGGCCGTGCAGGATCGCCCCGCCATGTGGGAAGTCCTCCCCGACGAGCTTCTCCCTTTGGCGGAACTCGGACCGCCGGGCGCCTGTGTGGACATCAGTCCCGACGGAGCGCAGGCGGTTGCGGGTTATCAGGACAACTCTATCCGCAACTGGGACCTCGCCGACGGCCGGCCCAGCCCGCGAACTACCGTACACGCCGGCGGAGTCAGCGATGTCGCCTTCAATCCCGACGCGACCATGATCGCTTCAGCGAGCGACGATCGGTCCGTTTCGTTGTGGAACTCGAAGTCCATGGAGCGGCTGGCAAAGCTTCGAGGCCACCATGGAGCCGTTCGGGGCATCGCGTTCTCACCGGACGGGTCCCGCCTGGTCTCCGCCGCGGAAGACGACACGCTGCGAATCTGGGACGGGCGACTCACCGCCGATCCGGGCGTGCTCAAGGGGCACACAAGCTTCGTGTACCCGGTGGCTTTCAGCCGTGATGGATCGTTGATTGCTTCCGCCGGTTGGGATCGCACGATTCGCCTTTGGGATGCGCTGACCTATCGGGAAGTCGCCGTACTCGATCGTGGAAACACGGCCTACTACGACTACGTCATTTCCTTGGCTTTTAGCGGCGATGACTCCCGCCTGCTGTCGCTGGAGAAAGAGGTCCTGCGGGTATGGGATTTGATCACCGGCCGGGAGATCGCCCGACTGGACCAACCTCCCGAGTACGCGTGGCAGTCGTTGGGAAGCGGAGGACGGAGCTTCCTTCGCGCGGGCTTCCTACCCGACAACACGCGTGTACCGCTCCTTTGGGCAGTCCAGAATTCGACGGTCCCCGTGTGGGATTCATCGACCGGACAGGTGACTCTTGTGCCTCTTGCAAGCCTGCACGGCCTGGATGCTCTTCTTGAGAGTGCGGACGATCGATTCTTGCTGGGATTCGCCCCGGCGCAGCGGGACCCCGATCCCGCGGCGCCGGACGGACGCGTGGCTAGACCGTTCGTCGCCCTGGCGGATGGAGGCGAGGTTCCACTTCCGGAACTCTCCGGCCCCGCAGTCTTTACCCCGGACCCGTTGCACCCCCGTCTTGCGGCCCGGCTTGCGAGCGACGTAAGTGTTGTAGTCGTGATGAACCTCGAAAATGACGCAGAGGAAGGGCGATTCACCGGACACGCGGGCACCGTCTTTGCCATCGCCTGCGCCCCTGACGGCACGCGCATCGCCACCGGAGGCTCGGATCACACCGTCCGCATCTGGGATGCACAGAGTTTCACGGAGATCGTCCAGTTGCGCGGCCACACCTCCTATGTCTGGTCGCTTGCATTCAGCCCTGACGGCTCATTGCTCGCATCCGGCTCGGGCGACGGCACGGTTCGTGTTTGGGACACCCGCCCGTTCCGAGAAGTCCTGCAGGCGCGAACCGAGCACGACGCCATGATCGCGCGCTTGCTGCCTCGTGTGCAGGAGCAGCTCCGAGCCAACTCTCCACCAGTGGTCTTGCGACAGTTCCTGGGCGACACGTCGCTGAACCGCCGCGAGCGGCAAGTCATCCGCCAGTTAGTCCTTCAGCCGAGCCTTAGAGAATCGGATCCCAAGGCCCAATAAGATCGTCCCTCCGTCCATCGGCCTCACTCCAGACGCAATGAGACCGTTGAGTTCGGGCATTGCTGACTCGCGCACCGCCATAGGCGTTGTTCCAGAGGATGCAGTTCTCCAGGGTCGCGGAGGCACCGGCACCGAAGGACGATCCGCCCGCTCCACGGGAAACTTTGCCGCGGTTGGCCGCGATGGTGCAGTTGGTGATGCTGACCGACCGACGAATAAATCCCCGCGCCCCGATTGCACCCCCCAGTTGATGGTCGCCTGCTGACCTTTGCCTCCTCACCAGCCTATCCTCTCCCGGGACGGCAAGCGTCTAACCTATGGAGACATAACGAGTTACACGCAATGGTGCTCTCAGTTCAATGATCCATCGTTGGCTTGGAACTTGACAGGCCACACAGTCACACTTCGCTTGGTCATCGCGATCAATTCCCAGTTTCCTCGCCTCGCTCGGATTTCGCGACAGGAAAAGCTGTTGGCCAAAACTCGAGGCCCCGGTACTATAAGCCCTTGGAGCGGGGCCTCTTACGTTCCGAAGCAGCCAAGGTTTGAGTGAAACGCGGTTCTCGTGCGCGCTGTGTATCGCGCACTCGTAGCTCGAGTGCGCCAATGCACGCAGAGGAGCGCGCGACGGAGACGGACTTGAGTCAGACATGAACCTGCATCGACACAGTCTTGCATTCCACGCGCTCCTCGGCGCACTCCTGGTCCTTGCCTGGACACTACCGTTGGGATGTGACCCGAGCGTGCCCACGGAAGGCCTGCCCGGTGAGGTGACCAACGACGATGCGGACCAGGCGAGCAGTCACGGTGAGCCCGACTCAGGCGCGCCCCTTCCGGGCTTTGTTGGGGCGTGCTGTTTCGGCGCGGACTGCGACAGCAATGATTCCGCTTGCTGCCGGGAGCTGACCGTAGACCGTTGCGTGGCTGAGGGGGGCGTCTTCCTTGATTCACTGACGGGCTGCGCCGCCGGGGTGTGCGAAGTCCTTGGACTGATCGCCCGCGACAACGACGGCGACGGCCGGCCCAATTCGGAAGACGATGACATCGATGGTGACGGCATCGAAAACGCCGACGACCTCGACGTGGATGGCGACGGCGTCGAAAACACCGAAGACGAGGACATCGACGACGACGGCGAGGAAAACGAGGAGGACGAGGACGACGACGGGGATGATGTAGACGACGACGACGATGATGACGACGACGCCGACGACGAACCGGACGACGATGACGACGACGAGGAGGACGACGAAGAGGATTGTGAATGTCCCGATGATGAGAGTGCGCCCGACGCTGACGGCGACGGCCTTGAGGACGGCGAAGATCCCGATCCCGACGGCAACGGCGACAAGGACAACGACGACGACAGAGCCGGCGACACGGAGGAAGAGTGCGAGGGCACCGATCCCAACGACCCCGACACCGATGACGAGGGGCTGTCGGACGGAGACGAAGACAAAGTAGGCAGCGACCCTCTCAAAGCCGACAGCGACGACGACGGCCTGGAAGACGGGGAGGAGTGCCGGGGGGACCTTTCCAATCTTCCGGACGATGCCGGATCCGCGGACGACGATGACGACGCCGACGATGCCGGCTCCGGAGACGACGCAGATGACGGCGCGGACGATGCCGGCTCCGGGGACGACGCAGACGACGGCGCCGACGACGCCGGTTCGGGGGACGACGACGGAGACGATGGCGCGGATAACGCCGGGGAGGGCGCCAAGGGTGTGGTTCAGGCCGATTCCGATTCCGATGAGTGCGATTCGGATGAGGATGTGGAGGACGATGACGACGCCGAGGAGGACGACGACTCGGACTTGGACGAGGACGACATCCCATCGGGCTGCGCGTCCAGTCCCTCCGATACGGATTCGGACAACGACGATCTCGCCGACGCCTTCGAGTGGCTGTTTGGCAGCGATCCGGCGAAGGACGATACCGACGACGACGATCTCGCAGACGCTTTTGAATGGCTCTTTGGCAGCGATCCAAACGATGACGACACGGACGATGATGATCTCGCCGACGCATTCGAATGGCTCTTTGGCAGCGATCCAAACGACGATGACACCGACGATGACGATCTCTCCGATGCCTTCGAGTGGTTGTTTGGCAGTGATCCCAATGACACGGATTCTGACGACGACGATCTTTCTGACGCCTTTGAATGGCTGTTTGGCAGCGATCCCGGCGACGCGGACAGCGATGACGACGACCTCGCGGACGCCTTCGAATGGCTGTTCAGCAGTGATCCGAACAACCCGGACACCGACGGCGACGGACAATCGGACGGGGCCGAAGTAGCCGCCGGTTCCGATCCCAATGAAAGCGGCGAAGGACCGTAAGCCTCAAGTTTGAGGACTGCCCATCGCGATGAGCGGTGGTTCTAAACCTGTGAAGTGGTCACCCGGTTACCCGTCCTGCGAGGACGGACGATCTGCCGGGTCGGGCAAAGGGCAAGTAAGGGCGGGCCGACCGATGGAGGGAAGGCCGCCAGCTGAGGCGTCCGGTGAGATCCGTGCGCCGGAGGAGGCGTAGCGATGAGGCGAAGTCCGTACATTCTGGCGGTTCTGGCGACGAGCATCTTTGTATTGACGAACTGCCGCAACGACGTGGGGAGTGGCAGCAAGGCGACCTACCCTGCCGTGAAAAGCGCAAGATCGATCAGCTCTCACTACGTGCTGGTCGAGTTCACCGAGCCCGCCAATCAGATGGCCGACGACCCGGCGAATTATGCGATCTTCGGGCCCGAAAATGAGCAATTGGCGGTTTCCGCCGTGCAGGTCAGTGCCGACAGAACCGAAGCGACACTCACCACCGCGGAGCAGGCGGACGTTCAGTATCAACTCACCATGGGCAGCGCCGAAGACCTGCTCGCAAGCCGGACACTACCCGTGGGTTTGCTGGGCTTTTTTGGCTCGTCGCAGCGCGAGCCGTTTCTGGAAAGCGCAGTGTCTCTCAGCAGCACCCAGATTCTGCTCACTTTCAGCCAGCAGATGGATGAGGAAACAGCGGAAACCGTTGCCTTCTACGAAATCGCTGACCCGGACGGCAACACCGACGTGGACATTACGGTCATCGGCGCGGAACTCCAGTCGGATTTCATCACCGTCATCCTTACCACGACGCCGCAGGAGAACAGGCAGTACAGAGTGCGCGTCACCAATGTAAAACGCCGATTCACTTGCGAGGAGGGTGGGCGCATCTTCCTTGACAGCGCAGCGCAGGCCACGACTTGTACCCCAAGCCTTCGACCCAAGGATGCCGACGGCGTGCTCAGCAAGTTTGTCCTCACGGGTCGCACACAGGTCGATCGGAATGCTCCGCTGAACCCGGAAGCTGCGGGTGTCGGTGGCTCAGTCGGGCTGGATTCCAACGGGGCCGGCGTACGCCGCGCGCTGTGCAATGGCGGCGCTACGGCCATCGATGGGGCCAACGGCTCCGACATCGATGAGGAACTCGTCTTTGCCGCCGACAGACCTGAGCTGGCCTCCAACATCATCCTCGGCGTTCGCGCCGTGGACTTCCTGGTGGACATGCCCGTTCTCTTCATTTCCAGCGACGCGTCGAGCGCATATGACTATGTCATTAACACTCCGGAAGTCCGGCTCGCATTCAATGCCAACGCAACCGCCGGCGATATTGTGTTCGCGAACCTGCCCTCGCTTCCGGCCGGGCTCCGCATCGATGGCGTCAAGATTCGTGAAACCAACGGCGAAATCTGGGTCAGCTCGGTGTGTGGACTCGCAACCAACCGCCGTCTGATCGACCCGACGCGCAATGTGGCGGAGTTTTACGGCATTCCGCCGGTGGATACGTTCGGACCGCGCGTGGTGAAGGCTGAGTCGATCAGCAACACAGAAGTGGCCGTTTCCTTCAGCGAGCCGCTTAACAGCGAGGCGGCCAATCCGGTCAACTTCAGCATCTCCCCGGACCTTACCGTGATCGATGCCCGACTGGGCAAGTACGATACTCAGGTCATCCTGACCACCGCCCCGCAGTTGGTGGACGTGGTCTACACCGTGACGGTTGAAAACGTATTCGACAAGGCCGGCAACCTCATTGATCCGACAGCCAACACAGCCACCTTCTCCTACGCCGGTGGGCCGGCCGGGTTGGGACCGGACGTGCTTCCGCGCGTGGCCGCTGCGGCCTCGACGGGCAACACCGGCGTATTGGTGACCTTCACCAAGCCGATGGGCCCCAGCGCCGAAGTGGCCGGCAACTACGTGATCGTCCAGCAGAACGTCAATCCCGAGGTCGGCGCACTCGTCGTCCTTAGCGCCGAATTCCTCACGCCGCAGCAGGATGCAGTACAGCTCACCACGATTTCGCAAAACGAAGTGACCTACCTCCTCCGCGCTGTCAACGTCCGCGACTTGTTCGGCAATCAGATCGCCCCGCCGCAGTTGCTCGTCGACCCGGCCACGGCCTTGTTCCCCGGCACGCCGTTCTCATGCGGGCATTACGGCTGCGACGGCGGCTTCAACGACGGCAACGGCTGCGATCCCGACCAGGACGATCCGGACGCGGACTGCAAGGACGGCGCCGATGACGGCAGGTGCGTCCGGCCGCCCTGCGAGCCGCCCGATCAGGACGGCGACGGACTGGCCGACCACGTCGAGCTGCGCGGTCACGTCGTGCTCGTGGAGCTCACCGATGGTCGCCAGGTCGAGCGCGAAGTCACCAGCGACATCCGCAACCCCGACACCGACGACGATGGCCTCACCGACGCGGAGGAGAAGCGCATCGGCTGCGACCCGCGGAAAACCGACACGGACGAGGACCAGCTCACCGATTGGGAAGAGTACAACTTTGTTTACAGCAATCAGAACGATCAGGACAGCGATGACGACGGCATCGACGACCTGCTGGAGGTCGATTTCTTCAAGACCAACGCCCTTCTGGCAGATTCCGACGGCGACGGCTTCGAGGACGGCGAGGAGCTGTTCGTCCGCAACCGCGATCCCCGCATCGCGGACCTGCCCCACCCCGGGCTGGACATCGGAACGGTGGACCTCCACCTGGAGGAGACGTTCACCTACGTGGACAGCGAAGGCGTGGTCCGCACCGAGGATTCCGCTACCAAGAGCACGCTTTCGGCGAGCAACTCGCGGAAAGTCGCCAGCAGCACCTCGACCACCATTGGCTGGAACATCAACGGCAAGGTGGGATTCGGCATCGAAGGTCCGCCCATCAAGGTTTCTGTGAATGCGGAGGTGTCCGGTGGGTACAGCTACAGCCAGACCTTCCAGACCAGCACCGAGTCGTCGATCCAGACCACGGATGCCTTCGAGCAGTCCTTGAGCAAAGGCTTGTCGGTTTCCGGATCAACGTCCTTTACTCGCAATGTAACAGGGGGCCGCATCGACGCGCTGGTGAAACTCGAGAACCTCAGCGACGTGGCGTTTTCTCTGAGCAACCTGGAGATCACCGTCTCCGCTCCGAATCCGCAGGACCGCACCAGTTTCGTTCCGGTAGCCACGCTGGTTCCCAACCGGACGCTGGTGACCGGCGACCCGGCGACCTATCATCTCGGCGTCCTGGGCAACGCCGGACGCGGCCCGATCCTCTTCACCAGTCGCGACGTATTCCCCACTCTGGTCGAAGACCTGATGCGTGACCCGCGGGGGCTCCTCTTTGAGTTCGCCAACTTCGACCTGACCGACGAGTTCGAGCGTAACTTCGCGTTCGCATCGCAAACCGCGCGAGATCGCACTGTAGGCCTGGAAGTGGACTTCGGCGACGGCGTGCCCCAACAGTTCCGCGTCGCCTACGCGGCGGTTCGATTCAATCAGGCGGCGTGCGATCCCCAGGCCGACCCCGGCTGTGATATCGTCGGCGGTTTTGCCGGCTTTGCCAACGCGGGAATCCCGGGCTACGGCGGCCTCGGCGAACCCCCGGGCATTCCACTGGAGTATGTGCTCGAAGAAGTGCTGCAGATGCGGCGCAGCCAGCCGGTCATCACGCCTCTGTGGATGCCGCAGCCGGCCTTCCTGCCGGAAGTTGGCGAATCCTACGGCTGCGTCGGTGGCTTCAACGACGGGGCGGAGTGCGATTTCGGCAACGGAAACGCGGATTGCGAAGACGGTCTGGACGACGGCGTGTGCAGCAACGCAATAGCGGCCGACGGCATCCTCGTTGGCCCCAACGGCGTGGCCGACAGCATCGCCCAGGGCGATGACGTACAACTGATTCCCTTCGGCATCGACGGGCTGCCCGAAGACGCAACCGTCATCAACAGCGGCGAGAACGGTATCCTGGAAACGGATTCCCGCGGCGATGATGTGGACGCGGTCATTACCGGCTACGCCACCACCAGGACCTGCGGCCCGGATACGCCGAGTTCGATCCGTCCGGGCCCCGATCAGACGGTGGACACGGTCCGCGACCCCTTCAGCGACGACGTGCAGCTTCAAACGTTCAACAGCTTCCCCCACGCCTACGACGTGGACATCATCGATCCGGGGGCGAACGACTTTATCGACACCGCTCCGGCCGGCGATGACGTCTACGTCGGTCCCGGCATTCCCTGCGACGACGATGCGGACTGCGCCGGGGGCGCCTGCAACGGGCAGGAAGCGCTCTTCCGCTTCGAGCGTCGCGCCCGCGGACAGTTCGGCCGGGTGTGGGCCGTGCTCGTCCCCGAGGACAGCCTCATCGGACTGGATTTCCGCAAGGTGGTCCTTAAGCCCGGGCAGCTCCTGAGCGTAGCCTTCATCGAGGACCTCGATCGCGACGGCCTGATCTCCGACGTGGAGTTCCTCTTCGGAAGCTCCGACACGCGGCAGGACACCGATGGCGACGGCCTCGACGACTTCAGCGAGGTCCGCGTCGGTTGGGAAATCGGCGTCGAGGGCAGCCCGCTTCGCCAGGTCTTCCCCGACCCGCGCCTGGCCGACTCCGACGCCGATGGCCTGGGCGATCGTGAAGAACAGGATATCCGGCGTGTGCAGTGCGAATGCGACGGCGGCCCGGATGACGGCAAGGCCTGCAATCGCAACATCGCTACGGCCGCGCCTGCCCAGGAAGACGCCTGCCGAAGTAGCGGCAATGCCTGCAAGAACATCGCCGATTTCCCCGTCGCCACGTGCAGCACGGTGATCACGGACAACCGTCTGGACCCGCGCCGCCGTGACACCGACGCCGACCTGGTCCCTGACGCCGAGGAGACGCTCGGCTGGCTGACTCAAACAGGCGTCCTGGATCCCGAGAATATGATCATCGCCGGCCCGGACCGCGACGCCGACACGCAGGCCTGTCCGCTGGACGTCTGCGACGGCGGAGCGAACGACGGAAAGCCCTGCCGCTACCAGCGGGATTGTCCGCCGGAGAAGCGCTGCGACGGCGGCGTCAATGCCAACGCCGTGTGCGTCAACGACGTAGAGTGCCAGGGCCCGACCCCGGCAACGTCGGGATTGTGCAACGTCACCAAGCGTTGCGAGGGCGGCATCAACGACAACGATCTCTGCGGCAACGACATTGATTGCCAAGGCCCGACCCCGGCAACGTCGGGATTGTGCAACAATGCCACGCACGTCTGCATGCACACCGGCTGCGATGACGTGCAGGTGGTCGCGGTAGGGACGATCGGCCTGAACGCTCGAGCCGTCGTCGTAGCTCCCGGTCGAAACGGCACGCTCGAAACAACGCCGACCGTCGGCGTTCTGCCGGATCGCGATGTTGCGGTTGCGGCTGGCAATCTGAGAGCGGAAACCTCAGCGACTCACGACGATCAGCAGATAGCCCTTGTCGATCCCGCGCGCGTGCTGGCCCCTTCCCCCTTGGGGAGAACGATTGTCCGGCCCGGCGTGGACGGCGTGGTGGACAGTCTGCCCAAGACGGACGACGTGGTCGCCCTGGGGCAGTTCCTCAAGACCACCGACCCGCTCAGCCCCGACACGGATCGCGACCAGATCGGCGAAGGACTGGAACGCATTCTGGGCTCCGACCCGCGTGACCCGACGGACGGCGGCTTCCTGGGCGACCGCGACGGGGACGGCCTGACCGACGGCCAGGAAGAGGTCGTCGGCTGGATCGTGATGGTCGAGGGTCAGGCGGCCGTCGATGTTCACTCCAACCCCAATGCTCCGGACACCGATCTGGACGGACTTCCGGACTACGCCGAGTACGTGCTGCGGACCAATCCCAACGAAGAGGATACCGACGCAGACGGCCTGACCGACTATGACGAGTTGGGCCCGGCCCGGTTCGCGGCCCTCGACCAGTTCAACGACCTTTCCCCCAGCTTCGTGCTCGACGGCGCGAACTCCAAGAAGTACGGGACGGATCCGCTGAACTGCGATACGGACGACGACGATCTAACACTACAGCGCTAATTGTCATGGCGTTTGAGTCGTGAGGTTTTGGCGGTGCGGTTGCGGGCTTGGTGGTACTGGATGATGCGGGCGGTGCGTTC
>SBAX01000431.1 GCA_005240095.1 Phycisphaera mikurensis
GACGATGGTCCTCGGTTCGCCTTCGCCGTGATGTTCAACGGCTATCCGGGTGGTAGCGCGCCGTATAAGGCCATCCAGGATCGCATTTGTCGGATCCTCGCTGATGCCTGCGACACACGGGTCAGCAGCAGATAAGCGTACCCAAAGCAGACTCCTTGCGCACACTTGGCGTACCCAAAGCGTCCTTCCGGCGCGCTACCACCCGGATAGCCGTTGAACATCACGGCGAAGGCGAACCGAGGACCATCGTCAGCATCCACGTAGCCGGCCAAAGTGCGGATGCCGCGCATGGTGCCGGTCTTGGCATGGACGCGGCCGTCGGAGTCCTTGAGACGCTTGCGGAGCGACCCATCGACACCGGCGGTGGCCAGGTTGTCGTGCAGCGTACGGCCGAAAGGCTGCGCGACGGCCCAGGCAAGCAACGATGCGAGTTGGCGCGGGGTGCAGGCGTTCTGGCGGCTGAGGCCCGATCCGTCGGCCACCCGCAGGCCTTCCATGTCGATCTTGGCGAAGCCGAGCAAATCGTGGACGGCATGGGCCCCGTGCTCCCACGTGCCCAGCGGATGGGGTCGGCCGTTTCGTCTGGCCCAGGCGTAGCCGGCGCGCTTCAGCAGGCACTCGGCGAAGAGGTTCTGGCTGTCCTTGCCGGCACGAGCGAGGACGTCCGCGAGGGGCGTGCGGTGGCGATCAAGGATGGAGAGATTAGGTGGGAGTGTCCCGTCCGAGCGCCGCACCTGCACACGCCTGGTGGGTCCTGCGATGGCGATACCCTGCTGGCGGAGCACAATCCGAAAGCTTTCCGCAAACAACAAACCGGGATCGGGAAAGGAGAACGAGCCGAGGGACACGCTTTTGGGGCATCTTCCGCTGAGGACGTATTCGAAGCTGTCAGAAGCATGGTGGAGGACCGGTTGTCCCTTGCCTCCGGAAAGGCAGCGGTTGGTGATCTTGGCGAGGGCGTTTGCGGGTTGGACGGTGACGAGCGCCGGCGTACCAGCCTTCTTCGCGGGGGAAACGGTGATGTCCAGGCAATTGTCGTTGATGTTGAGCCCGCCGACGGGCGCCGCGTACCAGTTGTCCAGATCGGCCTGCTCCCACGTCGGATGAATACGCTGGCTATCAAAAATCGACTCGTCGATGCAGAGTTCGGCCGTGGCGGCGCCGCGGCGCTTGAGCGCCTCCGCCCAACGGACGAATGGCGCGTGCGGGGATTCGTTTCGGGCGCGATGAAGTTTCTCGTCGCCGAAGCCGGGATCGCCATCGCCGATGACGATGAGATTCGCGCCGTCGGTGGCCAGGACCGTGTCGAAGCTGAAGTTGGGGCCGAGCTCGGCCAGCGCCGCGGTCATGGCGAAGAGTTTCATGGTGCTGGCGGGGGTCAGCGAGGCATCAGGGTTCTTGGCGAAGATAACTCGCTTGTCGGAGAGGTCGATGACGCAGGCGCCCATGCTGGTGGAGGCATGAGGCGGCTTGGCGAGAGCGCCCGCAAGCTGTTGCTGCAGGCTCGCGGGATCGCCGGCGGCGACTGGATGGGCGAGAAGCCCGACGGCGCAACCAAGGAGGCACACTTGTCGCGCGAAATGTACAACGCCCTCCCTGGCCATGGGGAACATGATAACGACGCCGCCGTGCAATTCAAGCGCTCCGCTATCGACGGGGCAAGCAACGAGTTGTACCTTTCGGCGCTGTTATGCACGCCAAACCAACGGCATCGATGGACCAGCGCGAGGACCGCGGCGCAGGGTTCAACGTCGCTTCTTATCTCTCGGATGTCGCCCGGTCGCGCCCGGCGCAGATGGCCATCGTCCTGATGGACCCTCGGGCTCGGCGCTCGGCCGGTTGCACATCTTGTAGCTTCCAAGAACTCGACGAGCTGTCCAATCGTGTGGCCAACGGGTTGGCATCTATGGGCATCGAGCAAGGCATGCGCGTGCTGGTGATGGTGAAGCCGGGCCTGGAGTTTTTCGCGATTGTTTTTGCGCTGTTCAAGCTCGGGGCGGTGCCGGTGATGATCGACCCGGGAATGGGGGTCGGGCGGCTGACCGATTGCGTACGCACGGTCGATCTGCAGGGCTTCATCGGAGTTCCCGCAGCACACTGTATGAGGCTGACGTACCGCCGCGCATTCCCCGATGTGAAGCACGTGGTGACCGTGGGATCGCGATGGGGTTGGCGAGGCCTGAGCTATCGGGAATTAGCGGAGTGTGGATCGAGCGCGCCAGCGCTTAGCCGGACCGTGCGGGAGGACGTGAGCGCGATTCTGTTTACCAGCGGGAGTACGGGCCCGGCCAAAGGCGTGGTGTACGAGCACGGCATGTTTGACGCTCAAATCCGAATGATCCAAGCCCAGTATGGCATGCAGCCCGGTGAGGTGGATGTTCCGACTTTTCCGCTGTTTGCGCTGTTCAGCCTGGCGATGGGGCTGACGGTGGTCATTCCGGAGATGGACGCCTCGCGCCCGGCGCGAGCGGACCCGGCGAAGATTGTGAGCGCCATCCGCGAACAGGAAGCCACGAACTCCTTCGGGTCACCGGCCCTGTGGAAGAACGTGGCCGAATACTGCGTCAGCAGCGGGATCAAACTTCCGACGCTGCGGCGCGTGTTGATTGCCGGCGCGCCAGTGGCGCCTCAGATCATTCAACATCTCCACGACGTACTGGTCGGCGACGCGGACGTGCATACGCCGTATGGTGCAACCGAAGCCTTGCCCGTGGCCTCGATCAGCGGGCGGGAAGTGCTCGCCGCCCGACGAACTGCCGCGGCTGACGCGGGCACGTGCGTGGGGCGACCGGCGCGGGGTACGGAGGTGCGTATGATCCGCATCAGCGACGACCCTATTGAACAATGGTCGGACCACTTGGTGGTCGGTGATGGTGAGATTGGGGAGATCGCCGTGCGGGGCGCGGCCGTGACCCGCGCCTATTACGGACTCCCGCAGGCTACCCGAGGGGCGAAGATCCGCGACGGAAACACGCTGTGGCACCGCATGGGTGATGTGGGCTATCTTGATGCCCAAGGGCGGCTCTGGTACGCGGGTCGAAAATCGCAGCGCGTGCAGACCACGGGCGGCACGCTCTTTACTGACTGCTGTGAGGGCGTGGTAAACGGGCACCCCGATGTGGCTCGCTCGGCGCTCGTGGGAGTTGGTCCACCGGGGAGGCAGACTTCTGTCATTGTGATCGAGCCCAAGAGACGGACCTCGCGGGCGAAACGACGCGCCTTGGCGGCCTCGCTGGAGCAGGTTTCGCCCTCACCTCTGCCCCTCTCCCGAGGGGAGAGAGGGAAGGGCTGGGCTGAATCTTCAGGCGCGCCCCCCCTCATTCCCTCCTCGGTAAAGGTGGAGGCGCATGCGGCCCGTCCGCTACGGGAACAGGTGCGGATTGAGCGCGTCCTCTTCCGCCGCTCGTTGCCGGTGGATGTTCGGCACAATGCAAAAATCAATCGCGAGCAGCTTGCCGAGTGGGCATCGCGGAAGCTGAAGCGGCAAAGGTAACGTGGCTGGGCTGTTGACTGGCGACGATCGACGGACGCTTTCGAAGGCTGCAAAGAAGATCGAGACAGGCGAGTGTCGCAAACTCGACGTTGGTCACCAGGTAGCGTTTCCAGAGGCGGCGGGGCTCCTGCATGAGGCGGTAGAACCATTCCAGGCCAAGACCCTGCATCCAGCGCGGAGCGCGGCGAGTCTTGCCGGCCATCACGTCAAAGCTGCCGCCTACGCCGTGACACACCGGCACGCGCAGAACACTGCCCCAGCGGCATATGAATAGTTCCTTCTTGGGCGAGCTGATGGCCACAAAGAGAATGTCGGCGGCGGATACCCCGATGGCCCGGGCGACTTCTTCCTCCTGATCCTCGCGAAAGTATCCGTCACGAAATCCGGCGACCACGAGGTTGGGATAGTCATGGCGAGCGACGTCCACGACGCGGCGGAGGGTGTCCCTTTCGGCGCCCAGGAAGTAGACGCGAAGGCGCTGACGATCGGCGAGGCGCAGAAGTTCGAACATCAGATCGATACCCGCCACGCGCTCGGGGAGCGGCCGGCGCTTGAGGCGACTGAGCCACACCAGAGGCATGCCGTCGGCGAGAATGAGGTCCCCGCTCTCTACGCTCTCCCGAAGAATCGCGTCACTGCGCATGTTGACGAGCTTGGCCACGTTGACCACGGAAATGGCAAGGGGCCGACGGTGACGAATGGCGTTCTCCGCGCGAGCAAGGACCTGCTGCATGGAGAGGCGATGCACGCGCACACCGCAGAGTTCAATGGACCCATTCGGGGATACCTGAGCCATGGACTCAATAGACGTACCCATTCGTACTTCCCTTCAGCCGACGACTTTGATGCGCGTCGTCCTCGCGGGCTCAAGCCCGCAGCTCGGGTCTACTTCGCGACCGGGGCCAACGCTTGCGTCGCGTGCCGGTCGCCGGCGGCGCGCTCGTGGGCCAGCGCCGCGGCGTACAGCATCCATCCCAGATGGTAGGGGCGGCATTCAGCATTCACGACAAAGCGACGAGTTTTTTTCCCGCGCCGGCGCCATCCGCGGCGCCACAGCGCGGCGCGAAAAGCGCGGCTGACGCGTCCGACTCCGTGCTGATGAATATCACGCAGGATTAATCCTTGCTCAGTCAGCACGAGTGATTGAGAGATTTCATTCTGGCCATGAATCCAGCGCAAGCCTCGCTGGATTTCATCGTCGTAAGAAACGCCGGTGACCTTCTCGGCCTCCAGGAGAGCCATGGGGGCCATGCCATCCTGATGGACGGAGTAGACGGGATAGCCGTCGACGACCGATCCGTCACCGGCGTCATATAACCACCACCACTGCCCCAGCGGCCCCTGCAAGCGGCAAAGGCGGTCGGCTACAACGCGCGCGATCTCGCGAGAGTGTCGACAGCCGGTGCGCTGGGCGTGGACACTAAGAGCCATCAAGGGATAGATCTGATTTGCAAAGCATGGCACACGACGGGAGACGGCGTGCGCAGGACCTTTTCGGAAATGGCGGAAAAACAGCCCGCTTTGAGCGTTGAACAGTTCAAACAGCCTTGCCCTGGCCTCTTCGGCGAGGCGGGCAGCGTCGCAAGCTTCCTGTTCCGCGAGAAGGGCATGATCCGCACCCAGCAGCAACCACGCCAGTTCAACGGAATCGCATCGTTGCGCGCTGGAGCGCAGGGCGTCGAGCGCATTTGTGGCGGTGAAGAGCCTTTCATCGGTCTGAGAA
>SBAX01000115.1 GCA_005240095.1 Phycisphaera mikurensis
CCTGCAATCTCTCCCTGCGAGGGAAAGGGAGAGATTGCAGGTCTTTTTCGCAGCGAAGACCTGGCCCTCACCCTAGTAGCCCCTCTCCCGCGGGGAGAGAGGACGATCAGCGGAGGTCTTTTTCGAAGATGACGACGTTGTTGGCGCTGGTGGTGTCCCAGCGGATGCCGACGAGGTCGTAGCCTTCGCGGATGGCCACGTGGAGCATGGGGCGGTGCTGGTTGTTGCACTCGAAGCGGAGGATGTGGTAGTCGTGCTCCTGAGCGTAGGCCTGCTGGGCTTGGATGAGCTGGGTGGCGATGCCTAAGCGGCGGAACTCGGGGAGGACGCCGCAGATCCAGCTGAAATACGTGGAGGGCATCAGCTCAAAGCCGATGATGAAGCCCACGTGGCGGTCGTCGATGATGGCGACCATCATGGTGACGTTGTGCCGCCCGCGGAAACGGCGGCGGAAGAACTCCATGTCGGTCCGGGGGCTGAACACCTCGTTGTAGAGCTCGGTAATCAGGGAGAGCTCCCCTGGGCCTACGGGAACGATTTTGGCATTGGCCATCGGTGTACCCCATGCCCGCATTCGCGGCGGCGGGCGATCCACCGTATTATTCACCTTTGACAGTGACGTGGAAAGCCCCCGATGGTATCGATCAGGCTACCAAGGCGGGTTAGCATACCCTCGCGTTGGTCGGCTTTTTGAGGTTTTTTCCGGAGCTGGAAGCAAGCCCCGCGCCTTGCGGCGTAGGGAGTCCGAGAACGGAGCCAGGCATGTCCAAGCCGCGTGTGGCCGTGGTGATGGGGAGTGACAGCGACTATCCGGTGATGGAAGCGTGCGTGAAGCAGTTGCGCGCTTTTGACGAGAACGTACACGTGGAGGTGATGAGCGCCCATCGCGGCCCCCGTCGTGTGGCGGAGTTCGCCGGCGGCGCCGAAGCCGCCGGGATAGAAGTCATCATCGCGGCGGCGGGGATGTCCAACGCCCTGGCCGGGGCCGTTGCGGCGCACACCTGTCTGCCGGTGATCGGCGTTCCCCTGCCCGGCGGGTCGCTGAACGGATTGGACGCTCTGCTGTCTACGGTACAGATGCCTCCGGGGATTCCGGTGGCGACGGTGGCGCTGGGCGAGGCCGGGGCGAAGAATGCGGCGCTGCTGGCCGTGCAGATCATCGCCCGGCATGACGCGAAGCTTGCCAAGGCGTTCCAGACCTTCAAGACGGATCAGGCGAAGGCCGTGGAGGCCAAGAACCTGGCCTTGCTTGAGCGGATCGGCTGACGACCCTGTGCTGGACCGAGATTCCTATCTCGGTCGCCGGGTCACGGGAATCATTCCCCACTCATGAAGCAGCCTGACCCGCCAAGCGGCTCTTGGCTTGCCGCAACGACAGGATGAGTTCCACCTCGCCCGTGTTCTGCCCAAGCCGGCGGGCGATATCGACCGCGGAAAGCCCCTCATCAGCGAGGCGCAAGACCTCGTCCCGTTTGAGTTCCACCCCTCCCCCTTCAGGGGCGGTCTCGTCCGCGCCGTCAGGGTGCTGGGGGTCGAGGGTCACGTCGAGGGTCGGGTGGCCCGCCGCGGCGCGGCGCTGGCGGGAAAGCTGATCGATGCGTTCGTCGGCCTCGCGCAGCAGGGCCTCGAGGCGGCCGATCTTGCTATCTAAGCGGCCGTGGATTTGCCGCGAAAGCTGGTCGAGCTCGAGCATCACGGCCTCGATGTCGCGGGTGACGTTGGCCTGCTCGGACAGGGACTGATACTGCTCGCGAAGCGATGGGCCGGTGGAGGTCTGCGAGCGGCGGAGCCTTTGCCGCGTGGAACGCAGAAGCAGCATCACCGCGATGACGACCACGGCGAGGATGGCCACGGGCGGTATGTCGAGACCGGCCAGACGCATGAATCCTCCGTGAATGCGCCGTCCACTCTTCCGGGCAGCAAACTCGAACGAGCATGGCGGCGCTGCGCTTGGCCAATGCCACCCAATCGCCTCCCCAAGCCCTCACCCCTGACCCCTCTCCCGAGGGGAGAGGGGAAACGGCTCGGCCGAAGCCTCGCCCTTCCACCACCCCCGCCCCTCCTTGGTAAGGAGGGGGGCTGCTCATCGCGCACGCCAAGCGGCGTTGGCGGCGGCGATGACTTCGCGGAGGGCCACCTTGTGGCGCAGGGCGGCCGCCTTACAGTCCTCGTATTCGGGCGTGGCCGTGGTTACCCCACGGGGAATCCCGCCTTGGGCGATCGCGGGGCTCGCGCCTTGGTCGTCCTGTACTTCGGCGATCTTCATCCGGATGTCGCCGTACGCGGTGGCCACGATTTCCTCACGGCGGCGGAGCCTGGACCGTTCCTGCACACGGCGGCGCACGCCGAGCGTGGGGGTCTCGCGATAGACAATCGCCTCCATCACCGCGACCTTGGCCACGTCGCAGAGCACGGTGAGCATCACGCCAAGACGCCCCTTCTTCATCTGTATCGGCACGGCATACGCATCCCAAGCACCCTCGGCAAGCAGGCGCTCGATGCAGAAGGCGATCACCTGCGGCGAGGCGTCGTCGAGGCTGGTCTCAAGGACGGCAATCTGCTCGGTCTGACTACCTGAGGCCGCGGCTTCCCCGATGAGTACGCGAAGGACATTGGGCCGGGTCTTGTTGTCCCGCGTACCCGCCCCGTAGCCGACCATGCTGAGGTCCATGGAAGGCAAGGGGCCAAATTCGTCCGCCAGCGTCGTGAGGATGGCCGCACCGGTGGGCGTGGTCAGCTCTCCCACTTCATCGCAGGCAGCCAGGGGGACTCCACGAAGCAGCAGGGCCGTAGCCGGCGCTGGAACAGGCAGCACGCCGTGCTCGCACTTGATGGTGCCGCTGCCCGTCGGAATCGGGCTGACCATGATGCGCTCGATGCCAAGTGAGTCGAGGCAAAGGCAGGCTCCCACGACATCGACGATGGCATCCACCGCCCCGACCTCGTGGAAGTGTACCTTCTCGATGGCGGTGTTGTGGACCGCGGCCTCGGCCTGGGCGAGGCGCTCGAAGACGGAGATCGCGCGATCGCGGACGCGGTCGGGAAGCTTTCCGACGCGAATGATTTCGGTTACGTGCTTGAGATGCCGGTGGGGCTGCTTGGTTGAGTCCTCGAGGTTGACGATGAACCGCGTGGCCGCGATGCCCTGCTTGGTGACCTTCTCGATGGCAATCGTGAACCCGCCGACTCCGAGCCTGTGCAGGGCTTCGCAAAGCGCTTTTGCATCGGCGCCGGCATCGAGCAGCGCCCCGACGATCATGTCCCCGGCGGCGCCGCTGAAGCAGTCGAAGTAGGCCGTTTTCATAGAGCCCTATTGTCGATGGTCGATTGTCGATTGTCGAATGGGTCGCATTGCCCTCGTGGAAGCGCGTCCATTGACAGCTTCACGCGCGACGCGGAGTCTACCTGCTGTCTTGCCGGGAGTCAGCTGAATGTCTGACAGTTCAAATGGACGCCAGCCCACCGCGCGCCGCGTCTCCGCCATCGCGCTGACGATCGCGATCACTTTGCACTGGATCCCCGGCGCCTGGTGGCACTACACCAAAGATCTAGCAGTACAGCGCAAAGTTGCTATCCAAACACGAGCGGATTCGATGGAGGTCGATGCCGCGTCGTGACAGTTCTTTGATCGTGGCCCGCGTGTGGC
>SBAX01000277.1 GCA_005240095.1 Phycisphaera mikurensis
GTCACCAGCAGAAGCCTTGGCCTCAACGAGAACCGTCGTGCTGTCCCATTCGGCGGGCGGCATCTGGCAGGCCACGAAGCGCCGCCAGATCAAATCGTAGAGCTTGTGCTGCTCGGCGGTGAGGCTGTGGCTCAAGGACTGTGGTGAGCGAGTCACGTCCGACGGACGAATGGCTTCGTGGGCTTCTTGAGCGCGCTTAGCGCTGCTGTACACGTTGGGTTCTTTCGGCAGGTAGTCCTTGCCGAACTGCTTCTCAATGAGTTCGCGCGCTGCATGGACGGATTCCTTGCTGAGGTTCGTGGAGTCCGTTCGCATGTAGGTAATCAGACCAACGTTACCCTCTCCGCCGCCGAGGTCGATTCCCTCGTAGAGCTGCTGGGCGACGCGCATGGTGCGCGAGGGGGCGAAGCCCAGTGCGCTGGATGCCGCCTGCTGGAGCGCGGCGGTAGTGAACGGCGCATTGGGCTTGGATTGCGTGCGGCGGGTCTGGACGTCGGCAACGGTAAATGCCGGCGCCTTGGCGGAGTCGGTGCGTCCGCGGAGGCGGATGATCTTGAGCCCTTTGTCGACGTAGGGTTCAAAGTCGTGCTCGTCGACTTTCTCACAAACGAAGCCCAGGGTCTCGGCGACTTTTCGCGCGGCGCTCGAGTCCTTGGGTTTGAAATCCTCGCCGTTGACCTTGACCAGCTCGGCCTCGAAGGACTTGTGTTTGGCGAGCCAGCCATTCTTTTCCTTGACGGTGCGCCCGTCTTTCCCGCCATCGAGGAACTTCGTCCAGGCCTGGGCGTGCGCCGCCGCGGCGGCGATGTCAGCGGTGAAGTAGCCGTCGATGCGCCACGATTCCACGGGCACGAAGGCGCGGATTTCCTGCTCCCGCTCGACAATGAGCCGCACGGCTACGGATTGAACGCGTCCGGCTGACAGCCCTTTGCCGATCTTGCGCTGGAGCAGCGGGCTGAGCTGGTAGCCCACGATCCGATCAAGCAGGCGCCGGGCCTGCTGGGCGTTGACCTTGTCCATGTCCAGCTTGTGCGGGGACGCGAAGGCGGCCTTGATCGCGGGCTTGGTGATTTCGTTGAAGACCACGCGCTTGGTGGCTTTCGGATCGAGCTCCAGGGCGGAGAGCAAATGCCAGGCGATGGCCTCACCTTCGCGGTCAAGGTCGGTGGCGAGGTAGACGGCCTCGGCGCTCTGCGCCGCCTTCTTCAAGGAGTTCACGGCCTTGCGACGATCAGGGAGAATCTCGTAGATGGGCTCGAAGTCGTTTTCCAGATCGATGCCGAAGTCGCTCTGCGGCAAGTCGCGGACGTGGCCCATGCTGGCCATCACCTCGTATCCCGAGCCGAGATACTTGTTGATGGTCTTGGCTTTCGCCGGAGATTCGACGATCACCAGGGACTTATCTTCTTTGCTGACTTTCTTTGCCACGTTGCGATTCCGCGGGAACACAGCCGGCGCCAAGCCAGGCTGGCATAACGGTGGTTTCTATCGACCGCGACCCCGGATTACTCCAAACCGATTATAGACCCCCCCTTGGATGAGCCGCGGGGCATCTACCCGCTGGAGCCGGCGGTGTCAAACGCAAGGAACCGGGCCGCACACCGTCTGCCTTGCGTTTGGAGGCGACTTGCCTATACTACGTGGACGGGTAGCCACCTGGCCGTAAGTACCGCTAAATAAAGGGTTTACGTCATCATGATGAAGTTTTTTCGCAAATACAACAAGCAGCTACTGGCCTTTTTCATGGTCGGGCTGATGGTCGTTTTCGTGGGTGGCAGCGCTCTGCAGGGGCTGCTGACGCCGGAAACCAACCCCGTCGTGGCCCAAAGCAAATACGGGCCCATCACCTACATGGATCAACAAGCGGCCAATGCTCAAGGGAACTTGCTGGAATCCCTGGGGCTTGACTGGCGGCACCCGGCGGGATGGACCCCCAAGCCGATTGAGTCCATCGATTGGATCCTGCTGCGGCGCGAAGCCGAGCAGTTGGGCGTCGACGCCAGTCAGGCGTCGGTGCGAAGCGCACTGTCCGACCCCGAGTTTGACGCGAGGCTCAATGACCTGTCGCAGCGACTGCGGGTTCGACCAGAAGCTCTGCACGGGGCGCTCGCCGATCTGCGCTCCATTCAGCAGGCCGCCTCGGCGGTCGCCGGGGCGTCGGTTCCCAGCGAGGCTGAGTTGATGGTGGCCGCGAGGAACGCGCTGGAGACCGTCGCCCTGCGGGTCGTGGCTCTGCCCGCACAGCTGTTTGTGGACGAATCGCTCGAATTCAGCGAAGAGGAAATCAAGGCCCATTTCGCCAAGTACCGCGAGAAGGAGCGAGGTAAGGGACTGAACTTCGGCTATTACCAGCACCCGGCTCTCCGCGTGCAATACGTGAAGATCGATCGCGCTGCGATCTCGGATGGTATCACCCTTGCGAACCCTGAGCGGAAGGCCAGAGCCTACTTCGAAGAGCACCGCACCACCGACCGGGAGTTCAAGCGTCCGGAGGACCCGGCCGCCGCAGGAAAGATTGCAGGCCCGCCGGGGCCGCCCGATCCCTACCTGACATGGGAGGAAGCGAAAGACACGGCGATCGCGAACCTCCGCAAGCAAACTGCCGATCAGGCTGCAGAACGCATCGCGAGCTGGATCACGCAGTACACGACGGAGAGCTTTCTTGAGGTGGACCGCGGTCCGGACGGGTACAGGCCCGCGCCCGCAACTGTAGCCCGCCCGGAGTACTACGATGAGCTGATCGCGAAGATCCCGTCGTCGATTGCCTTTGCCAACGCGGTTTCCGTAGGGACGACCGACTTCTTCTCTGAGGAGCAGGTGGAGAAAGTTCCGGAGCTGGGTGGGACGAGTTTCCGCCCGGAGCGCGCCTTGTCCCAATCTTTGCCCTTCAAGACCCTGGCGTTCCGCACGCAGGCGATTGTTCCGAAAGTCCCGACGGAGGAGGGCACGAACCCCGGGGACTACCTCGCGACTTTCCAGACCAGCCCGTTCCCTGTGACAGACGTGGCCAGCGGGAACCTGTACGTGTTTCGAGTAATCGACGCGCGTCCCGGCCATGTACCGGAGTCGGTGGACGAGGTTCGCGAAGAAGTGGTCGCAGATCTTCGACTGGCGCGGGCATTTGGAGCGGCCAAGGCGCGAGCGGAATCCCTGCGGCAATGCATGAGCTACCAGAGCCTCAAGGAAGCGTACGAGGCCGACCTCGAACTGGTTGATTTGAAGGAAAAACCCGGTGGAGTAGGAAGCGGATACTTTGAACCGCCGCCGTTCTCGCGTGTTCCCAAGCATATGGCCAGCCGGGGGCGCCCTGCCGCCGGTGTGTTTGCGGGAATGGGCCTTGGCAACCTCCCTAACGAGACGATCGACGAGTGTTTCGCCCTCGACCATGCCGCGGACAAGACCAAAGTGATCGAACTCGTGGAGCGGCCGGCGGTCATCCTCGTGGAATGGGTTGAGACCAAGCCTGCGCCGGAGGACGAGTTCAACAGCCTGCGGAAGAAGCTCTCCGAAGAGCTTGCTGACGCGCGATGGCGTGAGGCCGTGGCCGACTGGTTGGATCCCAAAAACATCCAGGCCCGGGCGGGCTTTGTCCTCGGTCCGGGGTAAACTCCCAACATACCAAACCACTCCTTGCAGCTGCCTCGACGCGACGGGTCGCAACGATAGCGACCGGATTGCCGATGAAATGCGCGGGCTTTCACGGCCAGATGGGCGATGACTTCGGCACGGAGGACGCGCGAGATGTGGGGCAATGCGACCCTGTGGTTGGCGACGATGACCGTCTTGCCCAGCGCTGTGCCGGCCCGCGTCGCCGCCGAAACCTATCCTGGACCGTCACCGTGGACCATCCTGATTTATGGCGGCGTCGATAGCAGCGCCGAATCCTACCTCATGCCGCATCTGGACGCCCTCAAGAGGGCCTCCCGCGGCGAGCTTGCGGCGGAGATTGTGCTGCTGATCGACCGGGTTGCCGGAGCAAGTTCGGACAAGAAGATTCTGGGCGCAGATTTTCACGACACGCGCCTGTTTCGCCTCGATCGTGGTCGGTGGGAGCGTGTGGCCGGCGGGTTAGAGTTTCCGGAAATCACCCTGAGCTCCACCTTCGAGGCCAACACGGGAGACCCTACCACGCTGCGGAAGTTCATTCGCTTCGCCAAACACCAATTCCCGGCCAGACGGTACGTGCTCATTCTCTTCGGGCACGGCGAGAGCCGCTCGGTCTGTCCGGACATCAGCAGCGAATGTGCGAACAGCGGCGAGTTCGAGGACCCTCTGTTTACGGCGGAGATCACCGAAGGGCTGACCGCGGAAGATTCCGTAGACGTCTTGTGGGTGGACGTTTGTTCGTTCGGCGGGATTGAGAATGCGTATCAGTTCCGGCCGCGGCCCGACGAGTTTCATGCACGAGTGATGCTGGCCAGCGCATCGGTGAGCACGCCCGCACCGATCGCGCGGGTGCTTCGAGAATGCGGCATCATCCGCGATGGGCACGATGACGTCCCGCTCGTCCGCAGCGCGACCGAGTTCGGAAAGGCCGCTTTAGGGTCCATCGCAGATAGTCTGGGCGAACGCAAGCCGCCCAAACAGCGTGCGGAGCGCGAGTCCTGGGCATGCTACGACCTGAGCAAGGCGGAAGAAGTCAAGCGGACGGTTGACAGGCTGGCGATGGCGATTGTGGATGGCAACGGGAGGCACATGGTCGAAGATATCCGCGGTTGGGGCTGGCCCGTTCAGAGGCGCGCCCATCAGGAAGCGGCGGCGGAGCATTTCGAGGACAACCGCTCCCTTCCAGTCGCGGCTCGGATTCCCGTCGAGTCTATCACCATGAACTATCTTTACCCGTTCGACCCGGTCCGTTGGGTAAGCAGCGCCCACTTCGATCTATACGAACTGGCACGACTGATTCGCGACGATGGCCGTGTGTCGCAAGCAATTCGTGAGGTCGCGGGTGAAGTAGCCCGGAGCGTGGACGAGATGGTGCTGACCTCAGTGGGAACGGAGGAATTCGGAGAGTTTCGGCCGGGGAGCCATGGTTTGTACATCGTTTTTCCGGGCGGCGAGAGAGAAATCGGCGGCGAACCGGCGTGGGCGTTCTTCCGCTGGTATCACCCTTTCGACCAACGAACTTTCCAGGCCGCCTTCGGCAACTATGCCTGGTGCCGCGACGGAGCTACGCCCGGAAACGGCCTCGTCGAAAACTGGTTCGAACTCCTTGACTTCTGGCTCGACACGCCCGCTGATGCGGGCGGCATGAACTTCTACCGCTGGTGAGGGGTTGCCACAGCCATGACGGACGAAAGCCCGTTCAGCTGGATTCGATAACGCGTCCGCCCGAAAACCGGGCCTCGATGTCCGGTATAGAAAGGCCTATCGACTCGATCCCCGGCCACCCACCCCTGCACATTTGCACCCGCAGATCCTCGTCCCAGATACGTCTCATGGCCCGCCGGATCGCTGATTGAAAC
>SBAX01000296.1 GCA_005240095.1 Phycisphaera mikurensis
AATCGAATCCGCCGCGGCCGTGCCCGGAGGGCCTACGGGAGGCGACGGTCAAGGCCGATCGAGGAAATCTTAGCCCGCCTGGCGGCCACCGTCCCGGATGCGGAGTGGGCCAAGCTCCCGCCCGATCTCAGCACCCAAATCGACCACTACGTATACGGCCTGCCCAAGCGATGAAAGCGGTTTTCGCCGATTCGGCCCTGTGAACGGAAACGAGCGACAGCCCGGCATCATTCCGCCGCATGGCGGGTACAAGAAGCTCAAATCCTTTCAACACGCCGAGCTTGTCTACGATGCGACGGTCAAGTTCTGTGATCGCTTCGTCGAGAAGCGCTCGCGCACGCACGATCAAATGGTGCAAGCGGCGAGAAGCGGCCGACAAAATATCGCGGAAGCGAGCCAGGCGTCGGGCACTTCCAAGAAGACGGAACTGAAGCTCGTCGGTGTGGCCCGGGCCAGTCTGGAAGAATTGCTGCTCGACTATCAGGATTTCCTGCGGCAGCGCGGGCTGGCGCTGTGGAGCAAGGACCACCGCGGCGCGCAAGAGGTGCGGCGGCTGGCGTACGCCGTGGATAGGTCCTATAGGACCTATAGGGCCTATGTCGAGGACGCGCCGCCGGAAGTGGGCGCGAACACGATCATTTGCCTGATTCACCAGACGTGCTATCTGTTGGACCAACAACTCCGGCAGCTTGAGCAGGCCTTTCTGAAGGAGGGCGGTTTCACCGAGCGGCTCTACCACGCGCGAAAGAATAGGACCAATAGGACGTATAGGGCCTATTGACGATGACTGCCTCAAGGCCGAGTCGCAAGGTGCTCTTGCATGAAGGCCATGATGCGTTCGTAGAGGCGGCGGGTGACTTTGGGGTCGGCGACCATGTGGGTGAAGTCGCTGAGGGCCATGAACTCGTGCGGCTTCCCGGCGCGGAAGAGGGCGTTGGACATCTTCAGGCTGTGGGCGAAGTAGACGTTGTCGTCGGCCGTGCCGTGGATGATGAGCAACGGCCTCTCGAGCTCGGGCGCGTGGGTCAGGACGGATGAGGCCTCGTAGCCGGAGGGGTTTTCGTCGGGCAGACCCATGTAGCGCTCGGTGTAGTGCGTGTCGTAGTCCAGCCAGTCGGCCACCGGCGCGCCCGCCACGCCTGCGTGGTACACGTCCGGACGTTGCATAACAGCCATGGCCGAGAAGTACCCGCCGAATGACCAGCCGTAGATGCCCACGCGATCCAGATCGAGTTCCGGATACTTGCGTCCCAGGGCGCGCAACCCGTCGGCCTGATCCTTCAGGGGAAGATCGATGAGGTTGCCCTTGATGGCCCTCTCCCACTCCCGCCCGCGAGAAGGCGTACCGCGCCCATCAAGCGACACGACGATGAAGCCGTGGTCGGCCATCCATTGCGCGAGCAAATAGCCCCAGGCGGAGGACGTGGCGGTCTGGGCGTGCGGGCCGCCGTAGACGGAGACAATGACGGGATAGCGCTTCCTGGGCTCGAAGTTGCGGGGGCGAATGAGCACCGCGTGGAAGGACGGGTTTCGCCCCACGGTGGTGACCTCAATCTTGGGGCTAAACGGCGGCTGCTCGGCCACGGAGCGGAGCGTCGCGAGCGTCCTGCCGTCGATGTCGCGAACGATCTGCACGCGCTGGCCATCCAAAGTGGACATGGAGTGAAGGTACACGCGGTGATCCTCGGAGAAGCTTGCGGAGTGCGAGCCCGGCTGAGTGGTGAGCTTCTCCGGAGTGCGCTCGGGGCGATCCAGGCGCACGCGGTACAGGTGCGTCTGCGTGGGATCGTCGCTGCCGAGGATATGGACGACCTTGCGTTCGGGATCAACGTCCACGAAGCCTTTGTAAATGAAGTCGGGGTCAGTCACGGGGCGGATGAGTTCGCCGGAACGACTGCGGAGTTCAAGCTGCCAGGCGACGTTTCGCTCCGTGGTCCACAGGAAGGCACTGCCGTCGGGATACCACTTGGGCGTGGCGGGGTTGTCGAGATTGAGCCAGGCGTCATCGCGTTCCATGAGCAGAGTGGCAGTCTTGCCGGTCTCGGGATTGACCACCAGGAGCAGTTCTTCGGTCTGGGTGCGGTTCTGGACGAGGATGGTCAGGGGAGCTTGGTCTTTCCAGGAGACGGTGGCCAGATACGGGTAGCGCTCGGCATCCCACGGAATCCATGTGGTCTCGCCGCCGGAGATGGCGATCAGTCCGAGCCGAACCTGGGCATTGGCTTTGCCGGGGCGGGGATAGGGCCAGGACTGCGGCTCGCGCTCGGGATGCATCGCGTCGGCGATAAACATGGTCTCCATGCCTTCAGTGGAAGTCTCCTGATACACGATTGATTTGGAGTCCGGCGACCACCAGTAGCCCTCGCGACGGTCCATTTCCTCCTGAGCGACGAACTCGGCCGTGCCGTGGGAGAGGTTCGGGCCCGCGCCGGAGGTGAGCTGGCGTTCGGTGCCGGAGGCGATGTCGATGACGAAAAGCTCGTCGTCGCGCACGCAGGCCACGGACTGTCCATCCGGCGAGAAGCGCGCATCGATGGGGTATCCCTTGTCGCTTTTCAGTTCCGTGAGCGCTCCGGAGGCCCGCTCGATGACGAAGAGGCGCCCGGTGAGGGGAACGAGAATTCTCTTGCCGTCTTTGCTGAGTTGGTAGGTGGCGATGCCGCGGGCGGAGAGGCGCATGCGTTCGCGGCGGGCGCGTTCTTCGGGCGAGAGTTTTTCGTCGGCGCCTTTGAGGATCTGGTCGGCGGTAAGCAGGAGGCGCTCTTCACCGGTGGCGGTGTTCAGTTCGTAGAGGTCCTGCACGAAGCTCCGCGAGGGTGAACGCAGGAACAGCACTGCGCTGCCGTCGGGGACGAGCTTGATCCCGGTGGGATAGCCCGCGGAGAAGCGCCGGGTTTCGGCATATTGCTCGAGGAATGCGGGGTCCGCGATGACGTCCCGCGAGGACGCGATGTCGACGCCAGGGCGTTGTGCAGCACAGCCGGTGAGCATGAGGGACAACAGAATCATTCGCCGCATACGTTTGGTCTCCGTGCTAGAACGGCGGGGATGATAACGGGAAGACTTCGGGAGGGCGAGCCTCGTGTAGCGTCGCCCCTTGTGGGCGGCGCTTGAATGCAGCATCGCATTCATGGGCCAAGCGCCTTAGGACAAGCCCCGACGCTACATGCCGTCATCGCAGGTCGAAGAGGGAATTGTCGTCGGTGGGGCCGAACCAGCCGATGTCGAAGCGATCTGGGGAGCCTTCGTAGAAGCCGCTGGACCAGGTGAAGGTGCGGCGTTCACGCGTCGCGTGGCCGTCGCACCAGGCGACGTTGGCCAGGCCGGCGTGGCGAAAATGGATGGAGGGGTCGGCGCGGGTGGCGTAGCGGGGGTGAAAGCGCGGCTCGGCGAAGCTGTACTCGATGAGGTCCCGGCTGACGAAGGCACTGTCCGCGAACATGAGCGTTTCGCCAGGACGGCGAACTTCGTCGGCGAGCGCGCCGCTACGGTCGCTGATAACGACGGTGCGGCCATGGCGATTGGTGGCCGTCTGCACGCCGACGTAGGCGTTGTTGTAGCCGTAGCCGCCGTTGCCGCGCTCGAAGCCGGGCTGCCGCGGTTCGAACTCGGGGCAGGCCCGGATCTGGGCATCCGGGCCGAGGTAGGGAATGAGCGGACCGTCGGCGGGATTGAAGGGCTTGGTGACCGATTCTCTGCTCCCGTGCCAGCGGTGCAGGTTCTTGAGAAACTCCGCTGCCCCAGGGGTATAGCGCCCAAGTGACTCCTGGGCGTGGAGGGTGTTGGCGAGGGCGAGCTGGCGGATGTTGGACTGGCAGACGGCGGACTTGGCCTGCCCGCGTGCGCGGCTCAGGCCGGGAAGTAGTGCACCGAGCAGCAGCAGAATCAGCCCGACGCAGACGAGCAGCTCCAGCAGGGTGAAGGCCCTCGTGCCGAGAAACGATTCTCGGAACAGCTTGGGCATGGGGGTCATCGCATTTCCGCGTCCGCGTGGGCTGAAGCCCGCGGCTCGCCAGGCTTTCCGTTTGTTGAGAGCGGTGATCATCGCGGGCCTGTGATTCGTGGGATGAATGCCGCCACGTCGGCGAGGGTTACCTGCCCATCCGGTTGCCGGTCGAGCAAGTCGCAGGGCGCGGCCAAGGCGTCGTCGGAGAAGCACAGCTGGCAGAGGGCGGCGTCGGCCAGATCGATGTCGCCGTCAGCGTCGGCGTCGCCGAAGGGGTCGGCGTCGGCGTCGGCGACGGCGTCAATCTCGGTGGATTTCTCTCCGAAGATCGGCGACACGCTGTGGACGGCCGTGGTGATGCGGATGAAGTCGAAGCCGTCCAGCTCCGCGGGCCGGCCGGTTTCGGCATCGACGGCCCAGGCGACGTCGAAGGCGTCGCCTCCGCAACTGCGAGGCGAAATGCCCGCGGTCAGCGGATCGTCCGGGCGGGTGTAGAAGTCCTCGGGCAATAGGCCCGCGTCATCCACCACATCGTCGGCGTCCAAGTCGCCGAGGACGAGCGTGGGTGTGTAGTCCGCATAGCCGTAGACGCTCTCGCTCAGTGCGCCGGGGTTCTCGATGATGATCTGTGCGAACAAGTCGGGCAGTTCATACGACGTGGTCACCCACACGCCGGTGAAGCCGTAGGGGATCCAGAATTCGTCATCCGGCGGATAGAGGAGGTCTTTGATGTCATCGTCCCACAGCACCTCCAGCCACGCGGCCGAGGCATCCGGCAAGTGGCTGCCGGGGATGAGATACCAAGCGTCGTCGAGCTCGCCGTTCTCGTTTTCGTCGAGGCTGATCTCGATGGTGGCGCATTCCGCCCAGTGGCGCTGGGGGTTTCCGCCGACCCAGTGGGCATTGCCGAAGACAATGGCATCCATACCGAAGGGGTTCAGCGGGTCATCGAGAATGGTGTGATCGAAGCCCAGGACCACGTAGCCGCCGAAGCCGCCCAGCGTCACGAGTGACGCCGTCGAGGGGTCGGAGGTGCCGCCGCCGATGGGAGCACCCAAGGCGAGCTGGGGATTGTTGAAGGCAGACTGGTTGACGAACTGCCCTGGTGCGGGGCGGTGCTCAAGGACCGCCGTTGCGAAGGGGCTCTCGGCCGAAGCACCCGCGGTGACCAACAACACGAAGACGAGTTGGCGCGCCGTGATCATCGAGCTACCTCGCACGCGGTCTGCGGAATCGGACGACGTCGCAGGAGCAGCGTTCCGGCTACGGTCAGCAGCAACGAAAGGTTGGCCAGTCCCCACTGGGAGACTGTCGGGACGAAGGCGGTGTCGTGGTACATGTGCACGACATCGCCTTCGCGGACGTAGAGGGCGTGTGTGATGGGGTTGGCGTTGGTGGTGAAGAAGTTGAAATCGTTGGCGGAGTCGGGATCGAGCTGGCGAACTTCAGCGGAATCGTTGGGGTCAGCGGCGCCCATGCCCGCGATGGCCTCGGCCACGGCGGACTGCCGCACGAGAGCCACGAAATCGAGGTCGGTGCTGGACGAAAAGTCCCCGCCGCCGACGAAGAAGTTGCCCTCCGCATCGAAGCCGATGGGGGATGCGGACAGGACATCCACGATCAGGGTTCCCTCGGCCTCAAAGTCAATGATCGGCCCGCCGGAGAGGGCACCGGTCCACGCCGCGTTGGAAAACATCTTGATGGCGCCGGTGCCGCTGGGACCGGAGGTGGTAAAGCCGTTGCCGCTGTAGAGGTTGGCGGCGGCATCAAAGGCAATGCCGCCGGAAGCGCCGCCGATGTTGTCGACGATGGTGGGATTGATCGGGGCGAGCGGGTTGGGGCTGGAGGTGTCCAGCACGGTGACGATGCTGGGGTTGGAAAAGTCGCCGGCGGTCAGGGCCACGAGCGTGTTGTCGATCCATTCGCCGTCGAAATGGCCTGCTGTAAACCAAGTACCGGAAAGGGCGGGCAGGTCAAACACTCCAACCTGGTAGTTGGAGAAACTTGCCCCGCCGTTGTTGCCGACGGCGATCTTCATGCCGTTGGGCGATACGCGGACGAAGGCGGCGCCGAAGGAGGGGAAATCCGCTCCCGCCAGCGTGCCGTGGAGGGTGAAACTCTGCGACGATGGGGCGGTCTCGATGTACACGTCGCTGCCGACCAACACGAGCAGCCGGCCGTCGCTGAGCGGGTCGAAGGGCCCGCTGCCCGCGGGCAGGAGAAAACTGCCGGTATGCTGGTACGCAGAGAACGCATCGCCTCGGACTTGCGGCACGACGGCAGCGCAAAACACGGTGAATCCGAAAACCACCGAACGACTTGTGTACTCTTGATGAACCGACACGACTCGCTCCTTCCTCCGGGTCGATCGACCGCGCGATCGGCGACCGGAAAAGAGAAACAAAAAACCCGGCGCTTCGCGAAAGTGGAAGCACCGGGTTGCGTGTCGTCAGCTTGCGTCTGCCCAGGAAAAGGGGGGCGACGCGGGAAAGGGCGTCACGGTTTGCGGGCCTCGACCTCGAAGGCGCCACTCACAAGGCGATTGCCGGCAGGTCTTCTGGCTCTCGGATCAAACTACTGGCCGCGCCTTCTCCACCACTTGCACGTCGCGTGCAGCGCGACCGAGCGTGGTGAATGGCATTTAGGTGCGGTGTTCGTCCCCGATTACAGCGGCGGGTCCGCGGTGGATTTGCACCACCTTCCCTTGTTTGTGTCCGAATCTCGGACACCGGCAACCGCGACTATTCACTTGTCATGGGGACGGATGTTGCGCGCGCCTAGGCCGCGTGTCAAGTAAATTCCGGCGCGCCGGGCGAGCCTATTCAGCCTTGCGAAAAACGGCCACGACGTCTTCGATGGGAACGACGTAGAGGCAGTTGTCGGGATCGAATTCCACGGGGATGGCGTGCTTGGGGTTGAAGAGTACTCGGTCGTATTGCCGCACAGGGTAGTCGTCGTCGTTGGCGATGAGCATGGAGACGGCCACGATCCGCCCCGTGATGGTGGGGATCTCGATGGAGTCGGGTAGCTCGATGCCGCCCTTGGTGACTTTCTTGTCCTCGTCCTTGCGGATGAGGACCCGCTTGCCCAGGGGCTCTACAGTTTCCAGCTTCTTTTTCTGTGTCTGCGCGCGATCCGCCATTGGTTGACTCACAAATCCGCAAGCCCGAGCCGCAAAATCGATTCAGGTCGAGCTTATTCTAGGCGCGGTGAGTCCGAAAAGCTACCGGCCGCCGACCTAGCATCGACGCAGGGCGGTCCGGGACTTCACCAAAGCCTCGCAGTCGCCGATTGTCGCCGCCCCGGGGGTTGGCCAGCGGTAGATGCATGCCGATAATTAGGCGGCCGGGTAAGGCTCAGGGGTCAACTCATATGAAACAGCCAACCATGGGGATTCTTGTGGGCGGAGGGCCGGCGCCGGGGATCAACGGGGTCATCGGGGCTGCGGCCATCGAGGCCATTAACAACAGCCTCAAGGTCGTGGGGTTCTATGATGGCTTTCAGCACCTTGCGGGTGACGCCTGGGAACCGGCCCTCCACACCAAGGAACTACACATTCGCGAGCTGAGCCGCATTCACTTCGAGGGCGGGTCGATCCTGCGCACCTCGCGGACCAGCCTGCTGAATCAGAGCAAGCTCAAGGTCTCCATGATGGTGGAGCCGGATGCGGAAAAGACCGCCCGGGTGTGCGACCGGCTACGGGCGATGGGGGTCACGCACCTGCTGACCATCGGGGGCGACGACACGGCGCTGAGTGCCCGGTTCGTCGCGGAACATTCCGGCGGACGGATTCGCGTCGTTCATGTGCCTAAAACGATCGATAATGACCTGCCCTTGCCGGGGGACATCCCTACGTTTGGGTTCGTCACGGCACGGCATGTGGGGGCGGACATCGTCGCCAACCTCATGGAGGACTCGCGGACCACGCAGCGATGGTACATCGTGGTGACGATGGGGCGCAATGCGGGCTTCCTGGCTTTGAACATCGGCAAGGCCGCGGGCGCGACTCTTACGCTGATCCCTGAAGAGTTCCCGGAGGATACGTGCATCCGCGACGTGGCGGACGTCATCGAAGGGGCCATGCTCAAACGGCGGACAATGGGACGGCGCGACGGGGTGGCGGTGGTGGCGGAGGGTGTTGCGTACAAGCTGGGCGATCGAGAAGAGCTGTCCCGCCTGCTGAAGAAGGAAGTGCCTGTGGACGCGGCCGGTCATCCGAGGCTGTCGGAAGTGCCCCTGGCACAACTGCTCAAGGAGGAGCTGCAAAACCGTTTCGCGGCACGGAAGGAGTCGGTGACGCTCGTGGCTCACCTTTTGGGTTACGAGCTGCGCTGCGCACCGCCTTCGACCTCGGACCTGGTCTACACCCGCGATCTGGGCCACGGAGGCGTCCGCCTGCTTCTGGACACCAACCGGCATCTTCCCTCCGGGGTGATGGCGACCATGCAGGGCGGCAACTTGGTTCCCGTTCCGTTCGAGGACATGGTCGACCCGGAAACCAACCGCACGAGGATCCGCACAGTGGATCTCAACAGCTACTCGTACAGCGTGGCCCGGGCGTACATGATTCGCTTGGAGAAGACGGACTTCGAATCGCCGGCGACGCTGGCGGCGCTCGCCGCCGAGGCCCACATGACGCCGCAGGAGTTTCGGGATCGTTATGAGCGCACGGTGACGGGGGCTACGCCGGAACTGATCGACCGCCGCACGTGTCCGGTGGTGCTGTCAGCGTGAGCACATCGGCGTCACAGCCTCGCCAGGCGCGGGACGCACTCGAAGTGTTTGTCGCGGGTGAAGAGGACGAGATCGTGCTGGATCGTCAGAGCAGCGATCCAGATGTCGTTGGTAGGAATCGGAGTGCCGGCTTCCTGCAAGTCCGCGAAGATCATGGCATAGAAATGCGTCGTGGCCTCGTCTGCATAGACGACGTCGACATGTGATCGTTGCAGAAATCTCGAGAGCGCCTGCTCATTTGGCTGACCACGCGTGCCACGGCGGAACCCGCCACGAAGCTCCCCCAGGACAACGAACGGTATCGCGATGCGATCGGCCTTGGCGATCACGTTGACCGCGGCCGGTTCGTTCCGGCAGAAGTCCACGTAGCGATTGGTATCGATAGCGACGCCTAGCGCCACAGCTCTTCGTCGATCTGGCGCTGAGCTTCGAGAGCCCGATCGAACTCCGGGTCTTCAACCCAACTGCCAATGATGTCGCGGAACTCTTCCAGGCGGCTCAGCGAATCAATGCGCGCGGCCTTGGCCAGAGCGTCCAGCGCGACTTCGTTGATGCTCTTGCCGCTGGCCTTGGCCTGCTTGCGCAAGGCGCGATCCACCTCTTCGGGCACGTTGCGTATGGTGTACTGTTTGGTTTTTTTCTGCATTCGCCTCATGCCTACAGTATCGGCATGAAGTGCAGGCACGTCAAGAGCGGGCACCTTCGTCGTATTGCGGGTCGGTGGCCTGGTCGAAACACTCGCGGTAGGGGGTGCGGACGATGGGGTCGAGCTGGTTGGCGAATGATTCGTCGAGGTTGTTGCGGCGGATGAGCTCTACGACGTCGCCCCAGTCCTTGAAGCGCCAGGTCACGAGCTTGAGCTCGATGAGTCGCGCCAGAGGAATCGTGCGGACATCCTCTTGTACGACGTGAGCGTTCGGATCAGGAAAGCGAACCGAGCTGTTCTTCGCCGCAAGCCCGGCGATTTCGCCCGCGATCAGAAAGTCGATGATCACGCCCGTCTGCTCGTCGACGAAGCGCCGCGGAAGGCGCGAATCTCGACGATAGACCGTGCCTGAAAACTCGTCCATGAATCGGCTCAGTGCCTGGGCAGTGACAACCACATCCACGTCGATGGTCTGGCGCGGGTACCGATAGGCGTTCAGAGCCAGCCCGCCGATGACGACATATTCGAGGCCCGCATCCTGCATGCGCTGATCCAGGTTACGCAGCGTCTCCCACACCGGCCCGGTCTTCTCGAAGAACATGCCAGCCTCCGTCATCCAGTGAGTTGAAGATCGGGTCGTCATGGCAAATACGCGGCCCCCTCCCTCACGGTCGCGGTACTGATCACTTCTGCTTCTCGCCCTGGGCCTTGAGGGAGTTTAGCTCCGCGCGGAGGGCGGCGAGCTTGTCGAGTTCCTTCTGATGCACGGCTTCGGCCTCGGCGTCGATGAGACGGTCGATTTCGGCGTC
Source organism: Phycisphaera mikurensis (assembly GCA_005240095.1). Lineage (GTDB taxonomy): Bacteria > Planctomycetota > Phycisphaerae > UBA1845 > UBA1845 > SBAX01. Next base: position 10,136 of record SBAX01000296.1, read on the forward strand.
GGAGACGACCTCGGCGGCACCGGTCATTTCCACGTCCTGAGCGGCCACCTCCTCGATGGTGTCGAGGAACATGTTCATCCGCTCCTCCATGGTCTGCGACTGGACCATGGCTTTTTCCCAGTCCGCCTGGGTTTTGAGCAGGTCGGTTTCGCCGAAGAGGCGCCCGATTTCCGCGGCCATCAGGGCCATGCCCTTAGCGAAATCCGCGGAGGCTTCGGCCTGGCGCTTGATGATCAGGGCGTTCTTCACAGAAAGGAGCTGCCGCTCGAGCATCTTGCGGATGGTGGCCGTCTTCTTGAGGGAGCTGCGGATGAAGTTGTATTGCGCGTTGTCACCGATGCGGCGGGCCTGCTGGGCGTTGCCGATGAACTCGTCCTGGAACTTGGCCTGCTCGCGGATGGCCTTCTCGATGCGGCGGATGCCCTGCCGGATCTTGATGTCCCGCTCGATACGGCGCTCTTCAGCGGATTTGAAAAGACCCATGCATTGACTCGCCAGGTCCGCGGGCGGCACGGCGGACCTATACACTCTATCGACCGTCGCAGTGGTATTCAACAAAGTCGAGGGTGTATTTCAGGAACTGCTGTAGTCGCTCGAGGGTGTGCGCGTTGCGACCCACGAGGGGTTGGCGCTGCGGCTCGTTGCTCCGTCGCGCGCTCATCCTTCCTGCCCTCACCCCGACCCTCTCCCGATGGGAGAGGGGGAACGGCGGCTCGGCGGGAGCCTCGCCCTCCCATGCAGCCTTTAGGCTTCCGCGGCTTCGGCGACGATCTCGACTTCGACGGCGGCGTTGAGGGGAAGTTCCGCAACGCCCACGGCGGATCGGGCGTGGCGCCCGGCGTCGCCGAAGATCTCCACCAGCAAATCGCTGGCCCCGTTGGCGACCTTGGGCTGCTCGGTGAACCCCGGGGCGCTGTTGACAAACACGCACACGCGGACGATCCGCTCGATGTTGTCGATTCCGCCGACGAGCTGGGCGATAGCGGCCAGGCCGTTCATCGCGGCGATCGAGGCGCCCTCCGCGGCGTCCTGCAGGGTGACATCGATTGGCACCTTACCGGCGCACAGGACCCTGCCCTGGCGGATGGGGATCTGACCGCTGGTGTAGATCAGCCGCCCGGCGCGGATCGCGGGGATGTAGCTGCCCACCGGCGTGCCCACCGGCGGCAGGGTCAGATTCAAGTCGCTG
>SBAX01000338.1 GCA_005240095.1 Phycisphaera mikurensis
GCCGGAGCCTATTCGGCTTCCGTGCCGGCCCAACGATTGATCTGGCGGACTACGCGGGCTTTCAGAATGCATTCACGGGCTTCGGTCCGGTAGCTACTCCGGCCAAGGTGACGGTAGACCCGACGGTCGTCCCGTTCGCGGCGCAACTGGGTCCGCTTTCAGGCCATGCAGGAGCGCGTCCACTTGCCGCCATGACCGACCACTCGGGCCTTCCCGCCGAATTCATCGAGAACGAGGTGCTACTCGTTACGAGCAGTTCCGCACAGACCAGTGCGTTCCTCAGCCGGTGGCAGGGAACCGTGCTGCGCAGCGTCGCGCTTCCACTGCCTGCGGCTCCGGGCAGCACAGCAAACCTCATCCGTATCGACACGCAACTTGCAGACGTGTCGCATCTGGAAGCCAACCTCCGCATGGCCGACCCTGAGGCGCGCGGCATCTTGCGAGTATCGAGCGAAGGCGCCCGCGAGCTGCTTGCAGCGGCGGCCGCGGAAAAGGCCGCGGGCCTGGATGTAGCGCTGAATTTCGTCCTTCGGCCGCACGGTTTTCTCGATCGCACCACCACGGAGGCACCGACGGGGCCGGCGGGTTGGGACCCGAATGCGTTCTGCTGGAACTACCTGGCGGCGGACAGCGTGCAAGGCATCGGAGTGACCGAAGCCTGGCGGGCACTGGATTCAGCTGGGCGGCTGGGCAACACGGTGGATATCGCGATTGTTGACCAGGGTTTTCAGACCTCCGAGAGTTCGCCGAATCCCGATTTTCCTGAGACGCGCATCCTGCCAGACTCCAGCATCGACCCACGACAGTTTACCAACAACATCAGTTGTGGCGGCAGCCCCTGCCCCTATCACGGGACCAACGTGATGTCGGCGGCAATGGCCGTTCCGGACAATAACATCGGTGTGGCCGGACCGGCCGGCCCCATCGCCACGGCCAAAATCTTCGTTCCTGACAGCGGGTACTCGGATTTCCAGGATTTCGCCACCGCGATCATCGCTATTGTGCGGGAAACCGTCACCGCCGACACGCGCATTTTCAACATGAGTGGTGCAGTGCGGATACCAGATGTTTCGGACGCCCTGAGCGATACTTTTTCCGGCGTGTTCAACATCCTCACGGACAACGGTGTGCTCTTCTTTGCGAGCGCCGGCAACGAAGGGGCCGATGTCAACGCAAGGACGTGTATTCCCATTGTCACGCCGACGTGCGATCCGTTCTTTACTGACTGCTGTTTCTACTGCGAAAAGTGCTTTGACTACACCTGGATTCCCTGTGAGCTGGACAACGTCATCTGTGTCGGCGGTCTGGCTGCTGACTCAACCAGCCGCGCTTCGGGGTCCAACTATGGTTCGGATGGGGGCGTGGATGTCTTTGCGCCGTTCACCGTTTGGGTCGGTCCGGATCCGGCCACGAATTCCGTCCACGTGGTCAACGGGACGAGCTTCTCTTCGCCGTATGCGGCGGGCGTCGCGGCCCTCATCTGGGCTGCCGACCCGTCGCTATCCAGCGGGCAGGTGCGAGATCTTCTTTTGAACCTGGCGCGCAAGAGTCCCGATCGCCAGGTTCGTCGCTACGTAGACGCTCGCGCGTCCGTGGTGGAAGCATTGGGAAACGTTCCACCCGACATCTGTATTCTCGCGCCGGTCAATGGCTGTGAGGCGAGCTGCCCGAGCGGTGGGACCGGACCGCGGGGAGCGAATTCGTTTTCCAAGGGCGTGCCCCTCTACTTCGTTGCTCGGGTCAGCGACCCCGAGGACGTATCGCTGAACGTCGAGTGGCGGAGCAACCTGGAAACGGGACTGATCGGCTCCGGTCGATCGTTCCAGACCAATACCTTGCGCTACGGCACGCACACCATCACCGCCCGAGTGACCGATTCCGGCGGATTGTCGGCCTGGGATGAGATCGTGATCGATATTGTCAACGACCCCCCGCGGGTGGAAATCCTGGAGCCGCTTGCCGACTCTGAGTATTGCACGGGGGAGATCATCTTCCTTCGCGCGACGAGCTTCGATGTCAACGAACCCGGCGCGGCCCTTCCTGACTCCAACATGATCTGGTCTTCCGACATGCAGGGCTTCCTGGGCGTCACGCACGAAACGGCTTCCGTGCTTAATACGGCCGGAAGGCACTCGATCACGGTTACGGGCACAGATGGGCAAGGCTCGCAAGCCAGCGACAGCATCCGGGTCAACGTCCTCAGTCACGCATGCAACTACCTGAATCTTTTCATCGTTGAGCCTCCCACGGATATCACGGTAGAAGCGGATGGTCCGGATGCCGACAATCGCTGGTATAAGGATGTCGTTCTGACGGCTTCGGCCTTTGACGAACGGGATGGCATTCTTACGGGGGAGTCCGTTCAATGGACGACCGATCGGTCTGATCTGCAAGACGAGTTCCTCGGATGGGACACTTCGATCAGCGTGCGACTGTACTGGGCGGGGTGCAGCGACGTGACCACCACGCACCGCATCACCGTGACGGCGACAGACAGCCAAGGCAATGCTCGGACGCGAGTGCGATTCATTGAGGTTCGGCGGGGGTGCTGATCCCACGTCAGGCGCGACGCCGGGCAACAGGCCAAAAACTGACGCCCGGAGTGACGCCGGCACCGGCCATGCCAACGGCGATCGATGTGATTTCAATTCGACGAGCCTCGGTTGACCCTTGCTTGGGCGTTGGGGTTGAGAGGGTCGCCGCCGGCCGATTCGAGCACGGTGCGAAGTTCATCGGCCTTTCCGGCGGGGCCGCACTCTTCGTAGAGCTGTACGAGGCTCTTGAGGCACCGGATGGTCTCCTTATGCTGCGGGCCAAGAGTGGAACGCAGGCCGTCGTAGGTTTCCACCAGGAATGGCTCTGCGTCCTCACAGCGATGCAGAGCCAACAGGCAGCGACCCAAACCGCCGGCCTTCATCAGCGCGAGCCTGTAGTGGGTATGACTTGGAGGAAACGCTTGCCTGGTTTCAGTTACGAGTCGGCGCCAGAGGGGCTCGGCGGACTCGTGTTGACCGGTATTGTCGAGAAGCTCGGCCAGTCGGGTCAGGGGGGAATGAACATAAGGATGGTCGGCGGGGAACACGCGCCGGAACCGCTCGTCCGCGACACGATAGAGCTCTTCGGCCTCTTCGTAGTTGCCCTTCTTGTCCAGTAGGGCGGCCAGGTTCAGCCACGCCATGGCCGTTTCGTGCGAATCCTCGCCGCGAAGCTGCCGGATGAGGTCGAGGCAGCGGCGGGCCATGGGCTCAGCGGCTTCATAATCACCCCTGGCCACCAGCAGCTCGGACAGGCTGTTCAGCGAGGTGACGAACACCGGGTGCATTTCGCCATAGAGGCGGCGATGCATTTCGATGGACTCCCGGATCAGCGGCTCAGCGGCCGCCAGATCTTTGCGCGAGGTCAGCACCTGACCCAGCAGATCGACGGCCGTGGCTACGGATGGGTGATCATCCCCGAATAGCCGGCGCTTCAAGGCCAGAGTTTCGCGGGCCGCGACCTCGGCCTCTCCATGTCGCTGCCATCGCCAAAGCACGACGGCAAGACGGTGCAGCCCCTCGGCGTATGCGGGAGCTTCTCGCCCCGCGGTCCGCTCGGTGATCTCCAGTGACTCGCGAAGCAGCGCCGCGGCCTGAGAATGGTCCCCGTGCAGTTCGCTGAGTATCCAGGCCAGGGTTCTGAGGGCTTCGGCAACTCGCGGATCATCGTCACCGAGAATCTGCCGCCGCAGGGCGAGGGCCTGGCGAGCCAAGTCTTCGGCGCGCTGCCGGTCTCCCTGCTCCGCGGCGCATTCGGCGAGCAGGCGCAAGGTCGCGGCTACAGCCTCGTGCCGTTCGCCCAGCGCCTCGCGGCGCAGGGCCAGCGCGCTGCGGAGCTGGGACTCCGCCTCCGCGGCGAGACCCACGCTCAAATACGCAGCGCCGATGGTCGCGCGGATATCGGCTTGAGCCTCCGGTTGTCCGGCCAGGTCCGTTCCCACCTTCCCCGCAGCCTCCGCCAGAATCCCGCGAAGAAGCGAGGTGTCCTTGCCCATGGCCACCTTGGGGTCGATGGAGGATAACATTTTCTCCAGAAAGAGCTGGGTTTGCCGGGCGCGGTGGGCCTGACGGTCGGCGGCCAGCCGCAGTCGATCCGCCCGGGCGTACAGCAAACTCATCCACGCGCTAAAGCCGACGAGCACCACGAACAACAACGCCACCGATGCGGCGACGCCCTTGTGGCGGGCGGCGAGCTTGCGCAAGTGGTATATCGTGCTCGCTGGGCGGGCGAGGATCGTCTGATTTGTCAGATACCGTTGGAGGTCCGCGGCCAGCTCCCCGGCCGATGCGTAACGCCGGTTTCGATCCTTTTCCAGGGCCTTGAGGACAATCGTTTCCACATCGCCCCGGCAGGCGCGATGGACCGAGCCCAGCGGAGGGGGATCGACGTCGCGGATGATTCCGATCGCCTCCGGAATGGCCGTGCGGGAAAGATCGTATGGAGCTCGATCTGCGAGCAACTCGTAGCTCACTACGCCCAGGGAGTACACATCGGATCGCGTATCCAGCTCCCGCGGATCGCCGCAGACCTGCTCGGGGCTCATGTAGGCAATGGTTCCGATGAGTTGTCCAACGCCCGTCTGCAGCGTCGTGGCATAGACGTCGCTGTCCGTGGCCCGGGCGACGCCGAAATCGAGCACCTTCACCTGTCCTGACCGATCCACGAGGATGTTGACGGGCTTCAAGTCTCTATGGATAACACCGCGCTGATGGGCGTACTGCACGGCGGCGCAGAGCTGGATGAGCAGGGCCAGGCGCTCGCGCGTGTCCAGAGCGTTCCTTCGGGCGTAGTCCGTCAGGGGCTGGCCGTCGACAAACTCCATGGCGAAAAACGGCATCACGCCGGCCTCGCCATCGATCGTTCCGGCCTCGTAGATCTGGGCGATGGATGGATGTTGCAACCTGCTGAGGACTGCGGTTTCGTTCTCGAAGCGGCGGCGGGCAGCAGCGGACAAGAGGCCGCCATGTATGGTCTTCAGGGCCACGGTTCTACGGGGCACGTCCTGCTCGGCAAGATACACAACCCCCATACCCCCCTGCCCCAGGACGCTCAGGATTCGATATCGCCCGATCTGGTCCGGGATGGCTGACAGAGCCTCACCGCCTCGAGAGGCGAACACCGGCGTTTCGAGGAACTCTCCCATTCCCGAGTCATGATGGGCAAGGAGCGCCTCGACGTACCGGCGCAGCTCCGGATCGGACTGACAAGATTGATCGAGCAGTGCGCCGCGCGCATCGAGGGGCAGATCAACCGCCTGCTGGAAGATGTTTTCCGCTTTTCGAATTCGTGATGCGTCCATGGAGGCTCGCCTATATCTGCTGGGATTCTTGCAATCGCTGGAACAGAAACGCTCTTGCGAAGCGCCATTCCCGCTCCACGGTGGGGAGGGAGACATCCAGAACGGCTGCCGTTTCCTCGTTGGAAAGTCCCCCGAAGAAGCGAAGGGTGACAATCTGTGCCTTGCGGGCATCGGCCGCCTCGAGGGATTCCAGGGCCTCGTGGAGCTCCAGCAAATCCACGGTGTCGGCGGCCGCGAGATTCACGCCGCTGATGGTCAGCCGATTGAGACCCCCGCCACGCTTTGCGGACGCTTTGCGCCGGGCCTGTTCGACGAGGATCTGGCGCATGGCCTGCGCCGCGGCGGCGAAGAAGTGTCCCCGCCCGCTCCATCCGGGGTCCGCCCGGCCAACGAGACGCAGGTAGGCTTCGTGCACCAGCGCCGTGGGCTGCAGCGTGTTGCCCGGGGGAGTCTTGGCCAGCCGCACGCGAGCCAGCTTCCGTAGCTCCGAATACACCAAGGGCAGCAGGTCGGCGGCGGCCTGAGGGTCCCCCGCGGCCGTGGCTTGAAGAACTTGCGTCAACGGGCTGGAGCTTTGCGCTCCCACGACGCTGCTCCGTTTTTTTTGATGGGCCCTACCCCCGGATTTCGAACTGATCTGTGAGGACAGCGCTCAGCTCGCAAACAGTACGACGGCCCGTCGTATTGTACCGCGGGGGCGATGGGCTTTCGACCTTGGATGGCCAGGCTGCGGCGCAGGACCGGGGATCGCCAGACGGGGCAGGGGTGCGGGAAATGACAATCAGGCTTTCATTCATGGCCTCATTGCTTACAAGCCTGGTGCTCGCGTCCGCACAGGAGCTTCAACTCATTCGCCACAGCATCGACGGCGGGGGCCTGGTGCGCAGCACGGGCGGCGACTTGGAATTGGCCGGCACCGTGGGCCAGCCCGACGCAGGGCTGCTGGTCGGCGGCGATCTTCAGCTTTCGGGCGGCTTTTGGTTTGGACTGGCCGGCGGCGACTGCGATGAGGACGGACGCGTCAGCCGTTTCGACACGGCTGAATTCACTCTGTGCATGACCGGTCCGGGGGCGATGCCGATTGGCCCCTGTCGCTGCTTCGACATCGACGTTTCGGGCGCTGTGGATCTTGCCGACTTTGCGAGCGTGCAAACGGCCTACGTGGCGCCATAGTTAGGGGGACAGCAATGAACCTGGGAAACACAATCCGCGTGGTAATGATCGCGCTGAGCGCGGCCATAGGCAGCGTCTTCGCAGGTGCCTTGGACACGAGCTTCACCTACCAGGGACAACTCAAGCAGGCCGGCGCGCCCTTGGATGGCCTGGTGGACATGACCGTGTCTCTGTACGACGCTGCCGAAGGCGGCGCTCAACTCGGATCGGCGATCTTTGACGGTCAGGCAGCGAACGCTTCCGCGGTCCTGGTCAGCAACGGGCTCTTCTCCATAAACCTGGACTTCGGGGCCGACGTCTTCAACGGCGAGCGGCGATATCTCGAGATCGCCGTCCGCACTCCGCACGACCCCGCAGACGCGGGCCGCTACACATTGCTCATGCCACGGCAGCCGATCACACCCGCGCCGATGGCTCTACACGCCCGCGGCCTGACGGTGGACGACGGCGGCGGACTCGAGATCGGCGGCGATCTCCACACACCCGGAAAGATCCAGGCCTCCGCATATGACAGCAACAGTCCGCTCATCTTTCAGGCGCAAGGCAATGAGTGCGCCCGCTTCGACGACGCAACGTGCTATTTTGGAATCGGAACGACCAGCCCGATGGCCAAGCTGCACGTGGCCGGAACGCCCGGGGTTGACGGGATCATGTTCCCCGACGGTTCGCTGCAGACCACGGCGGGCGGGGGACCCGGTGGACTCTGGGCGGCCAACGGCAGTCACATTCACACCACCAATGCAGATAACGTGGGCATCGGCGTTACAACCCCGGTCACGAAGTTGCACGTCGAAACGGGCGTTGGCACGGCCGTGTTCGGTCGGGGCTCGTCACGTGGCGTTCAAGGAAATGCGATAGGGCCGGCAGGCATTACGATGGGCGTGGCGGGTTTCAGCGAAAGCGATGCCGGGACCGGCGTCTTCGGAAGGGCTCTGCATACTTCCGGGGCGAACTACGGCGTACGCGGCAGGACCGACAGTCCCGCGGGTTGGGCGGGATACTTCGAAGGCCGCACGTATGTGACTGACAAGCTCTTCGTGGGTCGGCAGAACCGCATCGGCGCCGAATACTTTGGTGTACATGCGCCTGTAGCCGACGGCCAGTACGGTGGCATGTACATCAGCACGAATACAGACGAGGGATTGCCCTTTTACGGCTATTCGGCCGGCGGCGACATTGACATGTGGCATTACCTCGACGGCCAGACCGGCAGTTGGCGTGTCCATACCGGAGGTACGTTTGGCGGAGATCGCCTCACGGTGACCGTTGGGGGGGACGTCGGCGTGGGCACGACCACCCCTGGGGCTCGCCTGCACGTCGTCAAGAACACGACCTTTGAGGCATTGTACGTGCAGAACACCGGAACCGGGCGCGCCGCAGCTTTCGAATCTATGGATCCGAGCACGGGGTCCGCCGTGTTCTGCTACAAGAATTCCGGCCCGGCGCTGCACGTTTACAGCACGCTCTCCACCGCCGGCACGCTGGCGTCCGACGCGGCAATGGCGGTCGTGGGCGGCTCAGACAGCGAGCCGACGGGCGGCGGGTTCCTGGTCTGCGGCGGAACAAACGCCGCCAACATCTCGATCGACAACAACGAGATCATGGCCCGCAACAATGGGGCCCCCAGCACTCTTTATCTCAACAATGATGGAGGTGACGTTACCGTTTCCGCCGCCGGGACAGGCAAGCTCATCGCCAAGGTGATCCAGATCACCGGCGCGGACCTGGCCGAGAAGTTCCCCACCAGCAACCTGTCGGAGGCAATTGAACCGGGGACAGTGATGGAGATCGACCCGGACAGCCCGGGCCATCTGCGCATCGCGCGTGGGGCCTACAACCGGCGGGTGGCCGGCGTGGTCAGCGGGGCGAACGGACTGTCCACCGGCGCCGTCCTGGGCAATCTCCCCGGGCAGGAGAATGCTCCCGCGATTGCGCTTTCCGGCCGGGTGTGGGTCCTCTGCGACGCAGGCGAAAGCGCGATCGAACCCGGGGACCTGCTGACCACGGCAGATACGCCGGGGCATGCCATGAAGGTCTTCGACTATCCGCGTGCGCAGGGCGCGATCATCGGCAAGGCCATGACCGCGTTGTCGCCGGCCCAATCCGGACTGGTGCTGGTGCTTGTCAATCTGCAATGAAGCAAAGCGAAGTTGGGGTCCCTAAGCATGATTCCAATGTCAACATCCCGGAAGAGAGCCGGACTTGTGTGGTTTGTGCTGCCCGTATGGGTCGCGCACCAAGCAGCGGACATCGATCCTGCCTTGGGCCAGACCTGCGAGAACTACTATCGTTTCCTGTACGACTACCCGGCCAACACGTCGGAGCCGGTATGGTCGGACGAAGCCCAGGGCCTCGCCCATGACGATGGCAACTGGTACATCACCTGCAACGACCCGCCAAGACTGTGGAAGATTCCCGTGGGGCTCGACGTGCAGACTGCCGATCGGCGCAGCCCGGGCGTACTGGTCGTCGAGGACCTGCGGACTGTTCCGGGGCTTGAACTTTATTCACACATCGGCGATCCGGTCTGTGTTCAGAATCCGGAGACCGGAACGTGGTTCCTGTTCGTGCCCATGGATCGCCATCTCCAGGACCCTGACTTCGACTACGCCGTCGCGGCGATCGACGTGACGAACTGGTGGTACGTCGACTACGACGTCCACCGTGATGACAGCGGGGACTACGACGCCAACGTCACCTCCGCCTGGTGTGCGGTCGACGCCGAGGGGTTCCTTTATTTCCCCTACACGTTCCCGAACAACGGCAACCCTCCCTATGACGGCCGGCACGGCGTGGCCAGGTACGCGATCGACTGGCCCGAGCTGCAACCCGGCGGGAACCTTCGACTGGTGCGCGCTGGAGAGTTCCCATTGCTCGGGGAGGAGGGACAACGGCTTGACGAGACCAACCTAGATTGGCGCCAGGGCGGGGAATTCTCCCCGAGCGGCGAGTTGCTCTACACCGTCTGGGGCTCTTCCAAAGATGAGGAAGAGACCGTCCACCGCGATGGAATCCACGTCTTTGACACGAGAACATGGCGGCGGGTGGCGCAATCGGCCAACGGCTCAGGACTGTTCAACTATCAATGGGACCCCTCAGGCGAAGCGGGGCTTGGCGAGGAACCGGAAGGACTGACCATCTGGGACCTCGATGACCGCGATGCGCCCAACATCTGGGGACAAATGCACGTCCTGGTACTCGACAACGAGGTCACCCCCGACGGCATCATCATGAAACACTATGCTGGTGTCATTCATGTCAACGGCGCCTACGTTGGCATCGAGCATGGAATCCCTCCTTTGCCCTACACCACGGTTGCGCAGGCTAACTCGCTGGCCTGGGACGGAGCGTGTATTCGAATCAAAGCGAATTCGTATCCAGAGTCGCTGACGTTGAACAAGCATATGTGGCTGCAGGCAGTCAATGGAACGGTGAGCATAGGTGAGTAGGCCTCGCGGCTTGGCCCTGGTCTCCACGACGCCGCAGCACAGCGATGCAAGAGGTAGAACAATGTTCGCTTGCTTAGGTGTTCCCCGACGGGTGACCGTCTCGGCATCGCCGCTCGGCGCGGTTCGAGGGCGAACGCCGGTTCTGCTGGTCGCGTCTCTGAGCTGCATGGCCGCGCCGCTTCGCGCGCAGGAGTCTCGTCTGGACTTCCGGGCCGAGTCTTACCGTCTGGACTCCGGCAGGCACGAAAACGCCGGCGACGAAACCGTGGTCGCATTCACCGCTCGAATCCAGGCCCCAGGGACTCCGTGGATGCGGGTGATCTTTTCAGATTACGATCTTGGAAGGGCCAGCTACATCACCCTTACCTCGGCACTCGACGGAGACTGGCAACGGCATGATGCGGAGACGCTCCGGGAATGGCAAAACGGATCGGGCGTTTTCAGAGGAGACGAAGTCGTCCTCGAGCTTCACGTAGCCCCTGGAGACAAGGACGTCTTCATCGCAGTCGATCGAGTGCTCATCGCCGATCTGCCGGGGGAGGAGGTCCCCGCGCAGGGCGGTGTGGCCGACCTGTGCTTCGGGGACGACGATCGCCAGGCGTCCAGCGATCCGGCCGTGGGGCGACTCTTCTTCGGCGGATGCACCGCCTGGCTGGTCGGCAACGGCGCCGTGCTGGCCGCCGGGCACTGTGTGGACGGGGATCCTGACAAGGCGGCAGTTAACTGCAGCGCCAATCCAGGCACGCCATGTTGTCTGGCTGCATGCTGCGGAAACGAATGCTGCACATCGCAACTGCCCGACGGTCAGCCCGACGCCATCTTTCTCAATGCCGTGGTGGAGTTCAACGTGCCCGCGTCGCTTTCCAACGGCGTGCCCGTACCGGCGAGTCTGAACGACCAATACCCGGTCAACTTCAACTCGGGAGGATACCTGGGATATCAGTCGACGGGCTGCGATCCAAACTCAAGCAACGAGGCCATCGCCAATAACGGGGTGGGGATCGATTGGGCGGTATTCAGCGTGGGGCGCAACGCCAACACCGGATTGACCCCTCACGTGGCGTACGGGGCCTTCTGGCGCCTCGCGGCCCTTATTCCCCTCGATGATCGTCCGGCTTGTGTCACTGGGTACGGCATCGACAATACGTCCCCGGGTACGGGCGACAGCCGGTGCCTGGCCGCGGGAACCGCCGTTCACGATCAGGCCTGTACCAACCCGGGGCCGAATTGCGTCAGCAGTTCCCAATGTGGGGGAAACCTGTGCTGCCCGGCCGTCGGCAGTAACAATGCTCAGAGCGTCACGCAACAGTACGCCTGCGGACCGTATCAGGATTTCACTTCCGATGGAGACCGGCACTGGCACACCTACAAGGCGGACACTATGCCCGCGACCTCCGGAAGTCCCGTGATCATCGGCGTCGCGGATAACACACGCGTGTACGCTATCGGCATCAACACCCACAGCGGATGCTCAGGTGACGGCAACACTGGAACAGCTTTCACCCAGCCGGTGCTGAATCAGTGGCTCAACAACTTCATCCAGCCCGCGCCCGTTTATGTGGACTCCGGGTGGGGTCCCTGCATCGGGCCGTGCGACGGGACCATCTTCGAACCCCTACCCAACGTCGCCCAGGGCGTCGGGGCGGTGGCCGACGGCGGGACCGTGGTGATCGTGAGAGGCAGCTATCCCCACTCCCAGGGCAACGCCTTCACGGCCGGTGCCGATGGCAAGGCGATGACGCTTCTTGCCCCGGTCGGGCCGGTGACCATCGGGAACTGAAACGGGCTCGATACGCGGCACCTGCCCGCAAGGGTTTAACCTCTGCACCACGCAGTCGGTTCGGGTCGCTCAAGGAATGGGCCGCGGCGCTTCCCAGACCCGGATAGTGCAATCCGAGCCGTCATAGGACCCACCCCCCGAGACGATGCGGTTTCCGTCCGGGCTGAATTCAACGTCGAGGACCCAGTGCTCGTGCGAGCGCAGAGTGGTAAGGCCCTCGCCGGTGGCTGCGTCCCACAAGCGCACGGTGGCGTCGTTGCCGGCGGAGACCAGGCGAGTGCCGTCGGGGCTGAACGCTACGGCGTTGACGAGAGCGGTGTGGCCGATCAAGCGGTGGAGTTCGGCTTCGGTGTCGACGTCCCAGAGCCGCACCGTGCCATCGAGGTGGGCGGACGCAACGATGGTACCATCATTGGACACGGCAATCGTGGTCACGCCCTTGGCACCGGAGTCGATGCGGCGAAGCTCCCGTCCGGTGCCGGCGTCGAGAGCGTAGAGGAGCCCGTCGGTGCCTCCGACGAGCAGCAACGCCGAATCCCGAGGGTGGAAGGCCAGGGTTTCGATCGACGCGGGCGACAGCCGCCAGGTATGCCGCAGCTCGCGGGTCCGCGCGTCCCATGCCCGCACGACTCCTTGCTTGCTGCCGCACGCCACCGTCCTTCCATCGGGACTATAGGCCAGGGCGGGTCCTCCGCAGTCCTCGGCGCTCAGGGTAGCAACTTGCTCCCAGGTCCGCGTGTTCCAGAAGCGCACCGCGCCGTCGCCGCAGGCGGCGCCCAGCACCGGTTCTCGCGGATGAAAAACAACGGTTTGGACGCGCTCTGTCTCACTGTCCAAGGTGGCGGCCACGGTACCGCTCTCAATGTTCCAGATGCGAATCGTGTGATCGAAGGCCCCCGAGGCGATCCAGCGCCCATCGGGACTGCAGGCCATGGTCCGCACCATTTGTTCGTGGCCGGGAAGAAGCCGTGGTTGTCCGGTCTGGGAGACGCCCCAGAGCTTGGCGGTTCCGTCCGAGGCGCCCGTGGCCAGCAGCGAGCCGTCGGGGCTGAAACTCAATGAGTCGGGGAATGCCGCATGTCCATGGAGAACGGCGAGAGGTTCGCTGGATGGAGGTTCCTGCGGATCGCCAAGGCGCCACAACCGCACGGTGTTGTCGAGAGAGATCGAAGCAAGGTGGCGCTGCGGACCGGGAGCGAACGCCACCCTGATCACCGCGGCCGTGTGCCCGCGAAGCGTGAGGAATTCCACCCACTCGTCGGCTCTCCAAACCCGGATCGTCGAATCCTCCGAAGCGCTCGCGATCAGGGCCCCATCGGGACTGACCGCCACGCCGATCACAGAGGCCGTGTGTCCCCGCAGGGCGGCGATCGTGTCGTCGGTGGTTAGATCAATGGCACGGACCACGCCGTCCCACCCACCGCACACCACGGCCATCCGCGCGGGCAGCAGAGTCGCGCAATGGCATTCCCGACGGGACGGATCACCCAACGTCCTTTGCAGCGTCGCGCTGTGCATGTCCCAGAGGTAGATCATGCCGGTGTCGTCCACTGTAATCAGTGCCGCTCCATCAGAGGCGAAGAAGGCGTGTCCGACATTGCGGCGGTGAGGGAGCACGGCGGCGGTTTCGCCGCGGCGCAAGTCCCACAGGCGCACTGTGTCGTCGTTCGAACCTGATGCAAGCAAAGAGGCGTCCCGCGGATGGAAGGCGACGGCCCCCACGCCGGCAGTATGTCCCTCCAGCTCTTGAAGCAGAGCGCCGGTGGAGACGTCCCAGATGCGGATGATGGGGTCGTTGTAACCCCATCCGCCCGTGCCGGTGGCAAGGCATTGACCATCAGGGCTGAATGCGACGGCGTCCACGACCCCTTCATGGCCCTTAAAAGTCTGCCGGCTCAGGTCCAGGCGGGCGCGAAGGTAGCGCCATTCCCAGTTGCGGAAGCGCTGGGGGGCGCGGTCGAGTCGGCGAGAAGCCTCGGCCACGTCGTGGATGCGCAGGGCGGCGTCCGCGGCGGCGATGTTGGCGATGTACGCCTGGTAGTCGGCGGCCTCGCGCTCCGTGAGGGCCAGGGCCTCCGCACGCCTTGCCACGCCGCGCTGCCGCTCGGCGCGGAGTGCGAAAAAGACGCTGACCGCAGTGGCCACCAGCAACATCACGGCGCTGGTGGCGCCCAGGGCGCACAGTGCCCGATGCCGGCGGGCGAACAGGGCGATGAGGTACCAGCGGCTGGGGGGACGAGCGTGAATCGGTTGCGCACGAAGGAAGCGTCGGCAGTCCTGCGCGAGGGCCTCGGCGGACGGGTACCGTCTTTGCTTTTCCTTGGCCATGGCCGTGGCGACGATGGTCTGTAAGTCTTCGCCCAGCGCGCGGTCGACTGTTTCGAGCGGCGCTGGGTCTTCCTCACGGATGATTCTCGCCGCTTCCAAGGGCGGACGATCCGCAAGATCGTGCGGCGATCGCCCGGCGATCAGTTCATAGGCGATAACCCCAAGGGCGTACACGTCCGTCTGCCGATCTACTGCTCCCGCCTCGCCGCTGATTTGTTCAGGACTCATGTACCCAAGACTGCCGATGAGCGGGGCTCCGGTGGTGTGCCAGGTCGCGCTGCCATCGGTGCCGGATTGGAGGTGAGCGATCCCGAAATCGATGATCTTGGGTTGACCCTCGGGAGTGACCAGGAGGTTGGCGGGCTTGAGATCGCGATGAACAACCCCCTGCTCATGGCAATAGTGCACCGCATCGCACGCTTTGCAGAACAGCTCAATGCGTTGTCGCGTGTCCATGGCTCGGCTGTTCGCGTAGGCGGTCAGGGGGAGGGCGTCGGAAAGCATTTCCATGGCGAAGAAGGGCAGTGACTCTCCGGCTTCGTCCTGCACTCCCGCCTCATAGATTCGCGCGACGCCGGCGTGGCTGAGACGACCGAGGACTTCGGACTCCCGGCCGAACCGGCGAATGGCTGCTTCGCAGCGGAACCCGCGGCGCAGGAGCTTGAGCGCTACAGTGCGTCGGGGAGCATCTTGCACCGCTTCGTACACGATACCCATGCCCCCGGCGGCAATCTGCCGGATAAGCCGGTAGTTGCCGATGCGCGAACCCGGCGCGGCGGGGAAGGGCGCGGAGCTCGCGGGGGAAAACCACTCCGCCGCGGGCGTCTCCAGGAAGTCGTCGGACGTCTCTGAGGAACGAAGCAGCGATTGCACCGCCGACAGGGTTTCGAGGTCGTCGCCACAGGCGGCGCGCAGGAACTCGAGTCGCTCCGCGGCGCCCCGAGATCGCGCCGCGTGAAAGAGTTCCTCCACGTCACGACTCATCGTACGTCACCTCGATGATCGCCGCGGAGAGGCTCGTCTGCCGGGCCGATGCTGCCGTCCTCAGCCAGCTTGCGATACAGCCAGGCCTTGGCGTAGGCCCAGTCGCGTTTGGCGGTACGGGAGGCGATGCCCAGGGTGGCCGCCGCTTCCTCCAGCGTCAACCCGGCGAAGTAGCGCAGCTCGACCAGCTTGCGTTTTCGTTCGTCCGCGGCGCCCAGGTGCTGCAGGGCTTCGTCCACGGCCAGGATACGGGAAAGGTGAACCTCCTCCGCCGGCGCATCAAGCAGTGGGGCGGGCTCAGCTCCGCCGCCGCGCTTAGCCGCACGTCGTCGCCGGGCGTAGTCCACCAGGATCCTGCGCATGGCTTCCCCGGCCGCACCGAAGAAATGCGCGCGGCTCTCCCAGCCGCTGCCCACGTTCCCGAAAAGCCGCAAGAAGGCCTCGTGGACCAGGGCGGTGGGCTGCAAGGTATGCCCGCTGCGCTCGCCCTGCAGGTGCACAGCGGCCAGCTCGCGGAGTTCCTCATAGACCAACGTCACCAGCCGCCCGCGGGCCTCTACATCTCCATGGCGCAAATCGATAAGGATTTGGGTCAGGGCCCCCGTGGAGTCCAAGTCGCCCCGCGAAGATGGCGGTTGAGGGTGGCCCTTTTCGCCGTCCATTTACGCATGTCCCTCCGAGAGGGGCCCGTGCCAGACCTGGAACCATTGTAACCGAAGGCGGTACCCGGGCGGGTGGGGGTCTTGTTCACGATCAAACGCGGAGATAACCGCCGGGGGAGTGTATGAACCGCATCAGCAGAACTATGATCGTAGCCCTGACCGGTATACTTGGCGCCGGCGCCGTCCAGGGCGATCCGCCGTTGCGCAACATGGACGCCGTTCTGGTTACCGATTTCATCACCGCCGCCGATGGTACCTTGGACTCCCCAGACGACCTGCTCATGGACCGGGACCCGTGCGACCCGGAGCGGCCGGACGTCCTTGAGCCGGTCACCGCTCCGGACGGACGCCCGCTTACCCTCGGCGAGCTCAGCGCCGTGTCCGGCAAAGCGTCGGCTAAATGCGATAAGCAGGGCACTCACGTCACCTTACAACTGGCGGGGCTTATCCCCAACGGCGTATACACCATCTGGTTGCTGATCTTCGAGCTACCCGGGTTCACCCCGGACTTTGCCCACTTCATCGGCGAAGGATCGCTGGGACCCGGCGATGGCAGCAGGAACAGTTTAGTGGCCTCGGCCGAGGGGCGGGCGGCGCTCTCCGTGCGGCATCCCGCAGGTGCGCTGTCCGAGTTCGGCGAGGTCACAAACTGTCTGTTCGATGAGTTCGAGTTTCATCTCGTCGGTGCCTATCACCCCGACGGGCTGACCTACGGTCCGACTCCCGGCCCTGCGGATGCGCCCAACATGTTCTGCTACTTCGTGGAACACTTCGCGTTCGTCTTTCAATCAGACGTACCGGAACGGATGCACAAGGCCGAGCGCGTTTCGACGAGCGCTCCTTCCGCGGGGCTGTGCGGCTCTGGTTCGGATGCCTCGTGCATCGGCCTGCCGGAGAGGTCGGGTTGCACAGTCGGCCGCTGCGGTGGTGTTTGCAAAGCCGGTCCGCAGACGACGGACTGTAGCTGCGTCATTCGCAAGCGCAGTCGCTTCTGTTTGTAGCAAGTAGATGTGAGGCAGTTCCCGCAGCGCAGCGGGAAGCTCAGTGGATGGCTGACGCCGTCCGGACAGGTATGGAGAAATAGTGTGATGACGCGTGATGCATTTCGGGGAGCTGTTTTCGCTTGCACGGTCGCCGCGGTGGCGGTGGTCGCCATTCTTGCGGGATGGCCGGCGGTTCCGCCCGCCCGCGCCGGGCACGGCGCCGCAGGCCAAACGAATCCGGTGGACAATTTCCACCTGCACGTGTGTGCGTTTCATGTGGCCAAGAACAATCCCAAGATCCAGATCGAGTCCTACCACTACTGCGGGCCGCACAGCGAATCCCTGCACCAGTGCGTGATCTACGACAACGACGGAACCAACGCCAAGCTGCTGGGAGTCGAGTACATCATCACCGATGACGTGTATCGCTCGCTCCCCGAGTCGGAGAAGAAGTACTATCACTCGCACGCCTACGAAATCCTTGCGGGTCAACTGATCGCCCCGGGCATGGCCACAGAGAAGGAAGATGAGCTGATGAAGGTCCTGCTGACCACCTGGGGCAAGACCTGGCATACCTGGCCTGATCCGTCCACGGCCCTGCCCATGGGCGAGCCGCTGCTGATGTGGTCCGCGAGCGGCGACGGGCAGCTCGATTCCCGCATGATCGCTTCCCGCGAGGGACGATTCGGCGTCTCTGCCACGGCTATCCGCGAGCACCGCAAGAGCTACGGCTTCACGGTGCCCAAC
>SBAX01000248.1 GCA_005240095.1 Phycisphaera mikurensis
CATCATGGTAATGCGGATGGCCGAGGTACCCTCGGCGCCCGTCGCCGTTGCCGGCGGAACCATGGTGAAGGTCAGAGCCCGAGTGCGAGCCTGGCAATTGTTGTTGCCAAGACCGCCCGCGCAATTCCACGTGGGCGTGGGCGGGGGGTCGCTGCCGGCGACCTGCGGAGACCAAAAGCCGCCGTAAAGCCGATACGTCCCGCCCGAAAGGTCTGCCGCGTCGTGCTGGCCGACGGTAACGCCGAGTGCGTATCCGCCGCCGGTGACCATCGTCGCCCCGCCGGAGTCGATGGTGCTCTTGGTGATAGTGTAGCCGCCGCCAGCCTGGGCGTTCACAGGCTCCGCGCGTGTGGCCGCGAGCGCAATCAGAGCCGTGAGCGCAACCTCGCGGACACTACTTTTCGTAATTGGTAACGCGCAATTGGTCATTGCCTTCTCGTCCCTTCGTGTCTGCGTGCCTCGGCGTGCCTTCGTCATCATTGTCCACCTCCATCTACGGCTTATAGACGATGAACTGGAACGCTCTCTGCAAACCGGTGGTGCCGGTCGAAGAACTCATAATCCGAACGCGAAGCTGACCGGCGCCGCTGCTGGTGGTGGCAAAGAGGGCTTCCGGCGATCCGGTGACGACCGGCGTGACGGTGGTCACGTGCGTGGTCGTGGCGTACGTCTCGCCGGTGATGGTGACCAGATAACGCTGGTTCCCGCTGTCCCACGAACTGCTCACGTTCGGCGTGCCCGTAGCCACCGTTCCGTCGGAGTTGATGGAGGCGTAGGCGAGCGGCGCGGCAGAGTTGAAAACCATCGGGGCATATTCTTTCTTCACGTCACCGGATACGTCGACGTCCCCCGCGACGGTCACGCTCAGTCCGACGGCCACATTGCCGCCAACGGTCAACCCGAGGTCGACGGACACGTTCTCGCCGGCAGACACCGTGCCGGGAACCTCCAGACCGCCGGTAACCTCCAGATCGCCGAGCAGCTTCAATCGTCCGTCGGCATCGTTTTGGAGTCGAACGTTGTAGTCCTCCGCGAAGCCCACGCCGCGATGGAAGTCGATGTACGGGTTGTTGCCCAGGGTCAATGAATTGCCCAGTTCGATGGCCCCACCCTGATCGTCCCCCAAGGCGCTGACGCCCCCAGCCCAGGCGAGCGTCGTGCAGCGGACGTCGCCGGAAATGTCCAGGGCCAGGCTCGGGGCGGCAACGCCGATGCCGACCTTGCCGGAGAAGGTGGCCGCGGGGCCGCCGGCTTGATTGGTGACGTTCAATGTCGGAAGGTCCGGCTGTACGCCACCGCCGCTACTGACCAACTCCGCGGCGCCGCCCGATCCATTGTTCGTGACTTTGAGGGTCGCAAACTCGGGCGGTCCCACGTGGTTCGACACCGCCTCGATGGCGGAACCGCTGATGTTGGTCACCTGTAGCGTGGGGGCGAAGCCCGGGTCGACGCTGCCTACCTTCTCCAGGACCGCTGCCGGACCTAGGCCGCTGTTGGTGGCCTTGATCGCCGGGTCGGGGCCCAGCTCTTTGGCGACGGTGAACGTCGCGCCCGGACCCTCGCCGTCGTTGCGCACTTCCAGCGCCGGCACGCCCGGGGACGTTGGGGAGGCGACCAGGCGCGCCGCCGGTCCGTCGCCCGTGTTCGTCGCCTCAAGGGCAGGCGCCGCGATGCTGCTCATCACTTCCACGGCCGGCTGGGGCAACGGTGGCTCGGGCTGGGGCTGGACCTTGAAGATAGCCGCCGGTCCGTCGCCGGTTTGCGTCAGCTCGAGCATGGGCATGCAAATGTTCACGCTGTCCGCATAGGGCAGCTTCAATGCGGCCGCTTTTTCGGCGTGAAGGGCGAGCGGGGCGGGGGTGAGCTCCACACGCGGAGCGAGCGGTTGTGGAGAACAGGCGCTCGGACAGCAAACCTCGATGGCCAGCCATCGAGCCGAGCCGTCAAAGACGCCTGGCCCGAAGTCGAGGTCGGGGACGGTAAACACTCCGCCACTGACCGCGACCGCGGTCTTCGCCTGTGATGGCGCGACCTCCGTTGGCCCCGTGTCGTCGTCGTAGAGGCGGAAACGGAAGTCGCACGCGGCTGTGACCGGACCTCCAGCGTTCTCCAAGGTGCCTTGGTAAGTGAAGGCCGTGCCCAAGGGCGCGGCGCACAGTTTGTCGCCCATACTCCAGTTCCCAGCGATGGCACACATGGTCAACAAGTTTCGTTCGATGCGTTTCATTCGGCGCTCCTTTGGGCCGAGGGGTCCAGCGCATCCCGTCAACGGCAAACACCGATCGATCCCGGACCAGCCCGCACGGATACGGTGGACCACCACCCACGGCCTCATCGAGAGACGCGAAATCCAGGGTGGCTGCGGCTCAAAGGGTTCGGTTTTCCTTAGGATCCTCTTCGCCGAAACACGCAGGAGCCCGCAACGCTCCTCTGTCCCCAGCCGCACCGGGGCAGGCGGGTCGTTTCGCTGCCACGGCGCTGTTGCCGGGGTCAAGAAGCGGACGAGTTGCCAAATGCCGATGGCACTGTCAGTTTCAAGACGGGCGTTCATCGCGGGGCTCCAGCCTGCCGCGTAGCGAGAGCTTCGATGGCCGATTTGAGATTTGAGATTTGAGATCGCAGCTCGTCGGTTTCCCGATCCTTCTGCTCGCGGAATTCGTCGATTTCACAGTTCTTCTCCTGCACGAGCTCGTAGAGCCCCTGGATGGCGGCCAAAGCCACGCCATCGGCGTCGATGGTGGTGATGTAGCGCTCGTCATGTCCGAGGCCGAAGGCGGCGCGAAAGTCCTGTGCCATGGGGCCGATGTGGCAAACGCCGTCAGCCTCGCCGATGTAATTCCACTTGCTCAGCGGAAGTTCTGCGACTCTCTCGAGAATCCACTGCGAATCGAGCGGATGGAAGTTCTCCTTGGTGTTTCGATCGCTCCCGTTGGTCCATGCACCGCCGGCGGTCAAATGCGCGCCGTTGCCGTTGGTGCTGTTGGTCCCCACGTGGATCGGGTGGCTGGTGCTGCTCCGCAGGATGCCGATGAATCCACTGCCGTTGTTCAAGAACAGGTCGCCCGCGTTGTCGCCGAAGGTGCGAGCGATGATCTCGTTGTCGTCCACGACGATGTTCTGGCCGTTCTCGTCACCGATCACGACGTACCCGCTGCCGACAGGGAGTGCGGCGTCGGTGCCGCCATCCACGACCAGTGGGACGCCTGAACCAATGGGGGTCGAACCGATCGCGACACTGCCGCCGGCAGGATTGAGCAACAGCTCCTCGGCAACGCCATTGCTGCGGGCCTGAATCTCGTTGGAGTCCATAACGATGTTCGCGGAACTGTCCGTGCCGATCGTAAGGTATCCCGTGCTGTCGGAGAGCGTGGCCTCCGTGCCGCCGCCGACGGTCAACGGAACCCCGGTGGCCGTCGTGCGGATACTGACGTCCCCCCCGGCGGGGTTCAGGAAAAGGTTGCTGCCCGACCCCAGGAAGCGGACCTGGATCTCATTGCTGTCGAAAACCATGTTCGTGCCGCTTGTGCCACCCAGCATCATGTAGCCAGTCCCATCGGCCAGTCCTGCTTCAGTCCCTCCGACCATGTGCAGCAGCACGTCCGGGTCGTTCGTTCCGATGCCCACGCCGCCGGAGGCGCGGATCAGGAACTGATCGGGGCC
>SBAX01000351.1 GCA_005240095.1 Phycisphaera mikurensis
GGAGCTGGGCAGGATTTCCGCCCCGACCGTGTTGACCAGTTGACCAGGCTCATTCTGCCAATCGTCGTAGTACGGGGTGCACTGCAGACGAGAGGCACGATAGTTGCCGAAGCCCGGCAGCTCCTGGGCCTCCAGATAGGTGAATGGCATGCCGACCCAGCGGCTGCAGGAATGCGCACCGCCCGGATCGCCCGAGCAGGTCGCATCCTCAAACGTGCCGAAGTTCGGCGGCGGACAGCACGGATCGTTGGCCGGCACCGGGTTCTGCAGATCCATCATGGTGATGCGGATGGCCGAGCTGCCATCGCCGCCGCTCGCCACCGCCGGCGGGACCATGCGGAAGGTCAAGGTCCGGGTGCGCGCGACACACGCGGTACTGCCCATATCGCCGCCTGGGCAATCCCAGGTGGGGTTGGGGGGCTGGGCCGTACATTGCGGCGGGACGCTGGCGGCATCCGCCGGATCGCTGCATCCGTCGAGCTCATCGCGATCCAGGAAACCGTCGCGGTCGCGATCGATGCCGATTCGTCGTTCGGAACCGCGAGGTACGAGCAAGTACGTCAGTTCGCTTCCCGGCGCTGCTGCCGCCTGCAGCTCCGCGGCGCTGAGCGTTTCGGCGGCGCGATCCGACTGGAACTCGAACACGCCGGGCGAAATCTGTACGTAGGTGTATCCCCGTGGGATGCCTTGCTGAATGCCCTTCACGACGAGGCCGACCCGCGGCCCTTGGGCGAGGGCGAGCATGTCCGCGATCAAGTCGAGCTGCGCCGTATCAGCCGCGGCCTCATCCACCAGGGTGGTCTGGGTTCCCACCGCCGCGTGCGTGTCCTTGCTTGGCGGGCCGGGCAGCTCGCTGGGGTCGGCGGGACTTCCGGTGGGCAGGTCCGATCCCGCAAACGAGAGCAGAAAAGCAACCAGATCCGCGATCTGCTGATCCGACTGCACGTTGAAGACGGGCTCGGAGACGAAGCGGGCCAGAGAATCCACGCTGCCATCGTGCAGGAACCCGAAGCCTGCCGTGTTGCGCGCCTGCGTGGCCTCGAACCCCACCTTCTCGTAGGCATTGCGCAAATGGGGGGTCTTGATGCTGATGTTCGTCGAGCCATCAACGGACACGATCTGGTGATGAAACTCGCCGTTGGGGCCGATCGGAAAAGGCACAAACTGTGGCGGCGGGGGGTTCTGGCGCAAGAAGAGGTTCGTACCCATGCCCGTGGGCAGGGTATGACAGGTGACACAATCGACTCCGTCGAGCGCCGCGGTTCGATAGAGACTCAGTCCGCGAACGGCGCTGCCGTTGGGCAGTGGTTGCCCCGGCGGGGCGAATCGGCCGGGAGTGAAATGCCCGGGCAAGGGGAGGTCCGCGGGAAGAGAGTTGTCAAAGTTGCGGAAGGGATTGGGCGGGAAGGTGATCGTCGCGAGAAAGTCCTCGTACTCCTGCATCTCGGCGGGCGTCAAGTTGGTGTCATCGCCGAGCAGGCCGATGAACGCGCCGTTGAACTCTTCAATCCCATTGCGGTCGCCGCGCCAATGATGAGGCTCCTTGCCGATCATGTCCTGCAAGGTCTGTGTGGTCATCGGTCCCTTCATGGGGTGCCAGGGCTGGCAGTTGTTACCTGGCGCACAGTTCTGATTAAAGGGCTTGACCATCCCCGCGGGATTGCCCAAGTCCCATGCCAGCCGATCCATTCGCGAATCCACGTGGCAGGATGCGCAGGCGCTCTGTCCCAGTCCTGAATTCTTGTGCGTGTCGTACTGGTGCTTCCGCCCCACCTTGATCGCCTGAGGGGATGGATCGAAAAATGGGACTCGATCAATCTCTGCCTCCGCGACTGTGTCCACCACCGAGATCGAGGACTCGAACTTGTTCAGCACATAGAGGCGGGCGCGAGCCTCGTCGAGAACAACTCCTGTGGGACCCTCACCGACCTTGATGGTGTCGGTAAGCCCGGCCCGCCCGCCGGTGTCGTCGATGACGATGACGTTGTTCGAGCCCATCCCGGTGACGTAGCCCTTGGAGCCCGCAGCGCCCCAGACAATGCCACGCGGATCACCCACGGACTTGTCTCTCTCGGCCTGCGGAATCGTCGAAGCCGTGTAAGTAAGGTGCGGGTTGAGGTCAGCCACCGCAGGAGCGAGGGAGGCCGGATCGACGACGGCCAGCTCTACGCGGATAAACCGCCCGCTTACATTGGGCTCAAAGCGGACCTCGTTGGTCCCATCGGTACCCACCATGGTGATCTCATCGGTAGACGGGTTCACGGCGAGGGCCATGCAGAGGTTCATCAGCCCGGTCGCGTAGGCAACGGCCAGACTGCTCGTATCGATGACCGCTACGTCGTGATCCAACAGGTCCCAGCCGACCGGGCGGCCGGACCGCGGGGCGTCGGGTCCGCTGACCAGCGATGTCCAGTCACCGCCGTTGTCATCCATCCAGCGGCCCGAGGCATCTTTCTTGACGATTAATCCCACGGGGATCGGAGGCGGATTGCCGGGATTGAGCGGCGGGTTGAAAGCGGGGCCATCGTTGGGCGGAGGGTTGACTCCCCCATAAGGCCCCAGAGGGTCGCTCACCACGTTAGGCGGATAGCCGTTGTTGATCGTGCTTCCGCCGCCCAGGATGGTGGAGCGATTCCCGGACTCGAAGATGGCGACGTACACCCGCGACCCGTCGGAGGAGACGGCCATTGCCCGCGGGTCCTCGCCTTCAAGGATCACCTCTCGCGGCGGGTCGCCAAGGTCGCCAAGATCGAACGCCAGAACGCGATTCACCTGCGAGCAGGAAACGAAGGCCTGACGCGGCGCTCCCGCAAAGACCACGTCGCAGGGCTCGTCTGCCATCGGCAAGGTCTCCACCACGTTGCCCGCCGTCAGATCGACAATGCTGACGCTGTCGGAGACGTGGTTCACGACCCAGACTTCGTTGTCGCTTGCGGCCCGGACGGACACCGGATCTAGGCCCACCGGCACGGACTGCTCGTGGACAGCCGTGCCCGAGGTGATGCGGAAGACTTCGAGGCGATTGTCAGGCGTGTTGACGGCCAGCAGCCGCGTACCGTCCGGCGTGATATCCAGGGGATGGACGTGCGGGTTTTCCCAGTTGACGAAGTCAACCTGCCCCTGCGCCGCAGCGACGAACCACAGCGCCGCCGCTACGCTCCACGGAACGCGCCTCATGGCCCGGCTCCCCCTTGTCGATGGGCCCCGCCAAAGACGGTTTGCCTCGGCGATCTTCCCTCGGCAACCGAGGCGATGTCACCGCGACCCCTTGGCCCAACGACGAGGGTAGCCTCCTTGTTGCACCCTTTCAATAGAATTCTTAGAGCCCGGCCGCCCCTAGTTGCACCGTCCGCAACGGTCGCGGCAGAAGCCCTGGGTAGCGCAGGTGCCCGTGGTGCACGTCCCTCCATCGCACTGGCTGCTGTTATCGCAGGGGATGCCCGGACGGGAGCCGCCGACGCACATGCCGCAGTGCTTGTTCGAGGTACAGAGCTCGCCCATTCGCGGACCGGCTGAGCACGTCTGAAGGCACAAATTACCGCTGATGCAAGGCGTGGTACCGCTGCAGGCTATGGCGTTGCACGTCACCGTCGACGGGCACGCACACGGACCGTTGTACGGATACGCCCCCAGCTTCTGGTTGGCCACGATGGCCTGGATGTCCAAGGCGTCCACGT
This sequence comes from Phycisphaera mikurensis, assembly GCA_005240095.1. Taxonomy (GTDB): domain Bacteria; phylum Planctomycetota; class Phycisphaerae; order UBA1845; family UBA1845; genus SBAX01. Next base: position 3,678 of record SBAX01000351.1, read on the forward strand.
CCCGGTTGAGGTTCGGCAGGTTCGGCTGAACCTGGGCCTCAAGGTGCTTGGGCGCGCCCGCCAGTTTCTTGAAGTTGTTCACCGTACCCACGATGTCGATGGCGTTGGGCTGGGTGCGATTGGCCGCCGGATCCTGGAAGACCGGGGCGATGTCGCCCGCACGACGCGTCTGCATCTGCACGCTGGCGGAGACGTTCGAGCAGCTCGCCTCGGTACCCTTGCAGTCCGTTCCGTACGACTGGACGGCATACGTGGAGCTGGGCAGGATCTCCGCCCCGACCACGTTGACCGCCTGGTTGGGCTCATTCTCCCAATCGTCGTAGTACGGGGTGCACTGCAGACGCGAGGCACGATAGTTGCCGAAGCCCGGCAGCTCCTGGGCCTCCAGGTAGCTGTACGGCGGGCCGACCCAGCGAGCGCAACCGCCCGCCTCACCGGCGGCGTTGCAGGTCGCCGACTCGTAGCTGCCAAAGTTCGGCGGCGGACAGCACACGTCGTTGGCCGGAACCGGGTTCTGCAGGTCGACCATGGTGATCTTGATGGCGGTGGCTCCGGGACCACCCGTGGCCGTAGCCGGCGGGGTCATCCTAAAGCTCAGCGCGCGCGTACGCGCGGCGCATGGCACACAGCAGACGATGCACTGCGGGCAATCTTCATCATCTACACATGCCTGGCCCGCGCTGGGACCGTCCGAGCAAAACTTGTAACGGAGGTCCCCGCCAACACAATCCCACGTCGGCGTGGGCGGCGGTCCGATGGCTTCGCATTCGATCTGCACAAACCCGGCGCCCCTTTCAGTCTGCCAACCTGCTACGCGAATCAGCACCATCTGGTCCTGGCCGACCGGACGGGTCAGTTCCGAGGGGCCGCCTCCGATCCCGCAATCGTCGTCGCTGCAACCAAGCTGCGTCCCGAGCGGCGCGCAGCCCATGCCGTCGTAGATCTGGAGCGTGCTGTCATAATCCGTGGCCGTGCAAAGGCTCACCAGCAGCAGGCCCGAGCAGGTTGCTTGATAGGTGTACCAGAGGTCCTGCTTGCCTACGCGCGGGTCTCCGTTGAGGCAATCCGCGGGCCCATCGGTGGAGGCCAGCTCGGTGTCGAAGAAGGTAAACCCGTCGAAAATCGGTATGGCGTCGGCGCAGTTGTCGTTCTCCGGCACGCTGCTCATACAGGGGGGGAACAGTCCCGCGCAGGTGCCGCCCTCCACAAATCGAGTCCTGCCGGATTGCATGCATGCATCGCTTTGTTCGTTGTCGGTGCATACGCCGGTTAAGTCGTTGCAGCAGGCGCCGGAAGCCGGAGCGTAGGAATCGAAGTCGAACGTCATGGGCGTTCCCGATGAGCTGATGTTGTGCAGCCGGTGGTTGGTGGCCACGACCGTGCCGCCCTGGTAGCCGTGCGTGTTGGGGATGGTGGCCCCGTCGATCCTGGAGACGCCTCCGGCGTGATACACATCTCCGGAGTCGCCGTAGGTGAACCCGTGCTCCAGATCATAGAAGCCGTCGGCTTGTAGCAGGGCGACCATGTAGTGCCGGTTGTTTCCCGGCCAACCGGGCTGGCCCGGGTACCCTTCCTCGGTGTTACCGCCTTTCGCTTCATCAATGTGCCAAACACACAGACCACCCTGTGGCATGGTGCTCTCGAAGCCGTAGGGCTGGCGGTTTTCCACCAGCAGGTACTCGCCGGCGGAGTACCCCGCATTGATCCGGTACACGTCGGGGAACTGCTCCACGCGGCGGGCGCTGTAGGTGCCGGACGCGCTGATCACGGTGGGCGTGACCCACCCGAGGAACTGCTTACACCATGCCGAAAAGTGCGGCGGGTTGAGCTGGTCGCCGGTGAAGCCCCAGGAATTCGACATCATGCACCATGAGCCGATGCCTGCGGGACCGTTGTTGTCCGTGTCATAGAGGTCGGGCAGGCCGAAGAAGTGGCCCGTCTCGTGACAGATCACCCCAATGCGGCCGATGGCGGACCCCGAGGTTCCCCACAAGCCCGGGTTGATGTCATAGTCGAAGACCTTCACGCCCTCATCCGAAACCCATTCCGGGAACACGGCCCACCGGTGTGACCAGATGCGATTGGTGAAGTCCGTGCCGTCGGCGTCGGTGCCACCCCATTCCGCCGCGTAGCCGGAATGAACGAAGGTGATGGTATCCACGTAGCCGTCGAGGTCATCGTCGAATTGCGAGAAGTCGATCAGTGGATCGGCAGCCTCGAGGGCATCGGTGATGGCTTCCCAGATGTTGGAACCGAGCCCGGAGTTCCCCGCCGCGTAGTACTGCTCGGTCTGCGGCAGGTCCACCCATCCGAAGACGGTCGAATTGAGCGTCATGAGGCCATACGAGTTTTCAAAATAGAGTCCCTTGACGCTGCCGGTGGGCGCCAGTGCATGGGGTGTGGGGCTGTTGAACAGGATGTCGATGTCGGGGTTCGAAGGGAGCGTTCGGCCAAGGTGATTAGCGAAGCGCATCAGAATGACGACGTTCTTGAACGTTCCCACCCCCGGCGGAGACTCGCCAGCTACGCCACCTTGTTGGCGCATCAGGGCTTCGGCCTGAGCGCGAGTCCGATTTCGCGCTTCAAACGGCGGCAGGGTTCCCGGCTGCAATCCACCGGCCGCGGGGTTGTCCACGCCCACCTTGAGCGCCGTAGGCGCGAGATTGCCCTGCGCGTCGAGCGTCGCGTACACGTAAGTTCCCGCGGCGTCGCGCAGAACGGTGTAGCCCTTCTCATCTTCTTCCCAGTGGAAGTACTCATCGCCGCGGATGTACACCGTGATGACGGCGCCGCCCGGCTGAGTGACGCGATAGGCGTGCGGGCTGGCGGGCATGGCCCGCACCGCACACGGTGTCATGAGGACGACGGCAAGTAGCGGGATCGCAACGCGTACGACGCGGTTGAAACGGGGCATGTTGGACATGTTCTTGGCTCCTGATTGTTTCCACACGGATCCGCACCGAGACACTCCTGCGCCCACGCATGGGGGCACGCAATAGGCTGCTTACTTACGGGCTGACGCTTTTCCCTCGCTCTGTCCAGGCAGCCGGCGGCAAAAGCTCGCCCTAGTTGCACCGTCCGCAACGGTCGCGGCAGAAGCCCTGGGTGTTGCACGTTCCCGTAGTGCACGTGCCGCCGCCAAGGCACTGCCCGTTGTTGGCACAAGGGAGGCCCGGCGAGGTGCCACCAGTGCACACGCCGCAGTGTTTGTCGGATGTGCAGGCCTCGCCTGCGCGCGGTCCACCCGCGGCGCAGGTTCGCGTGCACATGCCTCCGCTGCACTGCGTGTCGCTGGTGCACATGGTGGCGTTGCACGTCACCGTGGACGGGCACGGGCATGGACCGCTGAACTGATAGGCACGCAAGTGCACATTATAGACCACCGCTTGGATATCCAGGGCGTCCGCGTCCTTGTTTAGATTCGGCAGGTTCGGCTGAACCTGGACCTCGACATGCTTGGGCGCGCCAATGGCCTTTTTGAAATTGTTCACTACGCCCACGATGTCGATGGCGTTGGGGTGGGTGCGCGAACCCGTCGGACTCTGGAACACCGGAGCGATGTCGCCGGCGCGACGTGTCTTGATCACGTTCGAAGAGAAAACCGCGCACGTGTCTTCGATGCCCTTGCAGTTGTCGGTGTAGAGCGCCACCGTGTATGTCGAGCTGGGCAGGATCTCCGCCCCCACGACGTTCACTTCACCGCCGTTGGGCTCGGAGCCCCAGTCGTAGTAGAAGGGGCTGCACTGCAGCCGCGAGGCCCGGTAGTTCCCGCGGTCCGGCAGCTCCTGGGCCTCCAGATAGGTGTATGGCGCGCCCACCCAGCGAGCGCAGGAGTTCATTTCCCCGGCCGCCGTGCAGGTCGCCGATTCAAATGCGCTGAAATCCGGCGGCGGACAGCACACGTCGTTTGGCGGCACCGGGTTCTGCAGATCGTCGATCGTCACCTTAATGGCCATCCCGGCGCCGGTGGCCACCACAGGCGGCGGGATCTTGAACGTCAGGGCACGTGTGCGAGCAACGCATGTGTTGCTGCCGAGGTCGCCGCAGTCCCAGAAAGGTAGAGGCGGCGGCGGTCCGGCCAAGGCGGGTCCCCAGAGTCCGCCGGTGAGCACATAGTTGCCGCCGGTGGGGTCGCCTGCATCGGGCTGCCCGGCCGTGCCGGACAGTTGATAGTTGCCTCCCGTCACCGTCGCTCCGCCGGAGGCGACGGCGCTCTTCTTGATCACATACCCGCCGCCGGATTGGGCAAGGGCAGAAACGCAGAAACACAGAAACGCAGAAACGCAGACAACCGGAGCAAGGGTGCGATGGCCAGCTATCGATGGTCGACGGTCGATCATTGCGAGCCTGCCTTCTCCGCGGCCAATGCACGGACAAGTTCCTTCAGGTCCTCGATTTGGGATTTGAGCTCGTCAATCTCGCAATCCTTCTCCTGAACGATCTCGTAGAGTCCCTGGATGGCGGCCAGGGCTACGCCGGCCGTGTCCAACGCGGCGAGATGCTTGTCGTCGCCTCCCACGCCGAAGAGGGCATGGAAGTCCTGGGCCACGGGGCCGATGTGCTGAATCGCCGGGCTCTCGACCCGGTAGTTCCAGCGCGTCACGTCCAGCTCAGCCAACTGCTCCAGGACGTCTGCGGGGTCGATGGGCGTGAAGTTTTCCTTGGCCGCCCGATCGCTGGCGTCGGTCCAGATCCCGCCCGCCGTGCAGTGCGCCCCACTGGCCATTTCCAGGGGGTTGGTGGGCGTGGTCGTGCCGATGCCTACCTTGCCATCCGGCGTGACGCTCAGGGCATTCGTTCCTCCGACGCCCTCCAAGGCGCGAAGGGCATACGGCACCGGCGTGAGCTGCATCCGCGGGCTCAGCAGCACGAAGTTTGCATCACCCGGGCACTGGACCTCGATCTGCAGCCAGCGCGCGTCTCCATCGAAAACACCCGGACCAAAATCCAGGAGGACCGTGAACGAGCCGTTGACCACATCAACGTCCGAAACCGTTTGCGGCGATGCGCCGATCCCACTTCCTCCCGTTGGCGTCGCAAAGAGCCCGAACCGAAAGTCGCACGTGTCCGAAACCGGCGAGCCTGAGGGGTTCTCCAGGGACCCTTGATAGGTAATGGCTGTCTGGTCTGCGCCGCAATTGGGGATGGGCGTGTATTGGCAGCCCGTGCTCGGTTGGCACGTGTCCGTCGTGCAGGCGTTCTGGTCATCGCAAACGATTGGCGTGTTCTGGCACGTCATGTCCGGCAGGCACGTGTCGGTTGTGCAGGCATTCACGTCGTCGCAATCGTCGTTTGAATCGCATTGGGGCGCGACCTCGACGATCGCCGAGACCATTTCCAGAATCGGGATGTCGTTGGAAGGGTTCTGCTCGTCGGCCGCGAAAGTCTCGGCTGGCCCAAAGGGGATGGTGTACTGCCCCAGGGCGCAGGCGGGTACGTCATAGACCACCGTTGCGCCGTAGTAGAGCAGGCCGGCATCGGCCGTGCCGGCTCCCGAGACCGTCGCCAAGCCGAAGAGGAGCGGGCTCGTACTGGTGAGATTAGCGTCTGCGAGGACGTTGGGCTCGTCTCCCGCATGGACCCAATCGCCGCGCGTGCGGTTGGAGAAACCCCACTCGCACCTCAGCGGGGAGCTGTTGCACTCCGGGCCGGTCTCCGCGAAGGCTGAAGCGCACACAGCGTGGCCCGCCGCATTGTTGCTGGGACAACTCACTGTCGGCGGCACGATGTTGCACCCTGATTGCGGAGGCACGGCGTTGGCGCCGAGTAGTCCGTTGCCGTCGATCCTGGCCTGCCAGACGTGCAGGAGGGGACTGCCGGTGGCGGCGGGGTCCCAATCCTCCAACTGAATGTTGAAGAACGCCCGGAAGGCCCCCGGCGTTGCGTGCAGGGTCTGACCGGAAATGTACGAGCCCGGCGGATACGAGCCCGGTCCTTGCGAAGGAACCGGCGTAAGCCGGATTCGCATTGTCGCCGGTCCGCCGGCGACGACCGAGCGCATGTGGGCGACACCGCCGGTGACCATGTTCGCGGGCTGCGAACTCACCGGCCGTGAAGCGTCGCGATCCGTGCCCTCCGCGATTGTGGAACACAAGAAAAGTGCAATGAGTACTCCCAATCCCCGACCAGGTTTTGCTCTCATCTTCAATACTCCCGATTGCAAATGGTTTCCTCCGCGGTGAATCCCCGCGAGTGATGGCCAGACCGTAGATAGTGACAAGAACGCCCAGAGCACGGACATGCGCCTCTTGCGAAGGCGGCGATCCTAGCCAGAGGTCTGTGCCGGCCGTTGACCATTTCCCGCTCCGATGAGTGGCAGATAAGCACTCAGTGTAGATGCCGGGAGTGGGAAACGCAATCGGAAAACGTGCTTTTTCTGAACGAATTGGAGGCGCCCAAAGCGCCTGTTCGCCTTTTTGGCAGCCCCCTTCGGGCCATTCAGCCGTCATGCGTTCGAGTCGAGAGCCAGTTCCCGTCCCCAGCCCTGTTCGCGCACGGTGGTGGTAATGCGTTCCGCCAGCTCGACGGCCGCGAGTCCCTCTTCGGCGGTGACGCCGGACGACTGACCGGTGCGGACGGCGCTGAGGAAGGACTGGATCTCTGCGCGCAGCGGCTCGACATCGTCAATGACCAGCGGCTCGATCTTGATCATCGAACCAAAATCCATCGACGCCATCTGGGCAAGGTCTTCGAAGTTTCGCTCCCGGGCCATGCGGATGAAATCCACATTGTCGGCGAGCTTGATGGCGATGCCGGCCTTCTTGTGAAAGTCCATGGAGAGATACGCCGTCGGACAGAACACGCGGATGCGGCGCTCCGTCTTGAGGGCCAGTCGCGAAGCCGTCAGATTCGCCACCGCATGATCGCCGAAGCGCAATCGCGCGTTGGCCACGTCCTCAAAGGTCCCCAGCACGCCCACGCCCACGGCGTCCACCGTGCACGCTCGATGCCCCACGAGGTGCAGCACGATGTCGATGTCGTGGATCATCATGTCGAACACGACCCCGATGTCCGCACTGCGGAACGTGAACGGGCTGACCCGCTGCGTCTCGATGAATCGCGGGGCGACCTCCATGCGGAGCATGGCTTGCACCACGGGATTGAAGCGTTCCGAGTGACCTACGTGCAGGACGGTCTTGTTCTTCCTGGCCGCCTCGACCAATTGCAGGGCGGTGGTGGAATCCGGCGCCAGAGGCTTCTCGACGAGCACGCTGACGCCCCGCTCCATCAGGGGCACGGCCACTTCCGCGTGGTGCACCGTCGGCACCGCCACCGTGGCAGCGTCGATGCTGCCCTTGACGTCTTCCCATCGTCGAACCGCAGCCCCCCCGAATTCGGACGCTGCCTTCTGCGCCCGGTCCAAGTCCTTATCAACGACAGCAACCAGTTGGCAATCCGCCAGGGACGAGTAGACCCGCGCATGGTGCCGCCCCATGTGACCTGCACCAATGACGGCGACGCGCAAGTGATCCTTCATTTCTAAGGCCTTAGCCCTCTCCCTCGCAGGGAGAGGGTTGAATGGGGGTAGGACGCTACGCCGACCGTGTCCGTCGCACGAACATCGCATCCACGCTGACGTTGCGGTTCAGAACCACGCGCTGCGGATTCGCCGGTCCCGTAAGCCCCCCGTTCCAGCAATGGAATGCCCAGCCGGGGTCGGCCACCGCCGTAAGCTGTACGGCGTCCTGCTCTGCGGTTCCGTTCTCCGTTCGCCGCTCCACGGTGCCGCGGCCCATGACGTTGACCGTGAGCGTGTAGCGCTCGCTCAGCTTCCACGAGTTGCGGTGTACGGGATCAGCACGCAGCGATTCAAGATAGCGCCCGTTGCGCCCGTGAGCGAAGGATCGCATCAAGCTCTCGCACAAGTACTGCACGTGCGGATTGAGCGGCTGCCTCGCCAGCACGGCTTCTACGCGGTCGCGCATCGGCACTCCGCTCATCCGCGCCCGGCGCGAAAAGATCTTCATGAACGCATCCTTCAGCGCTGCGATGTCCTCCTCGCGGTAGCCGCTACGCTGCAATCCCACGCCGTTGATCATCCGCACTTCCGAACGCGTGCCCCGCGCCGCCACCACGATGACAAAGGGTGGCACGTCCGCGGCCACGCGGGTCATGCCTCCGATGAAGGCGTGCTTGCCGATGGTCACGAAGTGGTGCACGGCGCTATGCCCGCCCATGTTGACGTGGTCTTCCACGTGGATGTGCCCGGCCAGTTGCACATAGTTGGCCAGCACGCACCGGCTACCCACGATGCAGTCATGGGCGATGTGGACGCCGATCAGAAAGAGATTATGGTCCCCGATGCGGGTGACCCCGCCGCCGTTGCCCGTCCCGGGATGGGCGGTGACCATCTCCCGAAAGATATTGTGATGACCGATCTCCAGGGTGGTCCGTTCGCCCCGGTATTTCACATCCTGGGGCGGGGTACCCAGCACGGCCTGGGGGAAGACCTCGCAGCCCTCCCCCAAGGTGGTATATCCCTCGACGATGGCGTGATGGTGCAGGCGACAGCCATTCCCCAGGACCACGTGGGGTCCGACGATGGCGTAGGGCCCGATCTCCACGTCTTGGCCGAGCTCCGCGCCGCGCTCAACGACGGCCGTGGGATGCACTTTCACGGCCGGAAAAGCTACTTTCCTTTCCCCGATTTGTCCAGACTCCGGCTATGGAGGCCTGTATTGGCTCTCCCGGGCGGCGTAAGAAAACGCCCCTCACGCCCGACGTTCATTGGGAGGGTCCGCGCCTTGGTACACCCGCCGTTGGAATCCGCATGCTTGACCACGATAGAATGGTTTCAGGGTTTCACCGCCGACGAGGTCCGTCCCTTATGACCGCCACGCGCAGCAGTCTGCTCCGTCGCGTCCGCGACCCCGCTGACGCCCAAAGCTGGAACGAGTTCGACAGCATCTACCGCCCACTGCTCATCCACTATGCGCGGTGCCGTGGCGCCGGCGAGGACCTGGCGGAGGAGGTGGCTCAGGAGTGCATGGCCGCCGTGGCCCGACAGATCGGGCACTTCGAACGCCAGCGTAGTTTTCGAGCTTGGCTTCGCGCCATCGTCGATCACAAGATTTGCGACCAACTGTCCCGTCGCCGCCCAACCGCTGTCGCCGCAGACGCGATCGACGCGCTTCGCGATCCATCCCCGGCGCCAGGCGAACTGTGGGAGAAACACTGGAACGAGGGCGTGGCCAGGATGTTGGTGCAGCGACTCCACTCCACCTTCGCAGCCCACACTTTGCAGGCCTTCGAGATGTATGTGCTCGAAGAACGCCCCGTGGCGGAAATCAGCAAGGCCCTGGGTATGACTGCTAACCAGATCTACGTGGCCAAGAGTCGCGTCGCCCGGCATCTTCGGGAACACTGTGACGACCTCATCGACGCCCTGTATGGAGTCTGGCCGTGAGCAACTGTCCCCCACGCCATGAACTCATGTCCTATGAGCACGGCGAGCTGCCCGATGAGCCCGCCGCCCGGTTGGACGCTCATGTGCAGGCCTGTGAAGGCTGCCGCGCGCTTCTCGAGGAGTTCCGGCGCACCGATCCGGACACCGTCCTGCTACGCCGGGTCTTCGAGAGTACGGGCACGCGGACGCTCGAACGTACGTCGCTTGCCCAAGTGGCGTCGGGTCCCGCGTCCACGACCCAAGCCTTGATTCGGTCCGAGGAAGCCACGCCGGTGACGCCGGCCCGCGTCGGGCGGCCCGCGGCGGGGGACCGCTCCTGGCCCATTCCCGACTATGAGCGCGTGCTGCTCTGCGGCGAGGGGTCCTACGGTTCCGTCTGGGCCGTCCGCGATCGCGTGGGCGTCTACCGGGCCATGAAGGTGATCGACCTGGATCGCCTCGCCAAAGCCCGCGTCCATTGCCACGAGATGGACGCCCTCGAGACTTACTGCCGCAAGATCGACCGCCATCCTCACCTCGTGACCGTCTATCACGTGGGCGTGGCCGATCGCCTGCTGTACTACACGATGGAGCTGGCCGACGATCGCGCCGTCCCGGGACTGATTCGCGAGAGTCTTCCGCGAAACTACCGCCCCCTGACGCTGCATACCCTGATCCGCGACGGACGGCTTCGCGCCGACGTGGCCATCGAGATCGCCCGCCGCTTGCTCAAGGGGCTTAATCGGCTGCACTCCTGCGACTTGCTCCATCGGGACATCAAGCCGTCCAATATCATTTTCGTGGACCGCAACCCCAAGCTCGCCGACATTGGTATCCTCACCGCCGACGGCCGGACCC
>SBAX01000014.1 GCA_005240095.1 Phycisphaera mikurensis
ATACTCGTCTGCGTCGGACTCGAGGGTGTCCTTCCAGGCGGCGAGGTTTTCGAGGTACACGCTGGTTCCGCGGGCCACGCAGCAAAGCGGGTCGTCGACGATGCGGGCGTTCAGGCCCGTGGAGGCGGAGATGGCCCGGTCGATTCCGCGAAGCAGCGCCCCCCCGCCGGCGAGGTAGATGCCGTTCTCGACGAGGTCGGCGGCCAGCTCCGGCTCGGCGGACTCCAGCGTGCGCATGACGCAGGCGACGATCTGGCCGATGGGTTCGCTCAGTGCCTCGCGGACCTCGGTGCTGGAGATCACCACGGAGCGCGGCAAGCCGCAGACCACGTCCCGCCCGCGAACTTCCTTGCTCATCTCCTCTTCCAGGGGACTGACCGAGCCAAGCTCTATCTTGATGAGTTCCGCGGTCTGCAGACCGATCATCAGGTCGTGCTTGCGGCGCATGTAGGAGACGATGGCGGCGTCCATCTCGTCGCCGGCGGTGCGGATGCTCTGGCACACCGCGATGTCCGCCAGAGACATGATCGCAACTTCGGTCGTTCCGCCGCCGATGTCCACGATCATGGAAGCGGTGGCTTCACCGATGGGCAGCCCCGCCCCGATCCCGGCGGCCATGGGCTCATCGACGAGATACACCCGCCGGGCCCCGGCCCGCTCCGCGGAGTTGTACACCGCCCGCTTCTCGACCGCGGTAATGCCCGATGGCACGGCGATGACCACCCGGGGTTTCACCAGGCGGCGGCGCCCGTGGACCTTGCGGATGAAGTAACCCAGCATGGCCTCGGTGATGTCGAAGTCGGCGATGACGCCGTCTTTCAGGGGGCGGATGGCCTGGATGGAGCCCGGCGTGCGTCCCAGCATCTCCTTGGCGACGTGCCCGACGGCGTTGCCGTCGCGGAGGACCTGGTTGGTCCCGCGGCGGACGGCCACCACGGAGGGTTCGTTGAGGACGATCCCTTCGCCTTTTACGCAAACTAACGTGTTGCACGTGCCCAGGTCGATGCCCATATCGACGCTGAACATGCCCAGAAGGGAATCAAAGATCATGGCTCCCGGCCCTCCGTGTCCAGTCGGCCCATGCGGCTGAACCGCGCGTGAGGACGTGGCACGGGTTTCCAACCCGTGTCCGCACCGGCTGCGAGCCGGCGCCCTGTTGACTGATGCTCGTCCGACCTGCGCATGGCCACTGCACGGGCAGCTCCGCGTGCGCCGCGACGAGCATCGCCTATGCCCCGCTAAAAGGATTCCAAGAACCGAACAACTGCTGGCTGCGCACGGCCAAGTACACCGTCGCGCTCACCACGAACACCGAAGCGACAATGAGCAGAACGGTGTAAATGTTGTTATCCGGAGATCCTGCCGGACGATCACTCATAGTCGCAACGGCTCCTCTTGCCTCTTATTGCCCTACCGTGGCCCCAGCGCGGCCGAGTCCGTGACCTGATCGCCTCGCGTCGGGGCCATCGCCGTGTTCAACATCCGTCCCGCCGCCTGGTCCGGCGTTACGTTCTGTATCTGAAGCTTGCCCACGTACTGGTTGCCCCGCGAAACGGTAAACTCCATCCCTGATTTCACCCCGTCGGCGCTGCCCACGCTGATCTGCACGAGCGTGCCTTCGACGTTGGTGACCTTGCCGCGGATACCCGACGCGGTGACCGGCGTAATGGGCCGCACTCCGGCCATCTCCGTGCCCGAGGGTTCCTCCAGGGCCACGCCGCTGCGCGGCTTGAGAATGTTGATCTGCTGCTCGTACTGCCGCTTCTGCTCCATGAGCACGGTGATCTTGGCGGTTTGCTCGTTGACCCGGTCGTTGAGGTCCATGTTGCGGCGCTCGAGTTCGATGTTGCGTTTCTCGATGTCGTCGCGGTGCTTCTTGTACTCGCCACGCGCGGACTCAGAGATCTGCAATTGAGCGAGCAGCCCGCGGTTCATCGCCTCGGCGCTGCTCTTCTCGGAATCGGCCTTGGCCAGATCGGCACGGAGCTTGGCGGCTTCCGAAGCGCTGGTCTGGACCTGTCCCTCCAGCTCGCCGATCTTTTCCAGGTGGCTCTTGATCGTGTCGCGGGCGGTGGCCAGCTCCGCGGCGCTGGCCGCGATCAGGTTCCGCAGATTGGTGTCGGCTACGCGAGCGTGTTCCTCATACTTCTGGGCCGTGTCGCGCCAGTCCGTGGTCTGGGCGACGATCGATATGGTCATCGTCGTGAACGTGATGCTGAACACGACGAGGACCACGACGAAAACTTTGGTCAGGGTGCTCAAGAGAACGCCTCCGTCAAACGCTGGATCGTCGGATGACCATCTGAGCGGCCTCTAGCCCGCTCCGCAACCGGTGCTTCTCAAGTGGGATGGTCAGCCTTACGCCGCTACGCCGGCGCGGCGTGACCGGCGGACCCGCGCGGGGCGTACGCCTGGCCACGGCTTGGCGAGCGGCCTTCTATATCCCAGAAAGCGGAGGCTTTCAACCCCTGGTCATCGGGTGCCACGGGCGGCTTGTCCGCCCGTGTCGCACTGGCAGCGAGCTGCCAGTGGCACCCCAGTTGAGGGCGAGCCTCCCGGCGAGCCGAGGCGTTCGCCCAATTCCCGGGCTCTTCAGACGGCTCGGCAGGAGCCTCGCCCTCCCCGATTGGAACAGGGCGCTACGGCTGGCCCGCTACCCGCCGGGCAAGCTCCAGGGCCCGCTCAAGCTGGGGGTCGAGAATCAGCTCGCCGGTGGGGCCGGTTGGGCTGGAGCCCGGCGAGGGGGTGTCGAGGGTACGGCGGGAGGCTTGGATCGCGTCGGCCTGCTCCCCGGTCAGAAGCACCTCGACGTCCGGAATAACCCCCCAGGCGTCGGTATGGGCGTTGCGGTCGGTCCGGTGGATCGTTCGACCGTCGGGCAGGCGGTAATAGGCGACGGTGAGCTTGACGGCGGCCTGATGCCCCTGGAGGTGGATGAGGTGCTGCACGCTGCCCTTGCCGAAACTGCGCTCCCCCACCACCACCGCCCGGCGGCGGGCCTGCAATGACCCCGCGACGATCTCCGCGGCGCTGGCGGAATGGCCGTTGATGAGCACCACGACGTGCACATTGCTGATCGTGCCCTCGCGGATGGCGTTGTACTGATCCACTGCCCGGCGCCGGGTGACGGTGGCCACGATCGGCCCGCTTTCCAGGAACCGATCAGCCATGTCGATCGCCTGTTGCATCAGCCCCCCGGGGTTGAAGCGAAGGTCAAGGATCACGCCGCGAATCCCGTCGTCGAGCATCTCCCGCAGAGCAGCGTCGAAATCGCCTATGGTGTTCTCGCGGAAGCTGCTTACCCGCACGTAGCCGACCTTCGCCGCGGGGTCGATGACGCAGTCCCAGTTGCCCTGCTCGTCGCGGCGAAATCCGCGCACGGTCTTCAGGTGAACCGGACCCCGAACCACGGGCAGTTTCACCACCTCCGTATCGCCGGAGTGCCGTACGCCGAGCACCACACGCGACCCCGGCGGACCAACCAGCATCCCTTCCACGTCGAACACGGAACGCCCTTCAAGCGAGCGTCCATCCACGGAGACCAGCACATCGCCGGGCAGCACCCCGGCCTTCGCCGCCGGGCTGCCCTCCACCGGCGCGATCACCATGAGCTGACCGGCCTGCATGCCGATCTCCACTCCCACGCCGCTGAAGTCTCCCCGGTTGCGGCGCTCGAAGGCGGGCAGCTCGTCAGGAGAGATGTAGCCGCTGTAGGGATCGAGCTGGAGCATCATCCCGCGGATGGCCCCGTCTACGAGGCGGTCGTCGGCGATAGGGTCCACGAACTGCTGCTTGGCCAGGGCATCCACCTCGACCAAAGCACTGTACGTGTGCACCACCGAGTCCTGCTTGGCCGCCATCGGCGGAAGCTGCAGGAACATCAACACGATCACTGCGAAAAGGACGACCCACGTCAGCCCGTGCTTGTGAACCATGCTCGTATGCTCGTAACCCGCTCTTTTGATCGGCAAATACGGCGATGCGAATCAGAAGGGAACGGCACCAGCACCTCGCTTTTAAGCATCGCGAGCAGTAAAATCAGACTGCCATGATCCACATTCCCATTCTGCGAAACGGGCAGTCCTACGAGAGCGTCGAGAAGGTGACGCTGGTGCACCACGCCACGGGCGAGGCGGTGGCCCAGGTCAGCCAGGCCAATCCGGGTATGGTGGTGCGCGATATTCACCGCATGGACGATGCCGTGCTGGAGTCGCTGACCGTGGCGGAGCTGATGGACATCTGCCGCCGGGCCGCGGAGCGCTTCCTGCACGGCACGCTGCCGCTGGGCGACGCGAAGCAGACCTTCGACGACTACGTCGCCCAGCTTTCGGCCACCACAGGCATGCCCGTGACCTACTGCCGAAACAACGCCCAGAAGATCCATCGCGTGCTGGCGGACATCGAAACGGTGATCACGGGACTGACGCGTGACCTCGACTTGTCGATCCTCGACCGCGGGTACGGGACGTGGGGAAACGCAGAAACGCAGAAACGCAGAAACGCAGAAACAACGACCCCCCTTGCATCCCCCCTTATGAAGGGGGGAGGCGACGGGACTGATGCGTCCGCCCTTGGCAAGGAGGGAGCGTCGTCGCTTCGTCGCGGAGCCGGCCTTTCACACGAAGTGTCAAGGGTCGCTCCGTCGCTTCCTCCGCTTCCCCACACACTCAGTTTCTTTCGCGAGGGGCGCATCTTCGGAGCCGTGCTGCCCAGCAACTCGCCGGGCGTGCACGGACTGTGGATACCCGCCTTTGCGCTCAAGTCCCCACTGGTGCTCAAGCCGGGACGCGAGGAACCGTGGACGCCGTACCGCGTCATCCAGGCGCTCATCGCCGAAGGCGCACCGCCCGCGGCTTTCGGCTTCTATCCGACGGACCACGCCGGGGCGGGCGAACTGCTGCGGTCGGTGGACCGGGCCATGCTCTTCGGCGACGCCTCCACCACAGGGCAGTGGAAGAATGACCCGCGCATCGAGATTCACGGCCCGGGCTACAGCAAAGTCCTGCTCGGCGACGACACGGCCGGCGAGTGGGAGAAGTACCTCGATCTCATGGAGTCCTCCATCGCTGCCAACGGCGGTCGCTCGTGCATCAACGCGTCGGCGGTCTGGACCCCGCGAAACGGTCGCGCTATCGCCGAAGCCCTGGCGAAGCGCCTCGCCAAGGTCGAGGCCCTGCCCGCGGACAATCCGCGAGCGGCGGTCGCGGCATTTGCCAACCCGGCCATGGCCGAGCGGATGTCGGCCATGATCGACGGCCAGCTTCGCGTGGCTGGCGCAGTGGACCTGACCGAGCGCTTCCGCGGCGCACCGCGACTGGCCGTCATCGGTCGCTGCGCGTACCTCCTGCCCACCATCATCTGGTGCGAGGACCGCGAGCATCCCCTGGCCAATCGCGAGTTCCTGTTTCCCTTCGCCTCAGTAGTAGAGTGTCCCGCCGCAGATATGCCCGGTGCCATCGGCCCGTCGCTGGTCGTCTCCGCCGTCACCGAGGATCGACGGCTGATCAGCGCCCTGATGTCCTCGCCCAACGTAGACCGCCTCAACGTCGGGCCGATCCCCACCTACCAGATCAGTTGGGACCAGCCGCACGAGGGCAACCTCTTCGAACACCTCTACCGCCAGCGGGCCTTTCAAATGCAGACGACCGTCTAGCAGTACAGCGCAAAGTTGCTATCCAAACACGAGCGGATTCGATGGAGGTCGATGCCGCGTCGTGACAGTTCTTTGATCGTGGCCCGCGTGTGGC
>SBAX01000212.1 GCA_005240095.1 Phycisphaera mikurensis
CAGGTGTACGGCCACCAGCCCCAGGTTCTCCCGCACCAGCCGTTGCTGCTTTTCGCTAAGACGCGCTTCCTTTTGACTGCCCTTGCCCACTGCCCGCTCCTCCGCAGCCCCGCCGCCTTGCCTAACATATACCTAACCAATATTGCTGGTCAATAGCCGTCAAGTGGGCCGGGCTCAGTTCGAGAAAGGGAGCCAGGGGGAAGGGTCTAAGGATGACCGGTATTTTGCGCGGAAAACACCAACTTTGCGCACGGTGGAAACACGAACGCCCCACGGCCTGCGCCACGCGTGGCGATCGGGGCAGGATGGGTGTCGCCAGTGCCACGGACTTGACAGGTGTGCGTAAGACGCCGCTGTGGAAATCACAAGGCTCCGCGAGGCCTGCCCCGCGACGATTTCGGTGGCGTGGCGACGATTGAACGGAGTTTGCCCATCTTACCGCGTGCGCAAGATACCGTGCGCAAGATACCGCTCGCCGAAGGCCGCTCGAACCGCGTTTGCAGCCCGCCAGCGGGGTTGGTCGTTTACACTCCCGTTTCTGCGCTGCGCAGTATCTTGCGCGGAGCCGATTCGCACGTAAGTACTTATCCGACAATAACTTAGGCCGGTTTTCGTTTTGCGCAATTCCCCGGTTTCTTTTAGAAAGGGTTGCCTCAGGCAGGGTGCCGGCGCCATGGAACCTTCGATAGGACAAGGACTTACGTAGGGGCAGGCCCGCGGCGCGCTGGCGTCTTATACCCGTTTGGAAGGCCTGGCGGACAGCGGCGATTCTCGTTTCTGAGAATTGTTTGCCGCAGAAACCACAGCCTCCACGTCCCGTCCAACCTGAAAACGCCGGGAAAGCGTTTTTTCACCCGCCGAATCGCGAGGTGGCGTGTTGTTATTCTTGGAGGGAGCGGTGGCCAATGGATGGAACCCTCGCAACCGGGCGGAGAACAGCAAGATGCGCGTTGAGATCAGTATCATTGTGGGAATCTGCGTTGGAAGCGTCGCAGCTGTCAGGAGGCCGAGCGAAAGTGACGCCGCGAGTCGGATCGTTCAGCCGAGCGGGACTATCGTTGGGTGGGGAGGCC
This sequence comes from Phycisphaera mikurensis, assembly GCA_005240095.1. Classification (GTDB taxonomy): domain Bacteria; phylum Planctomycetota; class Phycisphaerae; order UBA1845; family UBA1845; genus SBAX01. The sequence goes on from SBAX01000212.1 coordinate 1,074, forward strand.
AGATCATCGGTGTCGACTTATCGCGAGAATTCGTGAGCGTCGCGGCGGGCGGCTGGCACAGCTTGGGGCTCAAAACCGACGGCTCGATCGTGGGATGGGGCTGGAACACGCACGGCCAAGCCACTGTCCCGGACCCCAACGGTGATTTCACGGCCATCGCCGCTGGCAGTTGGCACAGCGTGGGGCTCAAGAGCGACGGTTCCATTGTGACATGGGGTCTGGCCTACAGCGGGCGTCTCGACGTCCCTGAGCCCAACACTGACTTCGTTGGCATCGCCGCGGGCAGCTTCCATACTCTTGGTCTTAAGGTCGACGGCTCCGTCGTAGCGTGGGGACGAAACGACTATGGTCAGACTGATGTTCCCGCCCCGGGGACCGGTTTTGTTGCAATCGCCGCCGGTCTCTACCACAGTTTGGCCCTGAAATCCGATGGCTCTGTTGTGGCGTGGGGATGCGAGTCGCTCCAATGTCCCACTTTTCCCTGTTATTGTGAACAGGAAGCCCAAGTGCCGGACAGCAGTACGGACTTCGTCGCCATCGCTGCGGGCGCGTACCACAGCTTGGGTCTTAAGTCGGACGGCTCCGTCGCCGCATGGGGTTGCAGCGAGCCCAACACCGATTACGGGCAGTGCAGACTCCCCGCGCGCAACACGGGTTTCGTGAGAATCGCCGCCGGGTACACGCACAATCTGGGGCTCAAATCAGATGGATCAATCGTGGCATGGGGCAACAACCACGCTGGTCAGACCAACGTCCCCACGCCCAAGACGGGCTTCATCGGCATCGCGGGCGGAGGCGGGCACAGTTTGGGTCTCAGGTCCGATGGCTCGATCATAGCTTGGGGATCGAACCGTTTCGGTGAAGCTAATGGACCAGCTCCCAATACGGGCTTCGTGAGCGTCGCCGCAGGCTGGGGGCACAATCTGGCCCTGAGGACGGGCGGGGCACTCGTTGCGTGGGGAAACAACGACTATGGTCAGGCTGATGTCCCCACGCCCGATGCGGGTTTTATCGCCATCGCTGTCGGTGACTTCCATAGCCTGGGCGTGAAGGACACTGGGTCGATCGTCGCGTGGGGGCGAAACGACGATGGCCAGACTGATGTCCCTGAACCCAACACTTGTTTCATTGCTGCTGCGGCTGGGGCGTGGCACAGCTTGGGTCTGAAGGCAGATGGCTCCGTTGTGGCGTGGGGCTCCGGCTTGTACGGCCAGACCGACATTCCCTCACCCAACGCGGACTACGTCGGGATCGCCGCAGCCGGAACCTACAGTCTAGTCTAGGTCTTAAGCTCGATGGTTCCATTGTTGCCTGGGGAAGTACGCCAGGAGGGCACCCGACGCCTGCTGGTTCTTTCAGCGCCATCGCCGCTGGCCTCACTCACAGTCTGGCCCTCAATCACGATGGCTCCATCGTGGCTTGGGGCTACAACAATTACGGTCAAACCGACGTTCCGGTCCCAAACACATCGTTTGTCGCGATTAGTGCGGGCCCCTATCACAGCTTGGGGCTGAAGTCCGATGGCTCTATCCTAGCATGGACTTGTGGCGGTCCCTACAACTATGGGCAATGCAAGGTACCCGGAACAAACGGAGGACTCGTCGGCGTCGGCGCAGCCTGGGATCGCAGCCTGGCTATTCGGTCACCCGATGATGACCGTGATGGAGTGTTCGATGCCTTCGACAACTGCCGCAGCATCGCGAACCCGGATCAATCCGATGCGGATCACGACGACATCGGCGACGCTTGCGATGATTGCCCGGAGTCTGACCGCAAGGAGAGGCTCGCTGTCGCTGGTTGCGAGACTAATGTGGAAAACGAAATCCTTGCCGACGGTTGCACGATGGCGGACCTGATCGGCGAGTGCGAGGAGAATGCCGAGAATCACGGTGCGTTCGCCGGTTGCGTGACGCGGCTTACCAACGACTGGGCGCGGGAGGGGTTGCTCACGTCCGGGGATCGTGGGGCGATTCAGCGCTGCGCGGGGCGGGCGGATGTGCCTTCGGGCAAGGAGCAAACCCCCCTTGATCCCCCCTGGCTAAGGGGGGAGGCGATACCCAGGCCAGTGGCTGGTGGCCGGTGAGCAGTGTCTGGTGGGCGCGGCGTGCAGGCCCTCACCTCAGCCCCTCTCCGGGGGGGAAGACAGGGCGACGCCATGCTTGAGCCTGAATCGCTCTAAATGACTCAAACAGAAGCAGTTTTGGCGTAGGACCGAAGGCCGCCATAGATCAGCCCAGGGCGCTGCCCTGGGTCTTCCCGCCGCACGAACAGCCAAGCCCCGAAAGGGCGCGCTAGCTAGTAGGCGGCGGCGATCGCGACGCGTGCCCTGCAACCCGACGCACCGCATCACCTCGCCATCCTGCTCTTTCAGAGCTTGTCACCTGACTCTCGCATTCACCCAGGGCGATGCCCTGGGCTGTTGTGTTTTGGCCCTGTCAGGGCCCAGAACAGCAAGACTGCTCAATTTGAGTAAAATGAATCTCATTGCGTCACGGGGTGATGACCAGGATGTTGTATGCGACGTCGAGCTCCATGGTGCACGCCCCACCGAACTGAGTGCAGGCTATTCTCCATCTCTCGGTAACCTCATCATACTGGAGCACGCTTTGGTTCGGCGACAAGCCGGTGCCCGCTGCCTCGTTTGGGGTGATGAACAGCATGGCGTTGGGGTTCCCGTTGCAGCGGGGGTGATCGATTCTTGTCGCCGCCGCGCCGTCAACTCGGTTGGCGGCCGTGACCACGTGAACGAAGGCGGCGGTCGGCGTGGCCACGCCGGCGCCTACGACGCGGATCCCGCCGTTGGAGACTTGCAGGGCGACTCCGGAACCGTTGGAGTTGTGCCCGATGGCGGCCAGGCCGGCGCCGTTGGGTGAGGCGGTGCGGCCCAATACGCCGATGCCGTTTCCGCTTGCTCCCGTGTGATCGCCGAGGATGGCGCGTGCCGCGGAGTCGGTGCTGTTGGTGACGGCCTCGAGTGCGGCCACGTTGCTGGTGGCGCGATTCACCTGGAAGAACGCCGCCGAGCCGGTGCCTGTCGTGGTTGCGCTGAGGGCATCGTTGCTGTTGGCAGCGCCGGTAATCTCAAATGTCCCCGCTTTCCCCGTGGCATTGGTGACGAACCCGCGAATCGCGGGGCCGCTGCCGTTGGTGTTGGCTTCCAGAGCGCTGACTGTGTTGTTGGCGC
>SBAX01000184.1 GCA_005240095.1 Phycisphaera mikurensis
ACCTGCTCCGCCGTCATGCCACACCTCCTTTCGGTTGGAGGATGGCATCGGCCTGCTCAACCATTTCGCTTGAGCAGAACTAGCGCTGTAGTGTTAGATGCCGCCCGCCGGTCCGGCGAGTTGCGGTTGCGTAAAGGACCAATGAGTGTGGATGATTCGCCAGGCGCCGTCCATCCGGCGGTACACCTCGGTGGCATTCCAGCGGGCCAGTATCGTCTCGTCCGCGCTCCCTGGAAGCTTGCCGTAGTTGACCAGGTTGAAGGTGAGAACGGCGACGTTGCCATCCACCTGCACAGCCGGGTTGATCATCTCGTAGCGAGGCTCAGTGAAGGGCAGCGCCATGCCTCGCATAGGCGCCAGCTGCGCGTTGAGTTCCGCGAGTCCATCAAGCCGCTTCTCGCGGAACGGATCAAAGTAGGTCGCATCTTTGGTGTAGAGCGCCAGGTAACCGTCGGGATCGGCGGTGATCCAGCGGTCGAGGGCGGCTCGTTCGAGAGAAACGATGTGTTCCGCAACGTCCATGGATGACACTCCTCCTGGCGCGCATCGATGACACGCCGCCAGCCCGAGGGCTGCACAGGCGCTCGCGATCAGAGCGAGTCGCGTTATCGCCGCCTGCGGGCTGAGATTCGGCGCCGGCTGCACGTCAGGCATGATGGCTACGGGCACGGTCCAACTGCCTTCCCGGTCTTGCAGAGTTCGGACGCCGTGGATCACGCGCCTTCGAGTCGCGCCTGAAGGTGCGCCCGTTCCTTCCCCGAATACCAGAAGAACAATTCGTTTTCGTCCACGTCGCGTATGACGAGGGTCGGGTTGCCCCAATTCACGACCGTCGTCGCGATGCCCTTGTCCTCGATGTGCTGGCGAAGTACACCCGCCTGGTCTTCTTCGAGGCCGACGAACACACGGCCGTGGCCAGGCCGATCCTTCGTCTTGGGCCCGGTCTGATTCAGAATCAGCTCGAATCCATGCAGGCTCACCTGGAACACGCCGTCATTATACCAGTCGAGGGCGAAGCCAAGCGTCCTGGTGTAGAACTCGATCGATCGCTCGGCGTCTTTCACGAAGAACACGCTGCGCGCGTAGAAATTGTCCACGGTCCTACCCTCCCTGCGGGTTGTGACGGAAGCATATGCCGAGGCGCGACCGGGCACCAGTCCCGCGCTCTTTGCGTGGCGGTCATTGAGTGAACATCGCTGAGCCCCAGAATAGCCGGGCCGGGGACAGCTCGGCTCGGGATGGCAAACGCGTGAGGTGGAGAGGCCGATAGACCGGCGCGGGCCTGGTGGTTCGATAAGGCTTGCGGGAGGTTTGCGATGCGGACGAATGTGCTGAGTCTGTTTTTTGTGGCCGCGGGCGTGTTGGCGATGTGTGGGGCGGCGCTGGACTGGGACTGGTTCATGAACGCGCGGAAGGTACGGGCCTTCGTGGCCCTGCTGGGCCGAAGCGGGGCGCGGGTGTTCTACGGACTGCTGGGGGCGACGCTGGTGACGCTGGGCGCACTGATGGGCGCGGGCGTGATCGCGGGGCCGAAGTGAAACGCAGAAACGAGCGACGAAGCGACGAAGGGATCAGAGGGGAGAGCGCGAACCCGAGTTACCAATTACGAGTAACCGGTTACAATGACACCGGCCTGGGATGATACTTAGCGGACAGGGGGATCGACCGAAAGCGTCGCTGACACAGACACCCTGCCGACGAGATCGGACAGTTGATCACAGATGAGATGGGGGCCAAGGAGCAAATAGCGAACATGCAGAGTCGACTGCCGAAGAGCGCCGTGATGACGGCGACGGCCGTAGCACTTTCCCTGGCTGGGGGGTGTGGGCGTTTTGGCCTGGGCACCTTCCCACCGGGTACGTATTCCGGGGAAGCGGACTGCACGATCCATGCGGTGCGGGCGGACGGGACGTCGGGGGAAGATGAATTCGTCATGCCCGGCTCGCTGACCATCGACGCCGATGGCATGTTCTCCATCAATGGCGAGGAGATCGTAGTGGGACAGCAGGTGGTGCGTTCGATTCCCACGGCCGACCTGAGCCTCGAGATCACCGACGTGGCCCGCGGCCGGGACGTGCTGCGGGTGGAGTACGCTCCGCGTCCGACCCTGCCGGGTATATCCGTGGCTGGCGTGCTTATCGAAACCTACCGCTGGGACGCCGGATCGATCGAGGCCACCGGCATCGCCGTGCTGGTGGTCACCGACATCGAGGGGGCGCACACCTTCACCATCGAATGCGAGGGAACGCTGACGCGGTAAACGCAGAAACACAAAAACGCAGAAACGCAGAAACCAGTCAGTACCGCGACCGGTAAGGGAGGGCACGTCGCAGTACCAAGTACAAAGAACCAAGGACGAAGGACCAAGGAAAAAGGAGCGGCGGGGACGAGTTACAAGTTACCAGTTACCAGTTATCAGCCATCCAGAGGCATATCGAATTGTCGCTTGTCGATTGATCAGTACCGCGACCGTAAGGCAGGTCGCGACCGAGGAGGGAGCGACCCCCCCTCGATCCGTCGTTCCCCTTGTCGCTGGGTGGCTAGTCGGAAGGGGTGGGGAAAGGCGCGGCCGGCGGGGTGGTGCGGCCCAGGCGGACGATCTGACTGCGGGTCCACACGTCCCACTGCGGCTCGCCGGGGGAGAGCAGCAGTTTCTCTAAGAGCTGTCGGAGTTCGTCGTCTTCGCGCCCGGTTTTCACGTAGGCGCGTGCCAGAGGGCGCATGGCCACGGCATGATCGGGCGCAATCCGCAGGGCCGTCTCGTACTCACTGACCGCCTGCGACAACCGGCCGGTTTCTTCATAGACCAGGGCGAGATTGATCCGCGGCTCGGGACTGTCCGGAGCGAGCTTGGCGGCGCAGTCGAACTCCCACGCGGCCTCGTAGTAGCGATGCTGGTGCAAGAGGGTGAGTCCCAGATTGTTGTGCGCCGGAGCGTAGTAGATGTCGTGCTCCAGGCTCTTGCGGAAGTGCTTTTCGGCATTCTCGAATTCCCCTTTTTCCACTGCGGTGAGACCTTTGGCGTTGCAGTCCTGCGCTGCCTGGGTGTCGCGCTGGGCGTGCGGCGCCGTGTGGTAGGGACTGCGACTGCGGGACGTGCATGCGCCGGCCAGGATGAGAGCCAAGACCATTCCGAGCGCCACACGCGTAAAGATAGGAATCCCACGTTGAATGGTGCCGAGAAAGGATTCTCGGCGCAGCCTTGCCCTCACCCCTGCCCTCTCCCGAGGGGAGAGGGGGAACGGATCTGCGCTGGTCGCAGAGTTTCGATGCAGCGGGATCTGCGACAGTGCCACACGGGTCATTCCCCTACATCGTCTGGCGGCACCGGGCGATTCAGGTGGAACCCTTGGCTACTTTTTGGTCTTTTCAAGCTTAGATGTATGGCAACCGATGAGCGAGCGGGACCAAGGCCGGATCGTTGTCCCGATAATCTCTCGTTGTTCGGATACGAGGAGAGGCATGCGCCGTCGGCTGCGGAGGTACGTTCCCCGGATCTGCGGGTTGGTGGCGGCGCTGTGTGTGCTGTTTACTGCGCCGTCGGCGTCGGTCAGTGGCGGGAGCAAGCGCCCGCAACCTTTGCGCGAGCGCAAAGTGGAGAAGCGCGGGGACGCGGGGCCGGGGCTGGTCACCATTCACTATCCCGACAATGTGAACCTTGCCGCCTTCGTGGATTACGTCAGTCAGAGTCTGGGCGTGAAGATCCTCTATGGCGACGAAGTCAAGGGGCAGACGGTAGTGTTCCGGCCCGGCGAATTTCAGGTGCCCGCGGGGCAACTGCTCGATCTGCTGCGGAGCATGCTCCGCATGCATGACCTTGCACTGATCGAGAGCGACGTGGACGGCTGGCTTCGTGTCGTCCACACCGCGGACATGCAGCGTCACGTGCAGGAAATCCGCACTACGCCGGGGACGGAGGAGATCAAGCCGAGCAATCGAGTGGTGACCGAGGTGGTGCAGCTTTCGGCGTCGAGCCTGCCGGAGGTGAGCAAGCACGCCCGGCAGTTTCTCTCTTCACCTAAGGCGTCGGTCATTGAAGTGCCCGACAAGGGCTTGCTGATCATCACCGACTATGAGGCGGCGATTGCCAAAGCGATGGAAGTGATCCGCCTGCTCGACGTGGGGCCGAGGAAAGTGGAGGTCCGGTCGGTGCGCCCGCAGCACGTAGGGGCGGCGGCACTGGCCGAGCA
>SBAX01000270.1 GCA_005240095.1 Phycisphaera mikurensis
GCGATGGGCATCGCCGAGGAAGAACACGGCGATTTCCATGCCGCCTGCAAGGCCCTCATGAAGACCGGGCGGATCGTGCTAGGGGCGAAGAACGCCCTGCTCCTGCCCGATCCGCCGGGAAAGATTGTGGGCACGTTCCGCAGCAATCCGCGGGGCTTCGGGTTCGTCATTCCCAGCACTCCCAATTCCCACGGCGACCTTTACATCCCGGCCGGAAACAGCGGCGGGGCCATTACCGGCGATACCGTGGCCGCACGGGTGGTCAGTCGCGGCAAACGCCGCGGCCGAATGATGTACGAGGGGCGCATCGTGGAGATCGTCCAGCGCGGCCAAAGCCGCTTCGTGGGCGAGCTGCGGCGGCAATTCGATCGCTGGTTCGTGGTGCCTGACGGAGGGGCCTTGCACGGACCGATCTTCGTGCCCGATGCCCCGTCCAAGCGCGGGCGGCCCGGAGATCAGGTGGTCGTGGAAATAACCCAGTTTCCCGCCGAGCGCACCGAAGCCCGCGGGGTGCTCGTGCGTGTCCTCGGCAAACGCGGCGAGCCGGGCGTCGATACGGCAAGCATCATCGAGCAATACCAGTTCCCCCACGATTTCCCGCCGCCCGTCCTGGAGGAAGTTCGCAGGGCGGCGGTAGCCTACGATCCCGAGTCGCTGGCCATGGCGCGCGAGGACCTTCGAGAACTGACCATCATCACCATCGATCCCGATGACGCCAAAGACTTCGACGACGCCATCTCGCTCACTGAGAACCGGGACGGCACGGTGGAGCTCGGCGTGCATATCGCCGACGTCTCCTACTTTGTGGACGACGGCGGCGCCCTCGATGCAGAGGCCAAGGCGCGCTCCACCAGCGTGTACCTGACCGGCACCGTCGTTCCCATGCTGCCCGAGGCTCTGTCCAATGGGCTGTGTTCGCTGCAAGAGGGTGAGCCACGGCTGACCAAAAGCGCCTTCATTACTTATGACCGCGCAGGCCGAGTACGAGGGGCCCGATTCGCCAATTCCGTGATCCGCTCGACGAAACGACTGACGTACACGCAGGCCCAAGCAATCCTCGACGCAAAGGGTCCACGGGTGAGCGCCAAAGTGCGTGCCTTGCTTCAACGTATGGACGCTCTGGCACGAGCCATCCAGCGACGTCGGCGGGGCGAGGGCATGTTGACGCTGGATCTGCCCGAGGTCGAGTTGGTCCTGGATGATCACGGGGTAGTCACGGCCGTGTCTCCCAAGGACACTTCGTTTACCCACACGATCATCGAGATGTTCATGGTCGAGGCGAATGAGGCGGTGGCCCGGCTGCTCCACAAGCGTCGCGTGCCGTTCCTGCGGCGCGTCCATGAACCCCCCGACGCCGATTCTGGCGAAGGCCTGGAGAAGTTCCTGGGCGTCCTGGGATATCGGCTTCGCAACTTCCGCGACCGGGCCAAGCTTCAGGCACTTCTGGATGAATCCCACGGGCGACCAGAGGCGTTCGCGGTTCATCTGGCCGTGCTGAGGTCTATGCAACAGGCGGAGTATTCCCCGCTCACCCTCGGCCATTACGCTTTAGCGAGTGATCACTATTGCCATTTCACCTCTCCGATCCGGCGCTATCCCGATCTCACCGTGCATCGCCTCCTGGACGCCCATCTCCGCAATGACCTGGAAACTGCCCGCCAGGAAGGAACGATTCCCACAGGCACCGAGCTGGCCAAACTGGGGCAGCATTGCAGCGCCACGGAACGTCGGGCAGAAGCCGCCGAACGCGAGCTCAGGTTAGTGCTCGTGCTGCGACTCCTCGAAAAGCAGTTGGGAGAGACACTGCCCGGGATCGTTACTGGCGTGGCGAACGTAGGAATCTTCGTGCAGTTGGAGCGCTATCTTGTGGATGGGTTGCTCAAACTTGAGGATCTGGGTGATGACTGGTGGGAAGTGGAGTCGTCTGCAGGCTCTGTCGTGGGACAGCGGTCGGGAATGGTCTTTCGCATTGGGGACCGCCTGCCCGTGACATTGGCTCGAATCGATCTTCCCAACCGACAACTGCAACTGAGCCTGCCTCGCCGGGCCGGCAAACGCGCCGGTGAGCGCCGTCGCGGCGAGGGCGCCACTAGGCGCCGTAGGCGAGCACGCCGGTGAACTGAGCGTAATCTGCGAGGAGCCCGGAGTTTGGGGAAAGAGAACGGGCCTTAGAACTCAAATTCAAGTACGACTGGTCGTTCGTCCCCAATTCCATTGCTTTCAATGTTCGACGCAGTGAGCGACGCCGGTTCCGACAATTGCCCAATACTTTCTCACCCGTCTCCTCGGTCACGCAGCAACTGTGGAGATCAGGCAAGGAGACTCGACCAGTTCGACTGTAGGCGAGCATTCCCTTGATCGAGGGATATCATGACAGAGGTTTGCCACGAGTTCGAGGAAAGATTTAAGAATCGCGCGCAGATGCTCTTGCATTGCAGTCACATGCAGCGTACTCTGTCGCGCCGTTTGGGAGGCATGGGGATCTGGCGACGGCGCGATGGCCGTAATCCCCTGTTTTTCCCGCGGCACGTTTAGACTCACAGAGTTCCATACAAAGGAGAGAATTCATGACACCCGGCGCATTCAAATGCCCCAGATGTGACCGTAGTTTCTCGATGGCCGCCCACCTTGCGAGGCACCAGAACACCATTCATGGCGGGGGACGCCGCCGCAAGGGAAAGGTTGGTCGGCCGAGAATGAAGCGTGGCCCGGGCCGACCACGCAAGGCGAAAGTCGGCCGCCCAGCGGGGCGCCGCGGGCCATTAGCGAGAGCCCGAATGGCCGCGATGGACGGCGCCTCGCGACTGATGAGCCAGATGCGAGACTACTACTCTGAGCTGACGTTGCGGCGCGCAACCCTCGACGCTCAAATCTCAGGCATTGAGAACGCGATGAGTTCTCTGGGTGGCGCCGGCATTTCTCGCGGTCGGCCGGGCCGTCGGCCGGGACGACCTGCGGGACGCCGAGGACGCCGCCGGGCACGAATGATGATGCGCGGCCGAGGCCGTGGACCCCGGGAAGGCTCGCTGAAGGACGTCATCGCCCAGGTCCTGCGGCAAGGCGGCCCTCCGCAGACCCCCCGTGACATCGCCACCCGCGTGATCCGCGCCGGCTACAAAACCAAGACACATGACTTGTCCAAAGCGGTAAGCAACGCCCTCCCGCAAATGAGAAACATTCGCCGGGTGGGACGCGGTTTGTACGCAGCCTAGTTCTTTTGCCAGCAAGGCGGCGTTACCGGGAAGGTGTCGGCCCCGGCCGCTCGGACCGGAAGTCTGCGGCGGAATTCGGCGCATGTCGAAAGATGAGCTCGAATTCGTGGATTGGCTGGTCCAGCGGTCCAGATCGCACGAAGCCGTGGAACTCGGCATCGGCGACGACATGGCCGTGGTGCGGATCGGTGGCGGGCGCCTGTTGGTCTCTTGCGACCTCTTATTGGACGGCGTGCACTTCGATTCCAAGAAGCACGCCCTGCGCGGGATCGGTCGCAAAGCCTTAGCGTGCAGTCTGAGCGACTGCGCAGCGATGGCCGCCAACCCGGTCGCCGCAGTGGTATCCGTGGCATTGCCCGGGAACATGCCGCTCTCCGAGGCGAAGGCGGTTTTCGAAGGCTTGTTTGCCTTCGCCGAGGAGTTCCAGATAGCCATTGTCGGCGGGGACACTACGCGTTGGCCGCAGCCGCTGGCGATCGACGTAGCCATTGTCGCCGAGCCTTACCCGAAGCTTGCGCCGGTCACCCGCTCGGGAGCGCGGGCGGGTGACCGGCTTTTTGTGACCGGGCCGTTGGGTGGAAGTATCTTAGGCCATCACCTGGAGTTCATTCCGCGAATCAGCGAGGCCCGGTGCCTCGCGGAGCAGCTTCAGGATCGCCTGCACGCCATGATGGACATCAGCGATGGTTTATCATTGGATTTATGGCGGATGTGTCAGGCGTCCGGAGTCGGCGCAGAGTTGGATGAAGCGATGCTTTCAGCGGTCATCAGTGATGCCGCTCGCGAACTTGCCGAGGAGGACGGTCGAACCGCGCTCGAACACGCCCTCACTGATGGAGAGGATTTCGAACTGCTGCTGGCCGTGGCGGATGAGGCCCCGGTCACTGAGGTACCCATCTTTCCAGTAGGGCAAATGCGACCTCGCGATTTCACGATCCGCCGCCCGGACGGGCGCGTTGATGCCCTGGAACCGCGAGGGTTTGTCCACTGAGGCTTGCTCGTGGCCGATTCCTGGCAGACAACATCTCCGCAGCAGACCCATGTACTGGGCATGGTGTTGGGTCGTTCGCTCGTCGGTGGTGTCACCGTTGCCCTCGTCGGCCCGCTCGGGGCAGGAAAAACGCAGCTTGTCAAGGGCATTGCCGAGGGAAACGGGGAGGCCAGCGCCCGCAAGGTTACCAGTCCCACGTTTACTCTGATCCACGAGTACCCCGGCCGCCTGACCCTCTTTCACATTGACGCCTACCGGCTGCGCGGTCCGAGGGAACTGCTAGCCCTTGGCTTTGATGAACTGGTGCGGGCAGACAGCGCCGTGGTTGTGGAATGGGCGGATCGCGTCATGGACGCCCTGCCACAGGATTTGCTGCGCGTCGGATTGACTCCCACCGGGGATACCGAGCGCCGTTTGGAGATCGTCGCGACTGGGGTTGCAGCCACACGGTGCTTCGAAGCCTTCCAGGCTGCCTGTCGTTGACATGCCCTCGCGCCGCCCGTATTGTCGCGCGGGCCTCACGGCAGGCATCGACCTGGTCAGTGCGATGGGATTCCACTTGTCTCGACCCGACGCAAGGCGATTCAACGAACTGCGGCCAATCCAGTTCATTCGCGGCTACACTCAGAATGCGCCGGGGTCTGTCTTGATCCGCACCGGCAGGACGGTGGTGCTGTGCACGGCTTCCTGGGAGGCGGGCGTGCCGGAGTGGAAGAAAGGCAAAGGCAGCGGGTGGGTGACGGCGGAGTATGACATGCTGCCGGCCTCCACGGGGCAGCGGCGGCGGCGCAACCGGACGGACGGCCGGACTCAGGAAATCCAGCGACTCATCGGACGGTCATTGCGAAGCGTCGTGGACCTCGACGTGCTTGGAGAAAACTCCATCCTGCTCGACTGCGATGTGATCCAGGCGGACGGAGGCACGCGAACCGCGGCCATCACCGGCGCGTATGTGGCGCTGTGCGATTGCGCTCGAACGGCAGTGCGCAATCGATGGCTTCCAAGGTCCCCTGTAACGGATGCCGTAGCAGCAGTGAGCGTCGGAAGGGTAAATGGCAAGGCGGTGCTCGATTTGGACTACGCCGAAGACGTCGCCGCCGAGGTGGACATGAACGTGGTCATGACCGGAAGTGGACACTTCGTCGAGGTCCAGGGAACCGGCGAGAAAACCACGTTTGCCCGCCGCGATCTGGACCGCCTGGTGGATCTCGCCGCCCGCGGCATACGGCGGCTCCTTGACTTGCAGCAGAAAGCCCTGCGTAAAAGGGTATGAGCTTCGCGTCACCGTCGTTGCGCCGATTCCTTTGCGTTCCCGCCGCCTGCATGGTCTGCCTTTCGGGCTGTTCCGCAACGGCCGCTCCCCGGCCAGGCCCAAAGCCGCAGCTTTTTTCGACCAAGGGCACGCCCTGGACAATCCAGTGCATCGAGCTGAGCGGACACGACCGGGCATCGCACATCGAAGACTTCGCCAAGGCTCTGCGAAGCACGCCGGTCATCCGGCCCGGTGACGTCTTTGTGCGCCATGACGAGGACGGATTCGCACGTCTGTATTACGGAACCTACTTTCGCAGGACCGATCCCAAAACCGGCAAGAGAGACATGCCCAAACAACTGACCGAGGACATGGAACTCATCAAGCAATTGGGCGATCCCTCGGGGCGACGGTATTTCCTTCGCGCTATGATCGTCCGTAGCCCTACCCCTAACGTGGGCAACCCGGCGTGGGACCTCGCCAGGGCTTTGGCCAAGTACACTCTGCAAGTTGCCGCCTTCGAGCCGACTGAAGATTTCTGGGAGTACAAGCAGGCCGCCGCGGACTACTGCGAATGGCTCCGCAAGAAGGGGTACGAAGCCTACTATCATCATTCCAGCTCTTCGAGCGTAGTCACGGTGGGCCTATTCGGCCCCGATGCGGTCATCGAAAGGGCCGCGGGCTTACCCTACTACAGCGATGCAGTGGTGGCCCTGCAACGCGACGAGTTGCTGAAATACAATCTGCTCAACGGGGGCATCTACTACGTGCGGGAGAAGGACGGCAAGCGCGTAGCCATGCCCTCCCGCCTCGTCGAGGTGCCCGGCGGGCCCGGCTCAAAACCATGAACCACCGCGTGATCCTTATTGCCAGCAGCAACCGGGGCAAAGTTCGAGAGATCCTCGCTATCCTCGCCGGCGTACCCGCGGAGTTTGAAACCCTTGAAAGGTATCCGGGCTTGCCGGAAGTCGAAGAGGATGCGGATACTTTCGAAGGGAATGCAACTCGCAAGGCGATGCAGTACGCCGGCCGAACCGGTCGTTGGACCCTCGCGGACGATTCCGGCCTGGAAGTTGACGCCCTCGGCGGGGCACCGGGCGTCCTCTCAGCCCGCTTCGCCGGCAAGCAGGGTGACGATGCGGCCAACAACGCCAAGCTCGTCTCGCTGCTTCGCGAGGTTCCACCGGAGAAGCGGACGGCACGGTTTCGGTGCTTCGTGGTGTTGGCCAACGAAACTGCGATCCTGGCCAAGGCGGCGGGTGTATTCGAGGGGATGATTGTCGACGAGCCGAGAGGGGCGAATGGCTTTGGTTACGACCCGCACTTCTACGTACCGGAGGTCGGGATGACTGCGGCCGAAATGCCGCCCGAGTTGAAGAATGCTTTGAGTCATCGAGCCCGGGCGTTGATTCAGCTCCGGCCCCGGCTGTTGGCGTTGCTCGGATAGCTGCCGAGCGGCCGGGCGCAGCGGCGGGCGAAGTTGTCGCAACGGCGTAAGCCTCATACGATCTCCTGCATGCACCGGCCGTACTTCATTGTCGACGCGTTCGCGAGCGCCCCGTTCACCGGCAACCCGGCGGCCGTCGTACTCGATGCGGACGGCCTCGACGAGAGGACCATGCAACTCGTGGCAGCCGAATTCAATCTCAGCGAAACGACGTTCGTACTCACCGCAAGGGACCAGCATGCGTCCCGAAGTGCCGTTCGCTTCCGCTGGTTCACACCATCGGCGGAGGTGAACATGTGCGGGCATGCCACGGTTGCCGGTGTCCACGCGCTTTGCGAGTCAGGACGGCTGACGCAGAGCGGCCCCCGGGCAAACACCGAGCTGGCTATCGAGACCAAGTCGGGAACGCTTTGCGCCTTTGTCGAGCCCATCCCCGCCGCTGATGACCAGCGGATGATCTGGCTTGATCTACCGGACCCTGTTCTGACACCTTATCCGTTCGAACGATTCGACTGGCGATCCGTGCCAGGCGTGGCCGAGCGTCGGGACCCTGAGCTACCTCCCGCCAGGACCCAGGACGACGATCTGATCGTCTTCGTCCATGACGTAGCCGCGCTGAACGACCTGCGTCCGGATTTTCGCCTTCTGGCGCAGGCCCTCACCGCCCGCCACCTTCGTGGCTTGGCCGTTGCCACGGTTCGGACGTTGACGCCCTCTGTACACGTTCAGTCGCGCTTCTTCGCGCCCAACTATGGAATTGACGAGGATCCCGTCACCGGCAGTGTACACGGGCCCCTGGCGGCATACTTGGTGGATCGAGGCAGCGTCCCGACGCATGGAGGGCTCGCGGGCCTGACTTGTGTGCAGGGCGTGCCTGGCGGACGCACGGGTTTGATCCATGCACTGGTTCAACCACAAGCCGATGATCGATGCGCGGTGCGCATCGGCGGACAGGCCATCACCACCATGACGGGCACGATTCTCATTTCATGACCCCGCGTCGACGCTTCGCCGCTATCGTCAACCCCGTTTCCGGGCGGCGGAGCATGTTGCCTCGGGTCAAGCACATTCAACATACGCTAGCCTTGCACGGCGGCCGCATGGAAATCCTGGTCACGGAGGGACCGGGCCACGCCGTCCAGTTGGCTGGGCGCATCCCTTCGGACGCGGAGGCCGTGCTGATCGCAGGCGGCGACGGTACGCTTGGCGAAGTAATCAACGGTTTAGCGGGGCGGTCGATCCCCATCGCCGTTCTCCGTACGGGAACAGAGAACCTGTTCGCCCGCGAACTGGACATGCCCAGCGATCCGCAGCGGGTAGTGGAGCTGCTGGAGACCGGCGCGCGACTTCCCACAGACCTGGGAGACGTCAACGGGCGTCGATTCCTTTCCGTGGCGGGCTTCGGCTTCGACGCCGAATGCGTGCAGCGCATGAATAGACTCCGCCGCGGGCACATCACGCACTTTGATTACTTCTGGCCCATCTGGCGGACGTTCTGGTCGTATCAGTTTCCTGAGCTGGAAATCGAGGTTGACGGCGAGCCGTTCTTTTGTGGCCCGGGCCTGGCCCTGGTGGGCAACATTGCTCGCTACTCCGTGGGGATGCGCATCCTCCGCGAGGCACAGGTAGATGACGGGCTGCTTGATCTGGGGATCTTCCCCTGCGCTACCAAGACCAAATTGCTCGTTCACGCAGGCCGCGCCCTCACGCGTCGGCACTTCGGCGGCAGGGGATTGATCTACAGGAAGTTCCGCCGCGTGCAAATCCGTTCATCCCAGCAAGTACCCATCGAAATCGACGGCGAATTCGGCGGGTTCTTGCCGGCGCGGTGCGAGGTCCTGCCTGCCGGGGCGACATTCCTGAGATAACGCCTCTTTGGCGTAGATTCGGACGCTGTAAGCCGGTTTTCGGGCGTCATAAACCGCACGGTCATCCGAGGTTTGCTCCTTGCCCCAAATATATTCAACCGTCTAGCCAGATGGCCGACAGAAGTGGTACGTCGGGGGGGAGTGTAAGCCGCCCCGTGTCTAGTCGTCAGGGTCGTTGCTTGGGCGCGCCGTGCCCAGTTGGCCGGGATTGTCCCGGCAACATCGAGGTCATCCAAAGCCCGCTCAAGTATCCGCGCTGAAGTGCAGGGTAACGGGGTCAGCGCGGCGCAAGACCCTCAACCGAGGAGCAAGCCACATGAGAACGGGAAGATTGATTGCGGCCCTTGCGGGCGCCACGGTGATCTGCGCGGGATGCGCCTCCCAGAAAAAGTGTGCGCCGTGCGAACCCGTGAAGGTGAGCGTGCGGTTCTTCGCACCGTCGCCGGAGGAGAATTACGCCGCCGCGCACGGGCAGACGCAGGGCCGGCTGGTAAGCTCGAACCCGGGGTCACCGGGGTTCGCAGGTAGCGGTATGGAGCACGCGGTGCTCTGGGGCGGGGGATTCAACGGCAACGACGTCAGCTACGGCTCGGCCCCGCTGGCGGCCGGTCCCTACATGTTCGCCTTCTTTCATCCGGACAACGGCGCCGCGTATCAGGGCTGGATCGCGGTCAACAACGGCGGCGACGACCTGGCCAGCGCCATGGCCGAGTGGCGCGACACCGTTCACGCGGAGCAGGAATGGCTGGCCTTCGAGAACAAGCTCGACGGCAAGTTCAGCAGCCGTGACCCCAACGACTTCGCGTGCTTCACCAGAGAACTCAAGACACTGAAGAACCTCGAGGCGAAGATCGCCAAGGCCGCCGAGAACCAGGCCCGTGAACAGTATGAAGAGGCTCAGCAACGAGTTGCCCTTTTGAACGGTACCGACGTTCTCCTAATGCCCGGCGAGCCTACGATGCTCACGCCGGCCACGCGGCCCGCCTTTGATGAGGACGAACTCGAGTTGGCTCGTTCGGGCGAGGCCGTGACCAAGGTCGTGTTCGCCGGCGACTATGCCCGGACGATGGAGAAGCTGCGTCGCGTCACGGAGATGCAGGGTGATCTGAAGCGCTCCCGCGCCGTGTTCAGCGAGCAGGTCCGTCGCTATGAGAATCGGGGCCACTACTATCGCCTGACCGACCACATCTACAACCACGGCGACAAGTTCGTCACCAACGAGCAGCGCCTGCAGAATGTTCATGGTCAGATCGCAAGGATCGATCAGCAGCTGGCCGACAACGGCCGCCGGGTCCATGCCCTGCTCTTCGTGGCCGGGCTGTTCGACGCCGACGAAGCCTTCAAGGCGTTCGATCAGCAGCAGGCGGCCCTGGAGCGGGAGCGTGCCGTCCTCGACGCCCAGAAGTGCAGGCTGGATCGCATGTTCGATGATCTGGACGAGATGAGCGAGCGTCGCATCGCCGTCGAGCGGCAGCGGCAGAACCTGCTGGCGGAAATCGACCACATCGCCGATCAGCAACGCGACATCGAGCAGTCGCGGGTGGCCGTCGCCGAGCTGCGAGATTCAACGAACGTCATCCACCGCCAAGGGCCGGCATGCGTCCTGGCGACGTCGCTGGTGGGCACGGATCTGCCGGCCAAGGTTGTGGATGCTGTGTCGCGTGAGTCGCTCATGACCGTTCGCCTGCAGGCCGTGGAGACAGGATCTGCCCCGTATGGCGCGGTGACCAATGCAGCGCATGGGGCGAATGGCGCTGCGACGGGACAAGGGTTCGCCTATTCGAGCCAGACGACTCAGCAGCCCGCGCCCGGCAACAACTCTTGGGGCCGCGAGCAGCAATCGACTCGTACGGAGACACAGACCTTCGCCCAGCCGGGTCACGGTGGCCAGCAGCAGGAGTCGCAGGTTGTGCTGACCAGCCATCGCGAGGGTGACTCTCCCGCGAAGTCCGCGCATCAGGGTCAGGAGCAGAACCACGCCGGGCAGAAGAAGGATGGCTGCCCGTGGTACCTCAAGCTGCTCGTGCCGCCCTGCTGGATCGCAGAGAAGCTTAACGAGAAGCAGGAGTAGGCCGCCCTCCGACTGAGGCAGGCCAGCGAAGATCACATCAAACCGGGGCTTCGGATCCTCTACCCGGGGGTCCGAAGCTCCGTGCTTTTCTGGCGGCGCTGCCGGTTGGCCCTTGGAATTGGCAGGCCTCCCGCGTAGAATCATGACAGTCCAACTACCTCTCCCCAAAAGGCACCCGGGATGGCTGCGAAGTCCGGTCCGGCAATCGCATTGCTCCTGTCCGTCGCCCCCTGTGCATCGGCCGAGGCGGCAGTTCTTGCACTCAAGGCGGTCAAGAGGAACGGCGCGGCGATCGTGCCGACGTCGAGCCTGACCGTTGAGCCGGGTGACCGCATCGAAGCGGAAATCCTGCTTTCCGGCTGGGGCACGGATCTGCCCCAGGGCGTCGTTTTGGTTCAGGCAACGATCGCGGGCTCCGCCGGCTTTCGAAGCGGGGGGAATGGGACGATGCTGCCGTGCGGGTGGGATGCCCCGCTCTATCCCATCGCGTGTTCGGATTCCGAGTCGTGCCCGATCGACTATCCGAGCTGCGCTGCCGCCGCGTGCCAGCAATGCGTGGGCTCCAACCACGAACCGCAGCAATGCGCATTCGCCAGGCCGGATCCGCCCCACGTATTCTGCGAGCCCTTCCCCTGCAACGACGTGCAAATGTGTACGCTTGACTACCGCTACCGCGTTATGACGGACGAGAGCGGGCTGCCTGTTCCGGGCATTCCCTTCTACATCGGAACACTGATTGTCGAGGCATCGGCGAATGCCTGTGGGACGTTTACGATTGGCTTTGTGCCCGACCAAAGCTTCATCGAGGGCTGGGACGCCGGTGGTTTTGTCCGGGTCTATCCATCACTCCAGGCGATGTCGGTGCAAGTCTCCTCATGCGTGCCCTACCCCATTGCCTGCCAGCCCGAGCACTGCAACATCGACGCGCGAATCGCCTACGACCCCAACAATCCGACCATCCGATACACCACCAACACGCTGGTCATGCAGTTCTCGGAGTCGACCGAAGGGATGACTCGGGACGACTTCCAGGTGATCGTTTACGGCACGGGTGCCCTCCCCTCGATCTCCGAAGTGATGACCGAAGGCGATCTGATCACCATCGTGCTTAACCAGCGCATCCGGCCTAGGAACTGGACTTGCATCCGCCACAAGTTGAGCGATCGGCAGTGCTGCATGGGCAGCATGCCCGGCGATGTCGACTGGAGCGGGGTTCTCGAGTTCGCGGATGTCTTCGAGCTTCTTTCCAATCTGGAGGTAGACGTTCAACCACCGCTGCGCATCGAGCAATGCGATACGGACCGAAGCGGAGTCTGCGCGCCGGGCGACCTGCCCATGCTCATCGATCTGGTCAACGACGGCTTGTTCTGCGATCCGGGTCCGTGCACGCTCCCGGAGTGCCCGCCGCAGAATCCTTACCCATAGCACCCAGGGCGGTCTCGGAAAGCTTCTTGTTCATGCCGGGTAGAACTATTTCCACGGAAGCTCGACGCTGTTATCGCCCCTGCTCGGGATGATGGGTAAACGCGATCCCGGCGTGGCATGACATCGTGAGGCGCGGCGCGCTATGATGGGCGATGCGAAGTTCATTTCGGGGGGATGTGGGCCGTGGCTTGTAATGTCCAGAGCAGGCGACCGCGCACGCCGAAAGGCGTGCAGGGGGGAATCCTTCGACCTGCGGGCTCGGAGGCTTCACCATCTCGTGAAGCTCCTTGGGTCCTGGGGATGATCGCCCTGCTGGTGAACGGCACGGCCTACGCGGCGGAGTTTTCCCTTAAGGCCGTGGCGATCAACGGCGTGCCCATTGCGCCCACGAGCTCGCCGACGGTCACCCCCGGAGATGAGGTCGAGACGGAGGTTTACCTGGCTGGATGGGGCGACGAACTGCCCGGCGGAATCGGCACTTATGAATTCAAGCTCGACATGCTGTCCGGCTACAATAGCGGTCAAAACGGCACCGTGCTGCCATGCGGCTGGGACGCTCCCCCCGCTGCTTTCACACCCTGCGAATCTCCTGACGACTGCTCGCCGGAGTACCCCGTATGCGGCGATTCCGGCTGCCAAGGTCTGGATCATGACCCCACGCAATGTGCTTTCGTAAACGTACAGCATCCCGACTTCCTGTTTGCCGGATTGCAGGTGATCGCCGATGTCAGTACTCGCGCGATCAACTACGATTACTTCGGCACGCTGTTTGAGAGCGCCATCGTGACGGATGACGGCACTCCCACGTACTGCGGCACTCTTCGTTTGAGCGTGGCATCGCATGCGTGCGGGATCTTCTCGTTCGGGTTTGTGCCGGAGAGCACCTTCGTGGCGGGAACGCAGGTCCCGCCGAAGGCCTTCCCCGGCCTCGGGCAGCCGCTGGTCCTCACCGTGGAGCCCTGCGTGCTGCTGCTGGGGTGCGATCCGGGGCATTGCGAGATCGACGCGCGGATTCCGCACAACCCCAACAACGTCACGGAACGATACAACACTCGAACGATCAAGCTGGAGTTCGACTCCTCGGCCGAGGCCATGACGTCGGCCGACTTCCAAGTCACGCTCGTTCCCGACAGCGGCGTGCTTACCAGCGTGTCGTCGGTGACGGCGGATGGCAATGCCGCGACCATCGAGCTCAACCGGCGCATCGCGGCCAGGCAGTGGACCTGCATCTACCACATCGACAGCCGCAGACAATGCTGTGTGGGAAGCCTCCCCGCCGACGTCAACTGGAATCGGCTGAGCCTGGAGTCGGATGTGACCCGCCTGAAGGACAACCTTCTCGGCGACGTAGAACCGACGCTGCGCTTCGAGCAGTGCGACACGGACCGGAGCGGGGCCTGCCTGCCGGCCGACATGCTCATGGCCGTCGATCTGCTCAACGGCGCCCAGTTTTTCGAGCCGCCCTACATCGAAAGCTCCCTGCCGGTCTGCCCGCCCCAGATCCCCTAAGGGGTAAGCCCTGCCATACCACAGGAGACGTGTCATTCTTCTCGGACGCAGTAGCGTCAGGGCGGCCTTCCGGGGCGTCCCTCCAGCCTCGGTCTCTGATATAATGCGGCGGGGCAAGGGGCCAATGTACCATCAGGGCATTTGCGATCCTCAACACGGAACGAGTACGGTCACGAAGCAAACCGTTTTGGTCATCGTTTGCGCGCTAGTGAGCGCCGCGCAGGCGGATGCAGCGCTGTATTCCCTCGTGGCGGTCAAGAAAAACGGCACCGCGATCCCGCCAACGAGCAGTCTCTCCGTTGCACCGGGCGACCGCATCGAGGCGAATATCTTTCTGTCGGGATGGGGAACGGATTTGCCTGAGGGCGTGCGAATCGCCCAAGCCAGGGTGGTCATTCCCGAGCCTCAAGGTGGCGCACGGGGACTTGTCCTTCCTTGCGGGTTTGATGTCCCTTCCGACCTGATGGCGTGTCTGGGTTCCCCCGATTGCCCTGCCGAACATCCAAATTGCATCGGAATCTGCGTGAAGGCTACGAGCGATGCCACGCAATGCGCCTTTATCGATGTGACGCGGGCCGACTTTCTTTTCCCCGAACAGCAGATCACCGCAGACGTCGACTTCGAAACGCTGCGCTACTTCATGACCAAGACCGAATCAGTAGGGCGACCTGACCTCGGCGCTCCCGCCTACGTCGGAACGCTGATTCTCGACGTGTCCCCCCTGGCGTGCGGGATGTTCGTCATCGGGACTTCAGACGACGACACATTTGTCGGTGGCACGGCAAGTCCGCCCAACATCGTCCTCGTGCCGGGCCACCCACTGACCCTAAGCGTTACTTCGTGCGTGCCGCTCTTGCTCTCCTGCGATCCGGCTCACTGCGATACGGACGCCCGCATCCCGCATGAGCCGGAGAATCCGACGATTCGACTCCTCTGGCGTGAAATGGTCATGACTTTTGACCGATCGGCGCGGGACATGACGCCTTCCGATTTCGAGGTCGTCCTCGTTCCGAATGAGGGAGTGCTGCCAGGAATAGCAAGCGTAACACCTGTCGGCAACTCGGCCACGGTCATGCTGAACCGCCGCATCTCCCCCAAGCAATGGACGTGCCTGCGTCATCTGGACAGCGGCCGACAGTGCTGCATGGGCAGCCTTCCCGCTGACGCGAACCGCGATCGGATGAGTCTTTCGGAAGATGTAGAGCACCTCTTGGACAATCTGCTGGGCATGGTGGGCCCCGCGCTCCGGGCCGAGCAGTGCGACATCGACCGCAGCAGCCTCTGCGCTCCGGCGGACCTGCTTATGGGCGCCGATTTGCTTAGTGGTGTTGAGACTTTCTTACCCTACTTGGGAGCCGGCTTGCCGGAGTGCCCTCCGGAGAAGCCTTAAGGAGGAGAAATGACCGGCACGAGAACGTACGTCGCATTCGCCGCTTGCATGATGGTCACGACAACAGTCGAGGCGGCCACGTTCTCGCTCGTGGCGGTCAGAGTGAACGGTATCGAAGTCGATCCGACCAGCAGCCCCCTGGTCGCGCCGCAGGATATCGTCGAAGCGAACATTCTCCTCTCGGACTGGGGAACGGACCTGCCCCAAGGCGCGCGAACCTATCAGGCTACGGTGATCGCCGCCGCGGGCGCCAACGCCGCGGTCCTGCCGCTGGGCTGGGTGGCGCCGCCGTGCGGAACCTGCGCCGCAGGCTGCGCGGGGACCGAGTGCTCTGTGCGCCTCGATGGGGCCTGCGTCGTCCCCGGGCATGATCCGTCGCAGGGGCACGCCATCGAGATCACGCGGCCCGACTACCTGTTCTATGGGCAGTCCGCCTTCATCGAGATCGATGATCACACCCTCTACTACCGATACAGCGCGTCGAAGGACGAGGGCACAGTGCAGGACACCGGCGAGCCCAAGTACTGCGGGACCCTTCGCCTCACAATCTCCGAGTACGCCTGTGGCTCCTATCAGATCGGTTTCTTGAACTCGCAGTCTTTCATCACCGACGCCTCCCCCAAGCCGGTCGTCGTCGCCACCACATCTCAACCGCTGCTGCTCCAAGTCAATCCATGCAAGCCCCTGCCGACTTGCACTCCCAGTCACTGCGCCATCGACGCCCGCATGCCGCACCACCCCGAGGATTCCTTGATACGCCTCAACGACATGCTGCTGCTGATGGAGTTCGATCGAGACATGTCCGCCGCTACCACCGCGGACTTTGAGATCAGCTCCGTGCCGGCGGTTGATCCACCGCGCGCCTTGGCATCGGTCACGCCGACGGGAGCTTTGGTGACGATCGTGTTCCAGCCCCGCGTAACGCCGGGACAATGGACCTGCGTTCGCCACTTGGCGAGCGGGCGACGCTGTTGCCAGGCAAGCCTGCCGGCGGACGCCGATTGGAGTCGCCTCAGCGAGCAGGCGGACATCGGCGAGCTCCTCGACAACCTGCTCGGGGGGATCGAGCCGCCGCTGCCCTTAACGCGCTGCGACATCGACCGCAGCGTCGCCTGCGGTCCGGCGGATCTGCTGTCGGCCGTTGATCTGCTCACCGGCGCAGGAGCATTCGTGCCCTACGAGGGAACCTCGCTGCTTACATGTCCATCGGCTGGGCCCTAGGATGTGTTCCGCGAGATCGGCATGTCCAACGTCACTGGGCCCACGAAGATTCGAACTTCGGACCTCGTCGTTATCAGGGCAGCGAAAAGCCACGCCAAAAGCACCGAAAATCCCTTATTCTGTAGGGTTTACCACACGTCGGGCTCTTTTGCAACTCCGTGCATTGATAGGCGTTTACCGGCATGAAAACGCGGTATCGTCGGGCGTAATCCGGTAATTACCGGGTTGGAAGCAGCCAAAAAAGAGCCGACGGGCGTATCGTCGGCTCCGGCAAGGCCCCGAGGGAAAGGAGACCTCGGGATTCAGTTCGTCGTGTGCAACGTCCGCCGCCCGTAC
>SBAX01000160.1 GCA_005240095.1 Phycisphaera mikurensis
GGCTATGAGCCTGCCGACGACTGGGCGGCGCTCGCGGCGTGCGGTGTCATTGCCTTCAATGCCCTGCGCTTCGTGCGTCAATCCATCGGCGAGCTGATGGATACGCACCCGGACCTGGGGTTGGGCGACTACATTCCCGGCGTGGCCACGTCCGTCGCCGGCGCCCGGCGGGTGGAGAAAGTCCTCATCCGTAAGATGGGGCCGGACGTCTACGTGGATCTGCACCTGGAAGTCGATCCCGAACTGAGCGTGCGGGAGGCGCATCGCATTGCCCACGAGGTCAAGGACGCGATCCGGGAGCGCTGGCCGGAAGTCGCCGATGTCCTCATCCACGTCGAGCCCACCCACTAGGGTGGACAATCGCGACCGGGCCGCGCGGGAGGGCGAGCCTCCCGGCGAGCCGCGGCTCGGCAGGAGCCTCGCCCTCCCAAATCGAGGGGGGTGGCCCATCCATCGCGCAGCGATGGGTGGGGTCACGATGATCGAAATGAGAAACGACGCGGCGGTAGCCGAAACGGCTCTCGGGGGTCGATGATCGAGCCCCCACCCTTGCTGCACAAAGGATGGGCACCCAGCTCGAACATATCTACTGCCCGGGGCGCTTACGGTGAGCATGCTCTCGCCACGCCTCGCGGCTGATCTCCATGCGGCAGAGCCGATGGACTTCGCGGGAGGTGAGGAACTGGTGGAACTCGTCGCCGGTTTTGACGAAGCCGCTGCGCCGGTAGCAGCGAATGGCCGCCTCGTTGTCGGGAAAGACGATGAGCGAGACGCGCTCGGCGCGATGATGGTCAAAGGCTCGAGCCACGAGGCCGCGGAGCAGCAGGGCCCCGATTCCGCGGCGGCGAAGATCGGGACGCACGACGATATGGCCGAGCCAGAAACAGTTCTCTCGATTGCGCATCAGGTTCAGCTCGCCGTAGCCAAAAGGGGTCAAGTCGTTGGCTGTGGCGAGCACCAGGGCCTCGCCATTCTCTTTCTTCCAGGAGAGGACCTTGGAGGCAGTGAGCGGGGGCGGCGTGTTGGGCGCGAGCCAGCGCAAATCGTCGCCGCTTGCCCATCGGGCGATGTGCAGGGCATGCCGCGGCTCGAAGGGGATGAGGATGACCTTCGCGTTCTTCGCGGCTCCGCGCGCCGGATGGACGACGAGCGCAGGTTGCCCCTTGGCGGATGGACTCCGTCGGTCCGACAAGGGATACGGCGCGGGAACGGGCTTCTCAATGGCAGCCATGTTCTTGAGCCAACCTCTCGGCAGTGCGGCTAGCCGTCTACCTTGCGATAGGCGGCGCGATAGATCGGGCGGCCCTCGCGGGCATACTTTATCTCATAGTTGGTGCCTCCCCAATCGGTGGCGTCATGATCCGCCAGTTCGTCCCAGGGGCCCTCGGCCAGCTCCGGCCGGGCGGCGACGACTTGGCGAATCTGGTCAAAATACTCGCCATGGTCGGACTGAATGAGCCAGCGACCCCCCGGCTTCAGGACGCGGATGACGGCCTCGACGAAGTCGGCCTGCACGAGGCGCCGTTTGTGATGCCGCTTCTTGGGCCAGGGGTCCGGGTGGTACAGGTGCAGCACGCTGACGCAGTCCGGGGGGAGGTGTCGCATGACAAAGGTCTTGGCGTCCGTGCGCATGATGCGTACGTTGGTGATCTGCCAACGGGCCATGCGATCGGCGGCGAAGCGGAAGTACTTGTTCGCCCACTCGATGCCCAGCAGGCGCGCCTCACGGTGCGAGCGGGCCCGGTGTAGCAGGAACCCTCCTTTGCCACAGCCGATCTCCAGCTCGAAGGGCCCGGGCGTGTCGAACCACGTCATCGGATCGACGATCACGCCTTCGGCCGGTGGTTCGATGATGACTTCCTCAAGGGTCGGCATCTGCGGCATCATCTACGCGGAAGGCAGACGGCTCAACCGGATTCTGCCGGGTTCGTGGAGGCTTCCGGCGATCATGGGCCTTACTGGATCAATCCCCGCTGGCGGAAGTAGGAGAGAATGATCTGATCAAACGGGACTTGCGTGCTGGTGAACAGGTAGTTGACACCGCGACGCGTGCAATACTCCCGGATGGTCTCGCAGTAGGCTTGCAGGTTGGTCCGATAGCGCGCAAGCAGAGCGTGGCTGACGCTGATTTCGGCCACGTCCTCATCCTCGACATCGGTAAGGCGCAGGTCGCCGACGAGAGTAGGATCGATCTCTTCTGGGCTGAGGACCTGCACGGCGTAGAGGTCGTACTTGCGCCCGAGGAGGAACTTGAGCCCTTCTTCGTAACCGGCCTTCTCGAAGAAGTCGCTCAGGATGAGCACGATGCCGGGCTGCGGGTGGCGGATGGCGAACTGCTTGCCGGTGGCCGGCAGGTTGCTGGGGCCGTCGCATTCGGCGCGGGAAAGGAAGTCAATGACCTTGAACATCCAGCGCCGCCCGCGCACCCCGGCGAGCTGGTCGGTCAGGCCATCCGAATACGTGTAAAGGCTGACGCGATCGAAGTTCATCAGGCCGATGTAGGCGACGGCGGCCGCCACCCTCTTGGCATACAGGCCCTTGTGGGGCTGGCCCCAGTCCATGCTTTTTGAGGTGTCAATGAGCAGGCTGACGTGCAGGTCTTCTTCCTGCAAGAAAAGTTTGATGAACAGCTTCTCCAACCGGGCGTAGATGTTCCAGTCCAGGAAGCGAAGGTCATCGCCTAGGACGTAGTTGCGATAGTCGGCGAACTCGACGGACTCCCCGCGGCGCTTGGTCAGCCGCTCGCCGCGCATCTTCCCGGCGAAGACCTTGCGGCTCACCAGGGCAAGCTGATCCAAGCGAGTCA